>CAYFFE010000033.1:0-33155 GCA_964342265.1 uncultured Cellvibrionaceae bacterium | reverse complement strand
AGTTGCGCAACGTGCCCAACGACGAGCCCGGCATGAGCCCGTTGGCGGTTTGGTGCAACGAGTCCCAAGAGCGCTATGTGCTGGCGGTTAGACCCGAGGATCTGGCTGTTTTTGAAGCACTGTGCAAGCGCGAACGCGCACCCTATGCGGTAGTGGGCGAAGCGCTGGCCGAGCAGCGCTTGATTGTTAATGATCGATACTTTAACGCCAAGCCTGTGGATTTGCCCATGTCGGTATTGTTTGGCAAACCACCCAAAATGCATCGCACGGCGCACAAGCACACTGGTGTGACTCAGGTGTTTGAAACCCAGGACATCGATCTTAACGAAGCCGCCGAGCGCATTCTCAAGCATCCTACCGTTGCCAGTAAAAACTTCCTGATTACCATTGGCGATCGCTCGGTAACGGGTACTGTCGTGCGCGATCAGATGGTCGGGCCCTGGCAGGTACCGGTGGCCGATTGTGCTGTAACCACCGCGGCGTTTGATACCCACAAAGGCGAGGCCACCGCCATGGGTGAGCGCACGCCGCTGGCATTGATTAACGCGCCGGCATCCGGGCGTATGGCTATTGGCGAGGCCATTACTAATATTGCTGCCACGCGGATTGGCTCGTTGCGCGATATAAAATTATCGGCCAACTGGATGTGCGCTGCTGGCCACAAAGGCGAAGACGAAAAACTCTATCGCACGGTTGAGGCGGTGGGCATGGAGTTGTGCCCGGCGCTAGGCATTACCATTCCGGTGGGCAAGGATTCCATGTCCATGCGTACTGCCTGGATGGACAACAAAGCCGAAAAGTCGGTTACGGCTCCCTTGTCGTTGGTGATTTCGGCGTTTGCGCCGGTGCTGGATGTGCGCAAAACATTAACACCGCAATTACGATTCGATCTCGGTGAAACCGAATTGTTGTTTATCGATATCGCCAATGGTGCCAATCGTTTGGGTGGCAGTATTCTGGCCCAGGTTTACGGCCAAATGGGCGATGAAGTCGCCGACTTGGACGATCCCGCCAAGCTTTCGGGCTTTTTCCAGGCGTTGCAGTTATCGCTGGAAGCCGGTGATATTTTGGCCTATCACGATCGTTCCGACGGCGGTTTGTTTGCCACCTTGGTGGAGATGGCTTTTGCCGGCCATACCGGCATTGATATTGATTTATCGCCCTTGCAAGGCAATCCGCTGGCGCTGCTGTTTAGCGAAGAGCTGGGCGCGGTGATTCAAGTACCCAGTGAGCGGGTCCAAGCCATTCGCGAGCGTTTTGCCAGTGTGGACGTGCCTGTGCATTGCATTGGTCGGCTTAATAAAGATGATTTGGTGCGCATCAGTCAAGATGGTGCAGTAATATTTGAGCAGAGCGAATCCTACTTGCAGCAGTTGTGGTCGGAGACCAGCTTCCGTATGCAGTCGTTGCGCGATAACCCCATTTGCGCGCAACAGGAATTCAACCGTATTTTGGGCCGTAACGACGGTTTGAGCGCCAGCTTAACCTTCGATCCCAACGAAGACATTTGTGTGCCGTTTATTAACTCAGGCGTAAAGCCGCGCGTGGCCATTTTGCGCGAGCAGGGCGTTAACGGCCAAGTGGAAATGGCCGCGGCTTTCCATCGAGCCGGCTTTGAAGCCGTTGACGTGCACATGAGCGATATTTTATCGGGGCGTGTGCAGCTGCAAAATTTTAAAGGCATGGCCGCGTGTGGTGGCTTCTCATACGGCGATGTGCTTGGCGCTGGTGAAGGTTGGGCGAAGACCATTTTGTTTAATGCTCAAGCGCGCGATCAATTCGCGGAATTCTTCGAGCGCGAGGATAGCTTTAGTTTGGGGGTGTGCAACGGTTGCCAGATGATGAGCAATCTAAAAGCGCTGATACCCGGCAGCGAACACTGGCCGCGCTTTGTGCGCAATTTGTCCGAGCAGTTCGAGGCGCGCACCAGTTTGGTTAAAATCGATCCCACACCGTCGGTGTTGTTAACCGGCATGGCCGGCTCGCACATGCCGGTGGCGGTGGCTCACGGCGAGGGCCGGGCCGAGTTTAGCGACCAAGCACATTTGCACAACTGCCAGGATTCCGGCACAGTGGCGCTTCGGTATGTGGACAATGGTATCGAAGTCACCGAAAACTACCCAGCTAATCCCAACGGCTCGCCCGACGGCATTACCTGCGTAACCAGTTTGGATGGCCGTGCCACTATTATGATGCCTCACCCAGAGCGGGTGTTCAGAACCGTATGCAACTCTTGGCATCCGGATCACTGGGGCGAAGATGGCCCCTGGACACGCATGTTTAGGAATGCCCGGATCTTTGTTGGCTAATTTCCCCACCGAGCCCGAATCGTTTCGGGCGTCCAAATTGCTGGTGTAGCCAGTATTCATACACACAACTTAGTGGATCACTATGTCTGATAAATTTTCCTCCACCGAAGCTCGTGCGAGCTATGGTATCGGTCGTCAATTGGGTGACCAGCTTGCTAAAAAACCTTTCTCAACATTCGAGCTAGAAGCAGCCGTAGAAGGTTTTATGGATGGTGCCAACGACAAGCCTTTGCAAGTCTCGGCCGATGACATCAACGCGGCGTTTCGTGTGATTCAGGCGCAAATTCAGTCTGAAAAAGAAGCAGAAGCCAAAGAATTGGGCGCTGCGGGTATGGCCTTTTTGGAAAAAACCGCCCAGGAAGAGGGCGTGGTCGTATTGGAATCTGGCCTACAGTACAAAGTGTTGGTTGAGGGTGATGGCGAGAAACCCACGGCTAACTCAACAGTAAGTGCGCATTACCATGGCACACTGGTCGATGGCACTATTTTCGATAGCTCCGTAGATCGTGGTGTACCCGCTGAATTACCCGTTAACGGTGTAATTCCCGGCTGGAGCGAAGCCTTGCAACTTATGCCGGTGGGCTCTAAATGGCGCTTGTACATCCCTTATCACTTAGCCTACGGTGAGCAGGGCGCAGGCGGCAAAATTGAGCCTTACTCTGCCTTAGTTTTTGATCTTGAATTGTTGTCTGTAGTGAGCTAAAAACTCGCCTTGCCCGGCGGTTGGTTTGGCGTAGGCTGAACGACCACCGGGCGGCAACCGTCAGCGCTGATCAGTTTAACAAGCTTCGAACTATGTCCAACACAGATAACTCCTCCCCCGAATCGCAAATCTGGGATTTGATCGATCAAGTCATTGAGTCCGCCAACAATGCTACCGAGCAGGGCTTGCAGCCCGGCGAGGCTCACCAAGCGCTCATGTACGCAGCGGCTCGCTACGGTGCCTTTATCATCGCCGCCACCAGTGAAACCCGAGCAGATTTTGAACAAGACGAGCAAAACGCGCGTAAATTTTATATGGATCAGTTTCGGCGTTTATTGCTCGATAATTTTGATGAGTATCGTGAGAATTTTGGCGATTATTTGGATGGTTAGTGGGCTGCGCGATTGGTAACTAACCCACTTTTTTAAGCCAGCTTTAGAATCTGCACGGTGGGATCGTTAATAACATCCGCCAGAGTATATTGCTCTAAATACTGCAAATACTCCTGCTGCGCTTGCCAGAGCACACTTTTAAGCGAGCAGGCACTGTTGAGAATGCACACGGGCTCTTCGCAGTTGATGGGCGTCATGGTGTTCTCCATCTGCTCCACGACTTCTGCAACACCAATAGCCTCGGGTGCTACGGCAAGCCGAATGCCGCCTTTTTTGCCGCGAATCGATTCCACCCAGCCTTGATTAACCAGCTTGTTGACCACTTTCATCAAGTGACTTTTGGATAGCTCAAAGGTCTCGGCGATTTGCTGAATATTGGCGAGTTGCTCGGGGTTGGACGCCAAATAGATCAGCGTGCGAAAGGCGTAATCGGTGTGTTTGGTCAGCTGCATCTGGGCACTTAATGGCTGGTTGATCCAAGTAGAAAAGGGCCGCCATTGGTGTCGGTTATCGGCGTGCCTTTTTCTTTTTACGTGTTTTCTAACGTAACAACGTTTCGATACTACTCTTTTACCGGGCGGCTGGCCAATCCGCTAGGATTTTTTGAAGGGTGCAAAACCATCGCCCAAGCGTGATTGTGCCTCGTCGTCTTGGGTTTTCTTAGGCGCTGGGCCAAAGCGTTTAGGACGGCCTTTGTTAATGGTGTCGCGGGCGCGCTTTTTAATTTTGGGCTTTTGCGGCTTGTTGTCTTCTGCTTGGGCTTTGCGCTTTTTGCCGGCTACTTTGCCCGTGGTTTTTAATCGCTCGGGGCCTTTGTATTTGGCGTCCAATCCTGGGACTCGACGCTTTTTCATGGTTTGGCCAATACTGCTTTCGGCGCGGGCTTTGTTATTCCAGTCGTTGGGGGTGATCAGCGCAATGCTGATGCCGGTTTCGCCGGCGCGACCGGTACGCCCGGCGCGGTGAATGTAGTCCTCGGGCTTGCGCGCCATATCGAAGTGAATGACTGCGTCCAAGCCTGAAATATCCAAGCCCCGGGCGGCGACATCGGTAGCCACTAAAAAAGAAAACTTGTTGTTGCGAAACGAGCGCAAAATTTGTGTGCGCTGATCTTGGGTCATATCGCCGTGCAAACTGCCAGACGGATGGCCGTAGTATTCGAGCAAACCGCGCAGTCGATGGCTTTCGGCTTTGGTGTTGGTAAAAATTAACACTTTTTTAAATTCGCCGGAGCCGAGTATTTTGTCGAGCACCTTTTGCTTATGCTTAACGTCATCGGAGAGCACAAACTGATGTTCAACGCCTTCAGCTACGGGCGCACGCTCTTCAACTTCGATGGCTATTGGGTTATTGAGCAGCGATTGGGCCAGCCGAGCAACTTGCTGATGTTTGAGCGTAGCGGAGAACAATAGAGTTTGATGATTGGAGCTAACTTGGGCCTGTACCTGTTGAATGTCTTCACTAAAGCCCAGTTCCAGCATGCGATCGGCTTCGTCCAGTACCCAAAACTCCAGATCTTTTAAATCGGTGGAATGGCGACGCAGGTGATCGCACAGGCGTCCGGGGGTTGCGACGATGATTTCCGGATTTTTGCGCAACCAGGCGGCTTGTTGTTTAAAGTCGGCGCCACCGCAAAGCTGAGTGAAATTAAGGTGGGTAAACTTTGCCATGGTTTTTAGAACTTGGCAGATTTGCTCGGCCAATTCACGAGTGGGCACCAACACCAATGCCCGACAACCTGAGTTGGGCGCGGGATTGTCGATCATCTTTTGCATAATCGGCAATAAAAACGCCAGGGTTTTACCGCTGCCGGTGGCAGCACTGGCGATGAGGTCTTTGCCTTCCAGGGCGGGCGGTATCGCGGCGATTTGAATATCGGTGGGCTGGCTAATGGCCATGGACGCCAGTGCCGCGTTGAGTTTGTCGTCAAACTGATAGTTGCTAAAGGAAGGTTCTGGGGGGTTCGACAATGGGGACTCCGTGCGTATAACTCGTTTTGTGAACGGAATATTACCGTTTAATGCCCAGGCTGACACGGCTTTTCGGGCACTGCCGCTCACACAAGGTTTAACACACTATTCGATTTTTGCGAATTTTGATTTTTTATTGGGTTTTATGGGGAACAACACAAATGAAATTAACCAACTTTAATGCGTTTGGCGGCCTTTTGGCGGCTTTTCTCTGCTTGAACAGTGCTATCAGCTTGGCCGCACAAAGTAGCATTCAAACCGAGAAAGTCACCGATAATATCTACATGCTGACCGGGCCCGGTGGCAATGTGGGATTGTTTGTGGGCGAGGACGCCAACTTCCTGGTGGACGATAAGTACGAGGCGCAGGGCTCCGATATCCTTAACGCTGTCGCTGAGGTAACCGATCAACCCATCGACTATTTAATCAATACCCACTGGCACGGCGACCACACGGGCTCCAACCATGTTATCGGCGAGACTGGCGCTACTATTGTGGCCCACGACAATGTTCGCACATTGCTGGCAAGCGGTTCTAAAATCGAAATGTTTGATGCGGTTATCAAGCCACAACCCAAAGAAGGGCTACCAGAGATTACCTTTGCCGAGAAACTCAGCTTCCACGCCAATGGCGAAGTCATTCACGTTCAGCACTACGCTCACGCCCATACCGATGGCGACGCGGTTTTGTACTTTGAAAAAGCCAACGTGGTGGTAACCGGCGATTTGTTCTTTAACGGCTTTTATCCGTTTATCGACAGCGAACACGGTGGTCGCTTAAAAGGGGTTATCGATGGCGTAGAAAAAATTCTAGCGCGTACCGATGCCGACACCGTAATTGTGCCGGGTCACGGTCCACTGGCCAGTATTGAGGATTTACAAGCTTACAAGGCCATGTTGGAAGCGACTGTTGCTGCCATCGAGCCGCTCAAACAACAGGGTTTGTCGCTGGCGCAGGTTATCGCCAAAAAGCCTACTCAGGCGTTGGATGGTCAGTGGGGTAACGGGCCGTTTAAACCCGAGGCCTGGGTAAAATTTGCTTACCACGCCCTGTAAGTTATCGGCTTTACAAGGTTACCCAGGGCACTTGCTGCGCACTGGGTAATCGGCGCGGGCTAACACCATGACTAGTTTTAAGTTAACACCATGACGCGCAATGCATCCAAGCGCACTTGGGTTTGCTGCAAGTAGGTGGCGGCTTGCTGGTTTTGATTCTGTAAAAAATCGATCTCATCGCTGCGAATATTGGGGTTTACTTCCGCCAGTGCTCGCAGTCGATCCAGTTCCTGTGTTTGAACCTTTTCTAGCTCTGATTGTGCCTTCTCGATAATTCCCCGAGCTTGCTGCTCGGCTTGCTCTTTGGCGCTTTGCACTCGCTCGTCCAGCTCGCCTTTTAGGTGCTTAACGATGGAGGCCGCAGTTTTTTTCGGGACTTTTTGTGTAAGCTTGCTGAGTTGGTGGCCGGCGATGACTTCGGCCAAGTTTTTGTTGGAGGGATCGAGCAAAACGCGAATGGGCGTTAGCGGCAAAAAGCGACTGAGCTGGTGCGATTTGGGTGCTGGGCAGTGCAGCACAAACACGGCTTCGAGCAGCCAGCTGCCGGCTTTTAAGGGCGGCAGTTTAATGGTGCACAGGGTGCAATTGCCGTGATCGCTGCTGGCAATCATGTCGAGGGTGGCGGTGACCATGGGGTGTTCCCAGGTTAAAAACGCCAACTCTTCCCGGCTCAGTGCTTTGGTGCGATTAAAGCACACGCTCAGGCCGTCTTCGGGGAGACCGGGGAAGGGCGCGTGCATGTTTTCGGTGGGTTGCAATACCCAGCTTTGGTCGCTGTGATCTTGGTTATCCACACCAAATTGGTCGAAGGCCATGAGCATGTAATCTTGCAGGGCAAGCTCTGCGGCGGTTTCTTCGATGGTGGCGATGGTTTTTGCTGCCGATTCCGGATTGCAGGAGTTCAACTCGAGCAATCGATCCCGACCCTGTTGCAAATTGGCCACTAACTGCTCGGCCAGAGCTTGGGTTTCGGTGATCAGGCTATCTAATAATTGCAGGTTGGTGGGATCACTCAAGCACTGCAACCTTAAATCGGCCAATCGCTCGCTCACCACGCCGCCAATGGCGCAAGTTTGCTCGAAGGCGTTTAATCCTTCGTGATACCAGTCGAGCAACACCGCTTGGCTGGTTTGTTCAAAGTAGGGTACGTGAATTTGCACATCGTGCTGCTGACCAATGCGATCCAGCCGACCAATGCGCTGCTCCAGTAAGTCGGGGTTGATGGGCAGATCAAACAGCACCAAATGGTGAGCAAATTGAAAGTTGCGGCCTTCGCTGCCGATCTCCGAGCAAATTAACAGTTGGGCACCGCTTTCTTGATCGGCGAAGTAAGCGGCGCTGCGATCTCGCTCCACCAAACTCATACCTTCGTGGAACACACTGGCTCGAACGCCCTGGCGAAGCGTGAGGTAGGCTTCCAATTGCAGCGCCGTGTTGGCTTTGGCGGTAATTAACAGAATCTTTTCCCTGCGCTGTGCTTTTAGCAGGCCCATTAACCAGGCCACGCGGGGATCTTCTTCGAGCCAGGCGTCGTCCTGGTCGAATTCCGGGTGGAGGTCGGTGTCCGACCAGCCCGCCGGTAGCTCCAACGGGTAGGCGCTTAACTGGCGCTGAGGAAAACCGGTAACACTGGCGCGGGTGTTGCGAAACAGCACGCGGCCGGTGCCGTGTCGATCCAGTAATTCTCTGACTTTTTGCAGCACCAGTTGTTGTCGATCGGCGCCTTCGTCGATTTCCGTTAAAAGGCTTGCGACGGCTTGCTCGCCCAGGTAGGACGCCAGCTCGCTTTGCAGGGCGGAGTCGTCGGCGAGGGTGTCGCTATCAAGGCTTGCCATCAAGCGCTGAATTAATTGGTTTATGGGCTGGTATTGGGCTTCTTCTTCGCGGAAGGCGTCCAGGCTGTGGTAGCGGTCGGGATCCAGCAATCGCAGGCGAGCGAAGTGGCTCTCCAAGCCCAATTGTTCGGGTGTTGCGGTGAGCAACAACAGGCCTCGGGCAATGCTCGCGAGTTGCTCGATGGCCTGATACGCGCGGCTGGGTTCCTCCGGCGACCACACCAAATGGTGGGCTTCGTCCACGCACAGTAAATCCCAATCGCAGGCCGTGGCCATTGACAGCACCAGCTCGTTTTCGCTGAACAAGCTAACCGGGCACAACAACAGTTGGGCGGCTTCAAACGGATTGGCATCGTCGTCAACCAGGGCCTCTTCTACGCGGGCTCGGTCCATTAGCGTAAAACGAAGATTAAAGCGGCGCAGCATTTCCACCAACCACTGGTGAATCAGGCTATCGGGTACGGCAATCAAAATGCGCTCGGCACGATGGTTGTGCAACTGGCTGTGAATGATTAACCCGGCCTCGATGGTTTTGCCCAGGCCCACTTCGTCGGCCAATAGCACTCGTGGGGCGAAGCGGTTGGCCACTTCATTGGCGATGTAGGTTTGGTGAGGCAGCAGATCCACGCGTGGGCCAAGCAAGCCTGCCACGCCCGACCCCTGTAAGCGGCAGAGGTTCTCTAAGGTATCGAGGCGCAATTGGAAGTGCTTGGATTTGTCTAGGTTGCCCGCCAGCAGCCGTTCCTGCGGGCCACTGAAATGCACAAACGGGTCTAATTCGATTTCGTTGAGCAGGGCATCTTTGCCCGCGGGGTCTTTGACTTGGTAAACCAAGTTGCCCTGATCGATGATGCCGGTTACGGTCCAGGCGTTGTCGTCGATGTCGTGCACGGTGTCGCCCACATCGTAGCGCACGCGGGTGAGTGGCGCGCTGTTATCGGCGTAGGTGCGCTGTTCGCCACAGGCGGGGAAGGAGACGGTTACCCGTCGATCGCGGGCTTCTGTTACCACACCCAATCCCAGTTCTTTTTCTGTGCTGCTAATCCAACGCTGACCGATAACAAAGCTTTCTGAGGACAAACCTTACTCCATGAATTGTGGCTTTGGGTACGTTAAAGACGTTGCCGATCGCCTGGATTGTTGGGACAACAATCCTATCGGCCCAAACCTGTGACTGAATACTGTTAAAAGGTGGGCGATGATAGAAAGTTCATCGAGGTTTGTCACCTAAAGATCGGTTCACAACTTGATAACGCCGCGGTTAATTCAAGGCGGATCAACTGCCCCAGAAAATCCCTGTTACCTGAGTTTTCGACCGATTGTCGTTGCCCACCCGTTGGCGACCAGAGTGCGATAACCGCTCAACTATACTTTTGCTATTCAGCGCTTAAAACCCTAACGCGTTCAGTTTTCTTTGTTTCTGGGAGCAGTAATTTGCGTGACGATGTTGCTTGTAACAGACTCTCCGCACTGTGTTTCGACTCAGTACTGCCCCAACGCGATACCCCTCTACAAACCACCATCGATACCCATTTACCCGAATTGGCGCAACTGGAGCGGATTCTGGCCGACGTCGAGCCTTCCGTGCACTGGCGGGTTGAAGCCGAAGTAGACATGCGCGGTGAATTCTCGCTGCCCATCTATTCGCTCGATTTGGGTAATCGCTCACCAGAAAGCCCAGTATTGATTCTCACCGCTGGCTTACACGGCGTGGAACGCATTGGCTCGGAGGTGTTGCTGGGATTTTTGGCCAGTTTATTCGAGCGGATGCAGTGGGATAAAGGCGTGGCGGCCCTGTTGCAGCAAGTGCATTTGGTGGTGGTGCCCATTGTTAATCCCGGTGGCATGTTATTGCGCACCCGAGCCAATCCGCGCGGTGTGGATTTAAATCGTAATGCGCCCATCGCCGCGGAGGTGGGTGCCGAGCAATCACTGCCCTGGCTCGCCTGCGGTCAACGGCTCAGTCGCTATTTGCCCTGGTATCGGGGACGGCGATCGGAGCCGATGGAGTTGGAAAATCAAGTTTTACAGCAAGTCGTGGCGCGGGCTTGTCTGGGTCGCAAACTGGCCATTTCACTGGATATTCATTCGGGCTACGGTTGTCAGGATCGAATTTGGATTCCCTACGCGTTTCGCGCTCAGCCCATCGATTGTTTGCCAGAAATGTTGGCTTTAAAAGATCTTTGGCAGAGTTCTTGTCCTCACCATAATTACCATTTTGAACCCCAGTCGAAACACTATTTAGCCCACGGCGATATGTGGGACTACTTGCATCAGCAATTGCAGAACGACTTGTTGTTTTTACCCCTGACGCTGGAATTGGGGTCGTGGAACTGGCTGCGCAAACGACCGCGACAATTATTCAATCGATTAGGTTTGTTTCATCCGTTAGTACCGCATCGTTTAAAACGAGCCGTGCGCGATCACCAGTCGCTGCTACAATTTTTAATGAGCGCAGCGGCCAGTTGGGAAGCTTGGTTACCGCTCGCCGATCAACGGGAGCAGTTGCTTAATCAGGCACTGATTCACTGGTACGACAAACATTGAGAACAACATGACTTGGGTTTGGCTGCGTGGTTTAGCTCGAGAATCCGGCCACTGGGGCGGATTGCCCCGCTTGGCGGAATTGGCCATGGACGAACAGGTCATCACCCTCGATTTGCCCGGAGTGGGCACAAAATGTCAGCGCGACTGCCCCCTAAACATCCACGATATTGTGGCCGAGCTCACCGAAGAAACCGCAAACCTCACCGAGATTCGCCTAATGGGGGTTTCCTTGGGGGGACTCATTGCCCTGCACTGGGCCGCTCACGATCAGCGCATTAAACAGTTGGTGTTAATCAACGCCAGTTCGCGCCTCAATTTTTTATACCATCGACTCAAACTCAACTCAGCCTGGCATTTGTTAACGGCGTTTACTTCCAATCGCTGTGTGGAAGAGCAAGAGCAGCGGGTGTTGGAGGTTGTTAGTAACGAGCCGGTACGCGCCCGACAAATCGTAAGCCTGTGGGCGGAGATTGCTCGGCGTCGACCCGTTACGCTGCGTTTGGTGTTTCGCCAGCTACTGCTGGCAAGCTTTGCTGGTCTGCCCAAACGGCGCGATTTAAAACACTGCCAAATTAAGGTGATTGCCAGTCGCAGCGATCGGCTGGTGGCGCCTGTGTGCAGTAAAAAGCTTGCAGATTACTTCGATTCGCCGCTGGTATCTCATCCTTCCGCCGGCCACGATTTACCACTCGACGATCCCGAATGGTTACTGCAACAAATTGCCACTCCCATCATCGAAGGCGAGATTTCACAGGCAAACTGTTGAGCCGCTGGCTACTTACCGAATTGCCAGTTTTGGTGAATAAACAATCACTTATACGACTCTTTCGGAATAGATAAACCTTTCGTTTATTCAAATAAAAGCGGTTGCAATGACTCATTTGCTGTCGTCAAAGCAATTGTGTACTGTGGGGGACCGCCTGACAAAGGGGCCTCCCCATCAGGCTCGGGTCGGTGCCTCTGACCCGCCAAAACCCAGTCCTTTGACCCACAATCGAGAGGGGATCAATGAGCGATTCAACGTCTACAAATTCAACGTCATCTAGCACTTTACCGGTTGCCCTAGTTACCGGTGCGGCCAGCGGCATTGGTCTGGCCATTGCCACCGATCTGGCCGGCAAGGGCTACAAAGTCATGGTAACGGATATCGATTTGAAAGCCGCCGAGCAGGCTGTGAAAGATATCGAAGCCAGCGGCGGTGTGGCCGAGGCCTGCCAGCTTAATGTAACCAGCCAGGACGATATTCAAGCCGCCATTGCTCAGGCTGGTCGAGTGGATGTGTTGGTGAATAATGCCGGTATGCAATACGTGGCCAAGCTTGAGGAGTTTCCGGTGGAGCGTTGGAAGCTCTTGCTCGACATCATGCTCACCGGCCCGGCCATGCTCACCCGCGAAGTGTTGCCGGCCATGAAAGAAAACAACTACGGCCGGATTATCAATATCGGTTCGATTCACGCGCTGGTGGCCTCACCTTATAAAAGCGCTTACGTGGCGGCCAAACACGGCTTGATTGGTTTTTCCAAAGTTATCGCCTTGGAAGTTGCCGAGTTCGATATCACCATTAATACCCTTTGCCCGGCGTATGTTAAAACTCCATTGGTGGATCAACAGATTACCGCGCAGGCCAAGGAGCACGGCATCAGCGAAGAGGAAGTGATCAACAACATTATGCTGCAGCCCATGCCCAAAAAATCGTTTATCAGCGTGGAAGAAATGTGCGGTGCAGTAGATTATTTACTGTCGCCCATCGCTCGCAATATGACCGCCCAAAGCATTGTGCTCGACGGCGCTTGGACGGCCCGTTAATCGAGCACTTCGGAGGTTTGAATGAAAGTACACATTGAGTTGGATATCACTCCCGAAGAAGCGCGCGAGCTGATGGGTTTGGATGGCGTTGATCAAATGCAGCGTATGTTTTTAAAAGCCATGAGCGGCGAGATGGCCAAAGACGGCCAGCCCATGTTTGATTTTTTTCAGGAGTTTGTGAAGCAGGGCCAGGAAGCACTGGAAAACTATCGCAAAGCCATGAATGGCCCGGCAAAGTCCAAAAGCGGCGGTGGCTCGGAGCATTAAATTCGATCCATCAAACAGAGGGCTTAATTCACGTTTTAGACAGGTTCGGTTAGTTGATGGCGGATGTACATAAATGTGTATAAATAACTTGATCTAATACCCAATTCACACGTTCAAATCGTTTATTGTTTGCAAGTGCCCAGATATTGCCAGAAGTATTGCTAGAGGGTCTATTTAACGATTCTGCTGTAGGTTGCTCTGATAAGGGCGAATTATCTTGTTTGCTGAAACCGGGAGAAGATTGGATGGAGCAAGAAGAAAAGAAAGAGATTTTGCAATATTTGGATAAGTATCGAGGTGTGTTTAACGAGATCTCTAACGAGGTAATGAAGCGCCTTATGGCTGGCGGCAAAGCGGATATTAACCCGCTTACCAACGTCGACAAGCTAATGGGCGTTTTATCGCGTGGCGTTAAGGTTGATCCCAGCAAGCTGATGCAAGAGCAGATCAGTTTTATGGAAGCGCAAATGTGCTTGTGGCAAAACACGGCTAAAGCTTTTCTCGAAACCGACAAGTTCGAACCCGTCATCGAGCCGGAAGCCAAAGACAAACGCTTTGCCGATGAACAGTGGACCACCAATCCCATGTTCAATTACTTTAAGCAAGCCTATTTGCTTAACTCGCGCATGATGCAAAACTTCGTTGGCGCGCTTGAGTTTGAAGACCAAAAAACTGCCGAACAGGTTAAGTTCTTCACTCGCCAGTACATCAACTCCCTATCTCCCACCAACTACGTTTTTACTAACCCAGAAGTATGTCGCGACATTATCGAAACCGAGGGTGAGTGCTTGGCTCGCGGTATGGATAACTTCCTGCGCGATCTGGAAAACAGCCCCATCGAAGGCTTTAAAGTTGGGCAAGTGAACGTGGATGCCTTTGAGGTGGGCAAAGACCTAGCCATCACGCCGGGCAAAGTGGTCTACGAGAGTCGACTGTTCCAGTTGATTCAATACAAACCCACTACCGAAGAAGTCTACGAAAAGCCGCTGTTGATCGTCGCGCCGTTTATCAACAAATACTACATTCTGGATTTGGATCAGAAAAAATCCATGGTGCGCTGGTTAGTCAGCCAGGGTTACACGGTGTTTTTGATGTCCTGGGTTAACCCAGACGAGAGCTTCGAAGACGTGACCTTTGAGGATTACATCACCAAAGGCGTGTTAGAGGCCATGGATGTAACGGCAGACATCAGTAAGTGTCAGTCGATCAACGCTTTGGGTTATTGCATTGGCGGTACGGCGCTCGGTATTGCCGCGGCGATTTTAAAGAAAAAACGCAGCAATCGATTGAACTCCATGACGCTTCTAACCACCTTGTTCGAGTTCTCCGAACCGGGCGAAGTGGGCAACTATATCTCCGATCAGCTCTACCCGATTATCGAGCAGAGCGTCAGCGCCAATGGTTATTTCGATGGCCGTATTCTGGCGTATTGTTTCAGCATGTTGCGCGAGAACAGCTTGTTTTGGTCATACTTTGTGGACAACTACCTCAAAGGCAACGATCCCATGCCGTTCGACATCCTCTATTGGAATGGTGACTCCACCAACCTGCCTGCGGATGCCTACATCTATTATTTGCGCAAAACTTACATGGAAAACGCCCTGCGCGAGCCCGGTGGAATGCACCTAGCCGGTGTGGATGTGGACATGTCGGTAATCGACTGCCCCACCTACACGGTTTCCACCGTTAACGATCACATCGTACTTTGGCAAGCCGCTTACGAAAGCATTAAATTGCTAACCAATTCCGATGTGCGATTCATTTTGGCGGGCTCTGGTCACGTGGCGGGAATCGTCAACCCACCCGACCCGGGCAAATACCCGCATTGGGTGAACGAAGAGCTGCCAGAGGGGGCCGAGAACTGGTACGAAGGCGCCACTCAAGTGAAGGGCTCCTGGTGGCTGGACTGGGACAAATGGATGGCTCCCAAATCAGGCGAGAAGATACCCGCACCTAAGAAGTTCGGCAACCAGAAGCACAAGCCCACCGAAGATGCTCCGGGCAGTTATGTGAAGGTGCGTTTAGAAAAGCCCACAGACGCTCTGCAAAAAGCTTTGCAAGTGGAGTTGTCTTAGTCTGTTTGGCTTAAAAGCTCGTCAAAGGAGGGCATTCGCTGCTAATTTTAGGATTTATTAGTAGCCAGTGCCCTCAGTTGCCAAAGAGCAGGAGAGCTTTATTTCTCAGATCCACCGGTGTGCGGATCAATTTTTCTATTCGCCAAAAATGTCGCTATACTGCTTAGAACCTACTTTGTAATTGAAGCTAACCGGTTATGCAGTGGGCAACATTGACCAGGTTGCAGCGAGAATATTTGTGATTATTATTAAGAAATACCCCAATCGTAGGTTATACGATACGTCTCAAAGCCAGTATATAAACCTGGAATACATCAAAGCGTTGGTGATGTCTCACCAAGAGTTCAAAATCATCGACTCCAAAACAGAAGATGACCTCACCAAAAGCATCCTTCTGCAGATTATTACCGAGCAGGAAACCAACGATCAGCAATCGGTATTAACCAATCAGGTACTCAAGCAACTCATTCGATTTTACGATACCGACATGCAAGTTTTCTTGCGTATGTACCTGGAACAAAGCATGGCCAATTTCCTCGATCAGCAGGAAACTATGCAGAGCGTTATGCGCGATATTATCGATAAATCTCCCATCGGTATTTTCGGTCAAATGCTTGAAAAGAATATGGATTTTTGGCGTTCCGTGAGCAAAAACGAAGACGATAAAAGCGCCAAGGAATAATCTTTTTCCCCGTTATGTGAATTTTGTCTACCTAATTTGCTGCAAAGCAGCAAATTGTATTTGACGTCTTTTCGCCAAGCCCATATTATCTCTCATGACTTTATTGTGCGTTGCAGCATTATTGACTAGGAGATAAATCATGTTTGATAAAATCGTAGAACAAGCGCAAAGCGCTTCCAAGCCGTTCAGCGACATTATGAGCATTAACGCTGAGGCCATGGAAAAAATTGCCGAAAAGCAAACCTCATTGATCACTGGTGTTATGAACGACAGCATTGAGTACGCCAAAGACTTGGCCGCTCAAAAAGATTTAGCTGGCGTTTACGAGACTCAAAAGTCTTACGCCGAAGGTCTGCAAGAAAAAATGGTTTCAACTGCCAAAGAAACCTATGCGTTAATGACCGACACCTCGGAGAAAGTATCCGAACTTTTTAACGGAGCCTTTGCCGACATAAAAAAGTTTGAAGCGGTGGCAACACCGCAAGCTCCAAAAGCTAAAGCAAAGGCTAAAGCTCCTGCGAAAAAAGCAGCACCTGCTAAGCCCGAGGAATAATCGAGCTCAGGGATTTCTTCTAGGGGGAGAGTCGTACTAGTGAGTATAGGAGCCTATTAACGCAATTTGTGGTCTTGTAATTGGTACAATCACCTACGATTGCTACCAAGCAAAAGCTGCAAGAGGCTGAAAAGCACTTGCTAACACTGCCCACAGATAAGCCGTAGCGTTAATACGAGCCGGTTTGCCCGTTCTGTTCAATCCAAGAGGTTGAAAAGACGATTGGACGGTTAAAAGCAACCGGCTCGACAAGAGTTCCAAATGATTTTGTAGCTTGTTGTAGCGCTTGTAGTCTATGCCCAGCTCTGCTGGGCTTTTTTTGTTGTGTAATTTATCGACCGATTAAGAGCTTTGGCTATTTATTCTATTACGCTGTTTTTTTGCGATCCCACCACAGCTCTATTGCAACTTGGTTACATCTAGTAAAACCTATCTACGTGACCGTTCGGTTCTATCTACGGTTCCTACCATTAAGATGATTCCAAATTAAGGTGATTACAGGGTTTAACTAACGCGGCCTTCCAATATCGCCAAGGTCTCAACGGATGCCTTAAAGGAATCTCCGGGCACAAGCGGTCCAACACCCGATGGGGTGCCTGTAAAAATTAGATCGCCAGGCTTGAGTGTAAAAAAGCGGGATAATTCGGCAATGATTTCCGCTACCGACCAAATCATTTGGTTGGTATTGCCCGACTGGCGTACCTCATCGTTTACTGACAAAACAATTTGCCCCTCGTTGATATGGCCGCACTGCTCCTTGGCGGTAATTGCGCCCACAATAGCTGAATGATCGAACGCTTTAGCCGTGCACCAGGGGCGGGATTTGGCCTTGGCCTGAGCCTGTAAATCTCGGCGTGTTAAATCCAAACCAACCGCGTAGCCATACACACAATCAAGTGCCTCGGAAACGGCAATATTATCGCCGCCTTTTGCAAGTGCTACGACCATTTCTACTTCGTGATGCAGCTCCTTGGTTTGGCTGGGGTAGGGGGCGGTCGTGCCGTTACTCAACACCGCGTCGGCCGGTTTGGTAAAAAAGAACGGTGCCTCCCTGCTCGGATCGGCGCCCATTTCTCGGGCGTGGTCGGCGTAGTTGCGGCCTACGCAGTACACACGGTGTACGGGAAAGCACTGGTCGCTATCAACAATCGCAAGTGCGGTAGGCGGTGTGGGTGCAAATAAATAATTCATCGAGCTAATACCCGTGGTAATGATTGAGGGTTCTCGGTTGGGCAATCATCTGATTGACGATGTTCGGGGTCGTTCAGTTCCAGCGCAAATTGCTGGCAAAGAAAGGTGTCGTCGCGGCTGCGTTTGATGCGCTGTAAAAAGTCGCCCGCTTCTGGAAACTCAATCTGTAAATACGCCAGCCATTGTTTGATGCGATTGCCCAAATACTTTTTGGGGTAAAAATCTCGGGTTTGCTGGTGGTAGTCGAACAATAAACCGCAGGCGTCTTGCCAATTCATGGCGGGCACACTGGGATCACGGGTGTCGCTCTGAATGTGCCTTTTAATGATGAGCGCCAAATCTGGCTTGGCTAACAAGCCGCGACCCAGCATAACGTCGTGAGTTTGGCTCTGCTCGCAGCACTTTTGCCAGTCGTCTAACGTCCAGATCTCGCCGTTAGACACCACGCTGATGGCCACTTTTGATTGTATCTCGCTGATTAAATGCCAGTAAGCGGGTGGTTGGTAGCCATCGGCCTTACTGCGAGCGTGCACGACTAACTCGCTGGCACCGCCGGATTCAACTGCATGTGCAGCCTCTAGGTAGCGGTCGCGCTGTTCGTAGCCGAGACGTATTTTCGCCGATAGCGAAACCGACTCCGGCAAGGATTGGCGAACCTCGGAGACAATGCGGAAAATCAATTCTGGGTCGTTTAATAATCGGGCACCGCCTAAGTTGTTATTGACAATCTTAGCAGGGCAACCAAAATTCAAATCGATATCGGTGGCTCCGAGCCTAGCGGCCTTTTGCGCATTGGCGGCCAGGGCTTGTGGATTACTGCCCAGGAATTGGATTTTAACGGGCGTTTGGCTGTAAGTTTTAGCGTTGTTTTTTAGCTCTGGGCAGTAGCGATAAAAAACCCGCTCGGGCAGCCGGTGTTCCGTAACGCGAATAAACTCTGTTACGCAACCATCGATGCCGCCGATGCGGGTTAGAATTTTTCGCAGATGAAAATCAACGACTCCCTGCATGGGAGCCATAAGAATGCGCATAGAGGAACGGTCTCACAGCCAACGATCGATGAAATACAATAAATTGGCCGCGATTCTAACGCAAAAAACCCTCACTGGGGTCTCCCTTGAATAACGCGGCTGAATATTGGCCCATTGATTAAGGGTCGAATATCTTAAGGGGATGTCAAAAGATGAAACACATCATTAGTCATGTACTCTGCGTTTGCTCTTTAGTCTTGGGGGTGAGTGGGGCCTGGGCGGCACCACACAGCCCAGATACCAGCAGCGCGGCGCTGTCACGTGTTGTCAAGCAGGGGCATTACGATTTGTTGGTTGGAGATTTTTCGGCCATGGCCGAGGAGATGATTCACCACGCCCTGGCCAAAGGTTATTACATTCCCATTGACCAGCGTCGCCGTTTACTGGTGACCATCCGCAACCAGTTGGGTCCGGAGATACTTACCAATCGATTGCTGAGTCGAATGGAAAAATTCAGTGATAATAACTCTGTAGTGCGGGTCGTTGAGTGGTATCAATCGCCGGAGGGTAAGCAAGTGTTGGCGGCCATTGATCAGGCTCACCAACCGGGAGCCGAGCGCCGACAAAAAGCCATTGCCAAAGCGCTGCGTGCCGATGCCGGGTTGATGAGTTGGTGGCAAAACCTCGACAGTCGATTCCCTTATACCCAGTATTGGTTAGCTCAGCGTCAGTCGATTATTTATCAAGGCGTGACGCACTTAGCCGCAGTAATGGAGCCGCATACCCCGTTCAACCAAAATCAATTTCGCGAAGCTCTGGAACTGGCAACGTTTGACTTGAGAGCCGATGTGGATAGCCAGTGGCAATTGCGATTTTTGGACAGTGTGCGTAACTTAGCCGTTACCGAGCGAGTGCGCTATCAAAAATTTAGCCTCAGTAGCGCACATTTGGCGTTTTTAAAACTCATCGCCGAGCAAACAGAGGTCGTGGTTGATAACGCCACGGCGGAGTTGAAATTATTGCTGTCGGATTTGGTGTTGCCCAAGCAACCCGAAAATCCCGAACCCTCAGAACCCACGTTGTAGAGCGCCGTGTTTAAATTTATTGTGTATGTGCCGTTAAGCCATGTGGATGTCGTTAAGCAGGCTTTATTTGCAGCCGGTGCCGGGCGCATTGGCGATTACGATTGCTGTTGTTTTCAAACCGAAGGGCAAGGGCAATTTCGCGCCCGAGCCGGTGCCAATCCCTTTCTTGGTCAGATTGATCAGATCGAGTACGTCACCGAAGCGAAATTGGAATTGGTGTGCGAACGGACACTTGCCAAGCAAGCCATTAATGCCATGATTGCCGCGCATCCCTACGAGGAGCCAGCCTATCAGATCATCTCTGTGCTTCAGGCAAAAGACTTAGACGAGCTAACCGGTTAAAGCACACGACTATAGCTTGCGCATGGGCTCAATGACTTGATTGCGCACGGGAAAGTGATTTTGTTCGCGATCGCTAAGGTAATCTTTGAGCGTGGATTTCACCACGGGAAAGGCCAGCTCATTCCAAGGAATGTCCTCTAAGTGGAAGAGCTCAACCTCTAAAGATTCCGGCCCCGGCCCGAAGTTAAGATCGGCAATTTCGGCCAAGTAAAACATATACACCTGGCTGATGTGGGGTAGGCTAAATACTTGATACAGGCTTTGGTTTTTCAGTAACAATCGCGCTTCTTCCCAAGATTCGCGCAGAGCGCCTTGCTCAACCGATTCGCCGTTTTCCATAAATCCGGCGGGCAGAGTCCACAAACCGGAGCGAGGATCGATAGCGCGCTTGCACAGCAAGACTTTATCTTCGTGCACGGGCAAGCAGCCGGTGATGATTTTGGGGTTTTGGTAGTGAATGGTCGAGCACTCAGAGCACACATGGCGCTCTCGGTCATCGCCTTCGGGGATTTGTCGGGTCAGTTGATAACCACAGTGACTGCAAAAATTCATGGCGTAAATTGAGTAAGCTCAGCCTTAGAGGAAATTTTTGCAGTATAACGAAAATCAACGCGCGGCAGCAGGGGACTGAAACGACAAGATTTGCGCGCTCGATTCGCTGGGTGTGGGCATTTCCAGCTCGCCGTTCAAGTGCTGATTGAGGGTTTTGCGCAAATTCTCGAAGCTTTCGTGCATCATACGGGAAATCTCAATACACGACTGCATGGGATTAGCAGAAAGCTGGCGCTTGGCATCGATTTGAAATTGCAAACCCTGTAGGCGGCGACGCAAGTCGGCAGGGCACTGGGCAATTGCGCGCTCGATATGTTGTTGGCGCAAGGCTTCTAAGGCTTCTGGGTCGTTTTCGGCCAGTTCTTTTAGCGTGTCGAAATCCGGTAAGTGTCCTTGCATGGTCCTGCTCCTAAAAACTCAGTCGTCCATCGATCGATTATCGATCAATCTATAGTGACAGATTGGTGGAAATTTAACCATCTGATCGATTTTATACTACCAACCAATGTTTTTAGTTTTAAATACCAATTTATTATAACGATTAGAAATGTGAATTTATTCACTTTTACCGGAACCAATTCCAGGCAATGGGTATCATTAATTGGCTCGCATCTCTTGAGGGTTCGTTTATTCGTCGGTGTTTTTCAGGTTGAATCTTGTCGGTTTCTCTTATGCCAAAATTGTTAAAAAACAACTTATTACCTTTATATGATAATTATATAAACCCGTCGCCAGACCAAGACGCCGCCGTTTTGGTGGCGATGAGCCGTACCGGACAGGACGTCGACCTAGTGCTCACTCAGCGCTCCAATCATCTCAACAGCCACGCCGGAGAGGTCTCTTTGCCGGGTGGAAAATGGGAACCCGGAGATCATAGCCCGGCGGCTACGGCACTGCGCGAAACCGAAGAGGAAATCGCTCTGCCGCAATCCCACGTGCATTTGTTGGGTGAGTTGCCTCAGCAGTTTTCGCTGTACGGCCTGCGCGTAACCCCTGTGGTGGGCTGGGTGGATGATGTGCCTGAGCTTATTGCCAACCCCGATGAGTTGGATTCCGTGTTCACTGTGCCGCTGTCGTTCTTTTTAGAAGATTCCCGAATGCGCACCGATGTTTACACGGTTTATGGTACAACCCATTGGTCGCCGGCTTGGCACTATCAAGGCTACGAGATCTGGGGGCTTACGGCCCGAGTGGTGGTTAATTTGCTGAATTTGGCCTTCGATGCCAATTTAACACGCCACAACAATGCGCCCGAAAATGTGAGAAGATAGCGGTTCTTCGGCGATCGAATAGCGTTTACAGATGAGCGATTCACAGTTTAAATCCCAAAAACATTCCAACCTGCAGCAAGATTCAGTGAAGTCACCCTGCGTGTCGGTTTGCGTGCTCAACCACGACGATGTGTGCACCGGTTGCTACCGCTCAGGCCGTGAGATTTCCAATTGGGGTCGAAGTTCGCGCGAACAAAAACTGCAAATTCTCGAAAATTGCCGGGTTCGTTCTCGGACTATGAATCCGTTTTTGGCTGATTAGGTAGGAAAGAGGCAAGTACTAAAGTTTGCAGACTTTGGCTTTTTCGATCATTTTGCCCGTCAATGAGGTTACTTCAAAGCGGTAGCCGGCTATTTCAAAGCCAATAAAGCCATCGGGAATGGCTTGTAAATACTCCACCGCCAAGCCGTTCAGCGTTTTGGGGCCGTCTTGGGGTAATTCCCAACTTAGGTGCTTGTTGATATCGCGAATGGCGGCACCGCCGTCGATCAAATACCATTCATCGGTTAGCGCGGTGATGTCTTCGTGCTCGTCTTCGGCGGTGTTGGTGGTAAAGTCGCCGACGATTTCTTCCAAAATATCTTCCAGCGTTACGATTCCCTGAACCTCGCCGTATTCGTCCACCACGATACCCATGCGGCTTTTGGCTTTTTGGAAATTCAGCAGTTGCTTCGATAACGGCGTGCTTTCGTGCACAAAATCGGGCTTGCGAGTAAAGCGGCGAATGGCTGCGTGGGTAACTTGGCTTTGATCGCCGGTTAAAAACCGTGAAACATGACGTAAGTGCAGCGTACCAATCACATTGTTGATGT
The DNA here is from genome assembly GCA_964342265.1 of uncultured Cellvibrionaceae bacterium. Classification (GTDB taxonomy): domain Bacteria; phylum Pseudomonadota; class Gammaproteobacteria; order Pseudomonadales; family Cellvibrionaceae; genus Halioxenophilus. The sequence continues at coordinate 10,736 of CAYFFE010000033.1, read as the reverse complement.
CGCCTTCGTACACGGGCAAGCGGGTGTAATCCGTAGCGCGGATGAGCTTCATCAATTCTTCTACGCTGTCGTTCAGGTCGAGGCCAATGACCTCGGTGCGCGGCACCATGATGTCTTCGACGCAGGTTTTCTCCAAATCCAAGACATTCAGCAACATTCCCTGATGCTGGTCGGGAATTAGGTCGCCGGCTTCATCCACCACCGTGCGCAGTTCTTCGGGATCTAAATGATCGCGTTTGTGCGAGCGCTCGGGGTTTACGCCAAACAACTTAGCCAGCGCATTGGAGAAGTAATTAACAAACAGCACTGCCGGGTAAAGTATGCTCAACAGGGGTTGCAGCACCCAGCTGAACGGGTAAGCCACACGCTCTGGATGCAATGCCGCGATGGTTTTGGGGGTAACTTCCGAGAAAATCAGCATAACGAGCGTGAGTATCACAGCCCCCAGCACTTCCGAGCCACTGCCGTAAAGCTTAAAGCAGATAATCGCAGTGATAACTGCGGCCAGGTTGTTGACCAAATTATTGCCGATCAGAATCACACCGATGAGGCGATCCGGGCGTGACAGAAGTCGCTCAACGCGTTTAGCAGAGCGATGGCCTTTGTTGGCGGCGTGCTTTAGGCGGTAACGGTTAATCGACATCATGCCGGTTTCTGAGCTGGAAAAGAAACCGGATAAAAAGATGAGACCGATTAACAAACCGATAAGAAAGCTTATGGGGAGGTCACTCAACGGCGCAAACCTTGTTGTTTTTTCATTTGAATGCGATCACACGCAGTGTTGGAGTTTCCAAAATTTCTAGAGGGTTTGGCCGCCGAGAACGATTTCGATCACTAATTTGCTGCCAAAGTAGGCCAGCATCAGTGTGCAAAAGCCCGCCAGCGTCCAGCGAATGGCCACAGGACCCCGCCAGCCTTGTTGATGGCGACCAAACAGAAGAACGGAGTATATAACCCACGCCAATAGCGACAAAATTGTTTTATGTACCAGCGATTGCGCGAACATATCTTCGAGGAAGATAAACCCCGACAAAATCGATAAGGTCAGCGTAATTTGTCCGGCCCAGATAATATCAAACAGCAGAGTTTCCATGGTTTGCAAGGGTGGCAGTAACCTAACGCGCCCAGTCATGTGTTTGCTGCGTAGCTGATGATTTTGCCAGGCTAGAATCATGGCGTGTAATGCTGAAATTGTCAGTAATGCGTAAGCCAAAACCGACAAAGTAATGTGGCTAAACAAGCCCGGAGATATGGCCTCTGCCGGCGTTAGCGGGCTCTCGGTAAGAATGGATGCCGCTACGGCAATGGCCGAGAACGGAAACAAAAATACAAACAAATTGCGAATAGGCAGCCGCAAGCCACTGATGGCGACCAGCAAATTTATAATGCATGTAATTAGCGACAGGGCGATAAAAAAGCCCAGGTTGTAGCCCGCTTCCTGGAAAACCAGTTGATACAAGCCTATTGCGTGAGCGGCAATGGCTAAGCCACTGAGCGTGGTCAGCCAGCTTTTTTCGAGTTTTTCCAGTTTGGCCACTTTAAAAGACAGGTATCCGCTGGAGACCAGATACAACAATATGGCCAGGATATTTGGCGCGTAATTAAGCATTTCGTTTAAAGCCTTAGCCCTTAGTTACAGCCCAGTGTTGGCAATGCAAAGGCACTGCCAAATCGGCAAGCCGCAAGTTTGTCATAAGCTTGCTAGCAATTGAAGCCAAGACCATCATCCAAACCATGATGGCCTGCTCGGTAGTCGAGTATTTGATTGATTTTACGCCAGATTATCGTCCGTAAAGCGCTTGGGTATCGTGCATACACAGGCCTTGCGGTATACTGCCGCGCTTAAATTTTGCTCGGGAGTGGGTCTGGGCGTTAAGCTAACATTTCTATCAAAATCTCGGTTTTACTGTTTGACCGGGATCGGGTTATCCCAGTGATAGCAGATAAACCCAGTGATACCAGATAAAAAATGTTACCGGTCATTATATTGCGGCATTTAACCCGGTCTTAGAGATCAGTAAAACCCGATAAATTTTGAAGGCGCAGGCCGCAAACGGCTGTCTTCCTGTGGGTTATTGTGCAACAGCCGATTAACAGACCAGAGCCTTGAATAAGAGAGAATCCGATTATTTATGTTTAGTAACCTGCAAGATCGACTAACCGATTCGCTACGTTCTATTTCGGGCAAGTCGCGCATTACCGACGACAATATTCAAAAAACGCTGCGCGAAGTGCGCAAAGCACTGCTGGAGGCCGATGTTGCCTTGCCTGTAGTGAAAGAATTTATCGCCCAGGTACGATCCACGGCCTTGGGCCAACAAATCTCTAAAGCCCTAAATCCCGGTCAGCAGTTTTTAAAGATTGTTGAATCCGAGCTGGTTAAATTAATGGGCGATGCCAACGAATCGCTCAACCTGGCAGTAAAACCACCAGCCGTAATCCTAATGGCTGGTTTGCAGGGTGCTGGTAAAACCACCTCGGTGGGCAAGCTTGCTCGTTTTTTAAAAGAAAAAGAAAAGAAAAAAGTGTTGGTGGTCAGCGCTGACGTGTATCGCCCGGCGGCGATCGATCAACTCGAAACCTTGGCCGGCGAAGTGGACGTGGGCTTTTTTCCCTCCACTTCAGATCAAAAACCCGAGAAAATCGCTACTGCGGCCATAGAGCATGCCAAAAAGCAATTCTTTGATGTAGTCATCGTCGATACCGCCGGCCGATTGCACATCGATGAAGACTTAATGAACGAGATCAAAGGCCTACACGCCGCGGTTGATCCGGCAGAAACCCTGTTTGTAATCGATGCCATGATTGGCCAGGACGCGGTTAATACCGCCAAAGCCTTTAACGATGCGTTGCCATTGACGGGTGTGATTCTCACCAAGGCCGACGGTGATGCCCGAGGCGGTGCCGCTTTATCGGTGCGCCACATTACCGGTAAACCTATTAAGTTTTTAGGTGTGGGCGAAAAAGTCGATGCCCTAGAGCCTTTCCATCCCGAGCGAATAGCCTCGCGAATTCTGGGGATGGGCGATGTTATGTCGCTGATCGAAGAAGCCGAGCAGAAAGTCGATAAAGCCAAAGCCGAAAAACTGGTTAAGAAGGTTCAGAAAGGTCAAAAGTTCGACCTGGAAGACCTGCGCGATCAATTGCAGCAAATGGCCAACATGGGTGGCATGTCTTCGATGCTCGATAAACTGCCGGGCATGGGCAATATGGCGCAGATGGCAGAGCAGGCCAACGTTTCCAAGCAATTTAAGCAAATGGAAGCGCTGATCAATTCCATGACGCCAGCTGAGCGTCGCAACCCAGATATTCTTAACGGTTCGCGCAAACGCCGCATTACCGCAGGCTCTGGTACCGATGTGCAAGATCTGAATCGATTGCTTAAACAACACAAGCAAATGGCGAAAATGATGAAAAAAATGAAGGGCGGCGGCATGTCCAAGATGATGCGCGGCCTGGGCGGTATGATGGGCGGCGGTGGAATGCCCCCCGGTGGTGGTTTGCCTCCCGGCGGCCCCGGTGGTATGGGGCGATAGCTTCCTTCTGGCTCAGCGTTTTAAATGCGCTCGGGAAGTACAGCAATCCTCTTAAAGCGCAGTAATCTTCTCAAAGCGCAATAAGCGAATAGGCAGTAATTGCAGTCCGCTTTGTTGGGGCAGTTTTCAGTAAATTCAGGTTACTTTTTACTGGCTGCCCGATCACTCCTTGATTTTTGATAATCTAAATCCAGAAAGTCTATACAGGTGGGGTTCTTTGCCGTATAATCCGCCGCCTTTCGGGCCCTCGCCCAAAATACAGTTTCAAACACGATTAACACTTTTATTGCAGGCGTTCAGCCGAAATTGTTTTGTTTTCGAGTCTGAGCACAACGGTCTGCAAATACAGAGACATTGCCGGGAGGCAAGGTCAGATCAATTGTAGAAAATGGGAAAACTACATGGTAACTATTCGATTAGCACGCGGCGGTTCAAAAAAACGACCTTTCTATCACGTCACTGTGGCGGACAGCCGCCAGGCACGAAACAGTCGTTACATTGAGCGCGTGGGCTTTTTCAACCCAATCGCACGTGGCCAAGAAGTGCGTTTGCGTATCGACAATGAACGCGTGGAATATTGGGTTAGCCAGGGTGCGCAGTTGTCTGATCGCGTTAAAAAGCTAGTTAAAGAATCTGCCGCTGCAACTTCCACTGCTACAGATTCTACCGAAGCAGCCTAAGAGCAGTAGCTGAACGCGGGTTTTGCGGGTGGTCGATAAGCAGCCAAATTTGATCACTATTGGCAGAATCAACAGCGTGTTCGGCGTCAAGGGTTGGGTAAAAGTCCATTCGGACACCGAACCCGAAAACAATATTTTTCAATACTCTCCTTGGTGGCTTAAAACCCGTTTTGGGGTTAAGCCCTACGAGTGCGACAGTTTTCGCGCTCATGGTAACGGTTGGGTTGCTCATCTCGAGGGCATTGATGATCGCGATCAAGCCGAGCTTTTAGCTCGGGCAGAGATTGCCATCGAGAGGGATCAGTTACCGGACTTGCAAACCGGAGAGTATTACTGGAGCCAGTTAGTGGGTTTGCGGGTGGTGAGCCATTTTACCGGAGCTGAACAAGACTTCGGTGTGGTCAGTAAAATGCTCGAAACCGGTGCCAACGATGTATTGGTGGTGCAGGGCGATGAGCAGAGCTTCGACCAAAAAGAACGGCTGATTCCCTACGTCCCCGATGAGTTTGTTACGTCGGTGGATACCAAAGCTGGCGTTATTCGCGTCAACTGGGATCCGGAGTTTTAAGCAGTACATTGAAGTCGTACCAGTGATTGAACAAAAACGGGAGGTCTATGCGCATTGCGGTTGTCAGCCTGTTTCCGGAAATGTTCAGTGCAGTTACCGACTACGGCGTTAGCGGTCGTGCCGTTAAGCAGGGGTTGCTTGAGGTAAAGTGTTGGAATCCGCGGGACTATACCGAGGACAAACACCAAACCGTTGACGATCGCCCCTACGGTGGCGGTCCGGGTATGTTGATGATGATTCAACCACTGGAGCGCGCCATCGATGCCGCAGCTATGTGGGCATCACAAAGCTCTGCGTCGAAAACTGACGTGATTTATTTGTCGCCTCAGGGCGAGCCGCTGACACAACAGGGGGTTGGCGAATTAGTCGACCGAAACTTGGTGTTGATTTGTGGCCGCTATGAGGGGATCGACGAGCGGTTAATTCGAGCGCGCGTCGATCGGGAAATCTCCATTGGCGATTATGTGCTAAGTGGCGGAGAATTGGCAGCCATGGTGGCAATGGATGCCCTGATCCGACTGATACCCGGGGCCTTAGGGCACGCGCAGTCGGCTGAACAGGACTCCTTTAGTGAAGGGCTGTTGGATTGCCCCCACTACACCCGGCCAGAAGTATACAACGGTCAGCCGGTGCCCGAAGTGCTGTTGTCGGGTAATCACGAGCGCATAAGGCGCTGGCGGCTGCAGCAGTCTTTAATAAGAACTTGGCAGCGGCGACCGGATTTATTGCAAGATCGAGTATTAACGCCCGAGCAGTTGGCGTTGTTGCAAGAGCACCAACAACAGTGCGAGCAGCAGCAAGAGCAGCCCGAACAGGGGCAAGCTCGGGATAACAGGCAACACAGCGATGGCGAAAGCTGATCCTAGGTTGTTTACCTAACATTAATTTGAAACACGTATAGCTGTGAAGCTAGACAAACTTGCTATTTTAGGAGCAAACCAATGACCAACAAAATTATCCAGGAGCTTGAACAAGAACAGTTAAAAGCTGATCTGCCCGAATTTAGCCCCGGTGACACAGTGGTTGTGCAAGTAAAAGTAAAAGAAGGTAACCGTGAGCGTCTTCAGGCCTTCGAAGGTGTGGTGATTGCCAAGCGTAACCGCGGTTTAAACTCTGCGTTTACCGTACGTAAAATCTCCCACGGTGTGGGTGTTGAGCGTACCTTCCAAACGCACAGCCCGTTGGTCGACAGCATTGAAGTGAAGCGTCGAGGTGACGTACGTCAAGCCAAGTTGTACTACTTGCGTAACTTGACTGGTAAAGCGGCTCGAATCAAAGAAAAACTGAGCTAAGCCAAATCTCTCAAAAAAGCCGGTCTTGTCACCGGCTTTTTTGTGTCCGTTTTGTGCCTGTCGTTTGTATCCACTTTGTATTTTAAGTTGGCGATAGACCGGTCAATTTCTATTTATATTTGAACCATCTTTTATTGCGTTAATCAAAGGCCCAGTTTTCATTATTAGGTGGCCTGCCGTTTTTAATTCCGAAATCCGAATTCTTAAACCCGCGCCGAACCATCAGCAATCTTTAGGGACTTTCTTCATGCTTTCGTTTTCTTCAATTCGTACAACCCTCGCTCATAGCCTGGGCGGGTTGGTGCTAGCGTTTTCTGCTTTGGCATCCACTCAAACCCTCGCCGCCGAAACACCCAAAGCCGGCGAATCCGCCCCGGCCGAGGTGCGCGAAACCATCGTTAAAAGCATTCAGTCGGCACGTCCGCAGTTGACTATTGAGTCGGTAACTGCCAGTCCGATTCCCGGTTTGTACCGTGCCAAGGTCGAAAATGGCCCTATATTGTTCATCAGCGCCGATGGTCAATACATTTTGGCCACCGATATGTACCAAGTGCAGCCCGGACGTTTAGTAAACTTGCAAGAGCAAGAGCGCGAAGAAATGCGCGTTCAGCTGGCCCGCGATTTGGAAAAGAACCACGATGATCTTATTGTTTTCTCCCCGAAAGGCGAAGTGAAAGGCGTGGTGAATGTGTTTACTGATGTGGACTGTGGTTATTGTCAGAAACTGCATCGCGAAGTGGCGGAGCTGAACGAACTGGGTATCGAGTTGCGTTATCTCGCTTTCCCACGTGCGGGAGTTGGTTCGGCCTCCTACGAAAAAATTGCCTCAGCGTGGTGTGCAGAGGATCAGAACACCGCCATGGATCGTCTTAAAGCGCGTCAAAGCATTGATATCAACGTATGCGAAGGCAACCCAGTGGCCAAGCACTACACCATCGGGACACAAATTGGCGTAAAAGGTACGCCGGCATTGTTGCTCGGCGATGGAACCTTGTTGCCCGGCTATTTGCCGGCTAAAGATTTGGCTGCAGCCTTGGGTGTTGATGGCCAGTAAGCCTTTTCGGTTGTTAGCAAACGGCGCCTTTACTGGCGCCGTTTTAGGTTTTGGGTGAGCTAAAATATGTCGACCCAGTTATTAGTGGTTGGATGGGTTTGGCCCGAGCCAGAGGCCTCGGCAGCAGGGGGCAATATGCTGTCGCTGCTAAAAGAGTTTTTGTCTGAGGGCTGGACAGTTACCTTCGCCAGCAGCGCCGAAGTAACCCCGCTCAGTTATCCGTTGGCGGATTTGGGTATTCACTGCCAGGCCATTGCAGTAAACGATTCCCGTTTTGATGAGTGGGTTAAAACGCTGGCACCGGATGCAGTGTTGTTCGATCGCTTTTTAATGGAAGAGCAGTTTGGCTGGCGTGTTGCCGAGGCCTGCCCCGAGGCGTTGCGAGTAATCGATACCGAAGATTTACAATGCTTGCGTCAGGCCCGGCAGCAGGCCTTTAAAGACGGCGCAGTGTTTAGTAAAGACTACCTAAACTCTGATTTAAGCAAGCGCGAGATCGCCGCCATTTGGCGCTCAGATTTATCGCTGATTATTTCGTCCATCGAATACGATTTGCTGCGTTCGCATTTTCAAGTACCGGCCGAATTGCTGTTTTACCGACCGCTGGCGCTCGAAGAAATTCAGCACTCACCGGTTGCGGAGGCCTCGTTAAGTTTCGCCGAGCGACACGGCTTTGCCACCATCGGCAATTTTCGCCACCCCCCCAATTGGGATGCGGTTTTGTATCTCAAGCAGATTTGGCCCCAGGTGCGAGCGCGTCTTCCCGAAGCCGAACTTCACATTTACGGCGCTTATCTACCGCCCAAAGCTCGCCAGTTACACAATCCCAAGCAAGGGTTTCACGTCGATGGCTGGGTCGAAAGCGCAGGCTGTGCTTTGGCCAAGGCCCGCGTGAGTGTGGCGCCGTTGCGCTACGGAGCGGGGCAGAAAGGCAAACTGCTTTTATCGATGTGTGCTGGCACGCCCAGCGTTACAACCGGTGTGGGCGCTGAGTCGATGGTGTCTGGTCAGTCTTGGCCCGGTAAAATTGCCGACAGCATCGATGACTTTGTGGCCGCCATGGTGCAATTGCACGAAGAAGAATCGGCTTGGCAAGCGGCGCAAAGCCTGGGCTGGCAGTGGCTCGAAACACTCCGCGAGCAGCAGCAAAGCGGCCAACTGGTGGCGCATATCCGCGATATACAGCAAAACCTTAAGGCTCATCGTTCGGCCAACTTTATTGGCGGTATGCTCAATTATCACCATCACCAAAGTACCAAATACATGTCGCAGTGGATTGAGGCCAAATCGCAACACAGCAAAAAAAACGGCGACTAAAAAGTCAACTCAAGCCGCGCATGCCGCGGACCGCACGGGCTTAGGTGGAGTATTTGACAGCGGTCTCTGCCGCCAGTAATGTGGCCTCCTTTTTGATAATAACCTTTGATAATAACCCTAAGTTTGTTAACGCGGGTAGGCGGGTAAAGCCTCGCGATTTGAGCGAGTTAATAAGCCCAATAGTAAAGCGCCAGCCAGTGGTTATTGGCTGTGGCAAAAGTAGGTTGTGATAAAAATAGGGTTTGGCAATAAAAATTAAAGTTGCAGCAACATAAATGCCGCAATAATAAGCCACTCAATTATGGCCGAGTCGTGTTAGCACTTTTTGATCGTAGAGCCTGAGGACTGAAGTTTGAAACCGGTAAAAATAGGAATTTGTGGCCTGGGTACCGTTGGTAGCGGCACTTTTAACGTTATTTCACGCAACCAACGCGAAATTAACGCCCGCGCGGGTTGTGAGATTGTCATCGCCCAAATTGGCGCGCGCCGAGACAATCCCAATTGCGACACTACCGGTGTTGATGTCAATCGCGACATCTTCGAGGTGGCGCGCAACCCGGAAATCGACATCATCGTTGAGCTGATTGGTGGCACAACCGCCGCCAAAGAGCTAATTTTGGAAGCCATCAACAACGGTAAACACGTTGTTACGGCCAACAAAGCCCTCATTGCCGAGTTTGGTAACGAAATCTTTGCTGCGGCCAAAACCGCCGGCGTTACCGTTGCCTTCGAGGCCGCAGTTGCCGGTGGTATTCCCATCATTAAAGCCATTCGTGAAGGGCTCTCCGCCAATAAAATCGAGTGGCTGGCGGGCATTATTAATGGCACAGGCAACTTTATCCTAACCGAGATGCGCGACAAGGGCCGAGCATTCGACGACGTGCTAAAAGAGGCACAGGAGCTAGGCTACGCCGAAGCCGATCCCACTTTCGATGTGGAAGGTATCGACGCGGCGCACAAGTTAGTGATTTTGGCTTCCATCGCCTTTGGTATGCCGTTGCAGTTCGACAAAGTCTTCACCGAAGGCATTACCAAAGTCACCGCCGACGACGTTGCCTACGCCCAAGAGCTGGGTTATCGCATCAAACACTTAGGCATTGCCAAGCGCGATGGCGACAATGTGCAATTGCGTGTGCACCCAACGTTAATTCCCGAAAAGCGTTTGATCGCTAATGTAGACGGCGTAATGAATGCTGTTTTAGTGAAAGGCGATGCCTTGGGCCCAACACTGTATTACGGCGCCGGTGCCGGCGATGAAGCCACAGCCTCGGCGGTAATCGCCGATATTGTAGATCTGGCTCGTACACTCACCGCCGACCCGGCGCATCGAGTGCCTCATTTGGGCTTTCATCCCGATGAGTTGTCATCGTTTAAAGTGCAGGACATCAACCAAGTTGAAACCGCTTACTATGTGCGCATGAATGCGGTGGATAAACCTGGTGTACTGTCTACTATTTGTCAGATCTTGAGCGAGGCCGGTGTAAGTATTGAAGCGCTTATCCAAAAAGAGCAACCCGAAGACTGCGAAACTGTGCCCATTATTTTGGTAACCAATCGCGCAGTGGAGCAACATCTGATGAACGCCATCGATACTATCGAAGCGCTGCCAACAGTGGTTGGCGAGGTTACCCATATTCGTTTGGAAACGCTTAGCTAAGCTCTCCAAGCCTTTAACGAATTCAATACGGAACATCCAACAGTGAAATACATCAGCACCCGCGGCCAGGCGCCGGCTTTGAGCTTTGAAGAGGTTGTGTTAACCGGCATGGCCAGCGATGGCGGCCTTTACGTACCCGAGACTTTACCTCAGTTCACCCAGGAAGAAATCGCCAGTTGGGTGGGATTGAGCTACCAAGAGCTTGCGTTTAAGGTCATGTCACCGTTTGTGGCCGGCAGTGTCAGCGACGCGGATCTTAAGGCAATGATCGAGAAGTCCTACTCAACCTTTCGTCATCCCGCCATTGCGCCCTTAGTGCAAACAGATCACAACGAGTGGGTGCTGGAGCTGTTCCAAGGGCCGACTTTGGCCTTTAAAGACTTTGCTCTGCAGTTTTTGGGCAATTTACTCGACCATATTTTGGCCAAGCGCGGTCAAAAAGTGGTGGTGATGGGAGCTACCTCGGGCGATACGGGCTCTGCTGCCATCGAAGGTTGTCGCCACTGCGAGAATTTGGATATCTTTATTCTGCATCCCTACCAGCGTGTGAGCGAGGTGCAGCGCCGACAAATGACCACGGTGCTCGAAGATAACGTTTTCAATATTGCCGTAGAAGGCAATTTTGACGATTA
>CAYFFE010000032.1:28504-33488 GCA_964342265.1 uncultured Cellvibrionaceae bacterium | reverse complement strand
TGCTGTTTTTGCTCAAAGACGGATAATCTGGAAGCCTGGCAACTGTTTGCCGACAATCATCGGGGCGTAGCGCTGCGCTTTAAAGCCGGTGAAGAAACCAGTTTACCAAACCCCAAAAGCATTATTTATCAGGAATTTCGCCCGGAAATTACCCGCTTGCGAGATCAATTGGATGCCATTATCAAGAATAAAACAGCCGCTACCAACAACGACTTTGCATCCAAGTTTTTAGTAAAACCCAAGCAATTTGCCAATCAAAAAGAATGGCGCTGTATGCGTTTGCAATCGGAAAAAAATCAGGCAAACCCTTTGGCCGAAGCCAGCGACTACAATGATATTCGCTTTGCAGGCCAAGAATTAGCCGGTATTTATTTTGGTATTAATACCTCAACCGAGGTGCAAAACAAACTCACCAAACTGGCCATTAGCATTAATCCCAAAATTCGGATTTTTGTTGGCCACCGCCACGCCTATCAATTTGAATTGCAATTCGAGCGGTTAAATCCGCGAGCAAATTCCAGCACAGCCAACACCTCGTCTCAGGCCGTTTCCTAAATTCTGTTGTGACCCAAAAATGAATGTTATTCCGGTAACTGAAGTGCTTTTGCCGAAGTAATTACGCCGTTGTTGTCGGCGTACACGTACTCACCGGGGTTAAATTGCACACCGCCAAACGTTACCGGCACATTTAAATCGCCAATGCCGCGCTTGTCGGTTTTAATCGGAATACTCGCCAGCGCCTGCACCCCCAATGGCAACGCCATTAACGCATCAACGTCGCGCACACAGCCGTAAATAATCAAACCAGCCCAACCGTTTTTAACGGCGTTTTCGGCGATCATATCGCCCAACAGTGCGCGTCGCATTGAGCCACCGCCGTCGACCACCATCACGCGCCCCGCGCCCGGCTGACCGGCTTGTTCTTTAACCAGCGAATTATCTTCGTGGCATTTTATGGTAACGATCTCGCCGTAAAAGCTGTCTACGCCACCAAAATTGCCCATCATGGGCTCCAATACTCGAATGTCATCTGGGTTTTCGTCACACAGATCCGGAGTGCACCAATTTGCCATATTGCTTCCTACTCAGTGAATTCGTTGAAAAAATCAGGCGATAACGGTTTTATTTATCGCCTGATTTAAAAGAGAAAAGATTAATTATTTTCGGCCAAAAACATCCAGGTTTCTTGGACTGTGTCAGGTGTTAACGACACCGAGGATATTTTTTGATCCATTAGCCATTTGGCCAAATCGGGGTGATCCGATGGGCCCTGGCCGCATATACCCACGTATTTTCCTTGAGCTCGGCAGGCGTCGATGGCCATTTTCAGCATTTTTTTCACGGCTTCGTTGCGCTCGTCAAATAAATGAGCGATTAAGCCGGAGTCGCGATCCAAGCCCAGCGTTAATTGAGTCATGTCGTTGGAGCCAATTGAGAAACCATCGAAGTATTCGAGGAATTCATCGGCCAACACGGCGTTAGACGGCAATTCGCACATCATTACCAGTTTCAAGCCATTTTCGCCGCGCACCAAACCGTTATCGGCCAGGATTTTTTCTACAGCCTGAGCTTCAGATACGGTGCGTACGAACGGAATCATTAACCAAACATTATCCAAGCCCAACTGGCTGCGGACTTTTTTCATGGCCCGGCATTCCAGCTCAAAGCAATCGCGGAAGTGCTCGGCGATGTAACGCGAGGCTCCACGGAAGCCGATCATGGGGTTTTCTTCTTCCGGCTCGTACTGGCTGCCGCCCACTAAGTTGGCGTATTCGTTGGATTTAAAATCCGACATGCGCACGATCACTTTGTGTGGATAGAAAGACGCGGCAATTGTGGCCACACCCTCAACGATTTTTTCTACATAAAAATCGACAGGATTTGGATAGCCCGCCGACATTTCGTTAATAGTGGCTTGCAGTTGTTCCGACTGCTCGTCGAAATTTAACAGCGCCTTGGGGTGAATTCCGATTTGACGGTTAATAATGAATTCCAAGCGAGCCAAACCCACACCCTTGTTGGGCAGCATGGCAAAGCTCATGGCGCGATCTGGGTTGGCAACGTTCATCATTACGTCGATGTCGAGTTTGGGCATTTCGGACGTGTCGGTGGAGATCACTTCGTACTCCAATAGGCCTGCCCAGATGTTACCGGTATCGCCTTCGGCGCAGCTGACCGTTACATCAATGCCGTCGCTTAATTTTTCCGTGGCATCTTCACAGCCCACCACGGCGGGAATACCCAATTCACGTGCAATAATGGCTGCATGGCAAGTTCGACCGCCGCGATTGGTAACAATGGCCGCACAGCGCTTCATTACGGGTTCCCAGTCGGGATCGGTCATATCGGTGACCAGCACGTCGCCCTGCTGAACCTGATCCATGGCCTCTAGCCCCGAAACAACACGCACTTTCCCGGCGCCGACTTTATCGCCAATGGAACGTCCCGAAGCCAGCAACTCGCTGGTTTCTTTGAGGCGGTATCGCTCCATGGTTTGGGTATTCATTTGGCTGCGCACAGTTTCTGGGCGCGCCTGCAGTATGTATATTTTTTGATCATCGCCGTCTTTGCCCCACTCGATGTCCATCGGTCGGCCGTAGTGTTTTTCGATGATCATGGCCTGTTTGGCCAGTTCTAGAATATCGTCGTCTGAAATGGAAAATTGACTGCGCAACTCGTCGGCCACAGGCACCACTTCCACGGATTTGCCGGCTGCAGCAGTATCGCCATAAACCATTTTCGCGGCCTTGGAGCCCAGGTTGCGACGGATTACGCTGCGAAAGCCTTTTTCAAGCGTGGGTTTATGCACGTAAAACTCATCTGGGTTAACCGCGCCCTGCACCACCATCTCGCCCAAGCCATAAGACGAGGTGATAAACACCATGTCGCGGTGGCCGGATTCGGTATCCAGAGTGAACATAACGCCAGAGGCACCGGTCTCGCTGCGGCACATACGCTGAATGCCCGCCGATAGAGCTACGTCTTTGTGATCAAAGCCCTGGTGCACGCGATAGGAAATAGCGCGATCATTAAACAGCGACGCAAACACTTCCTTAACGGAGTGCAGTACATTATCGATGCCGCTGATGTTCAGGAAGGTTTCCTGCTGGCCGGCAAACGAGGCATCGGGCAAATCCTCGGCGGTGGCTGACGAGCGTACTGCAACCGAAATATCATCCAAATCGCCGCAAAGCTGCTTGTAGCCCTCGCGAATTGCCGTTTCTAGCTGCTCGGTCAGTGGGGTTTCGACCACCCACTGGCGGATCTGCTTGCCAGCGTCGGTTAAAGCGTTAACATCGTCAGTATTGAGTTCATCCAGAACCTTGTGAATTCGATCGTCCAAGCCGCTTTGGCTAAGGAACTCGCGGAATGCATCGGCAGTGGTGGCAAAGCCCGTCGGTACGCAAACGCCCAAGCTGGTAAGATTGCTGATCATCTCACCCAGTGAGGCGTTTTTACCGCCAACTTTGTCAACATCGTTCATTCCCAACTGCTCGAAGGGGATTATTTGATCGACCACGTTATCTCCTTGAAGTGATATTACTAATGGGCGAATGATAGCAATAAACGACCCACATCAATACTTTTACCGACACGGCACAAGAGAAATTCAACCATGAGCGCCAGATACGCCTTTTTTATATCCGACAGCACCGGCATCACCTCGCAAACCCTGGGCAACGCCCTACTGCCGTTGTTCAAGACTACCCAGTTTCACAAGGTCCACTTGCCCTACACCGACACGCTAGAGAAAGCCGACGAAGCCGTGCGCCAAATCAACGAGGCCGCCGCCAGTACCGGCGAGAAGCCTTTGATCTTCGATACCATAATGAATCCCGAGGTGCGCAGCCGCATTGCCTCCTCGGAAGGCTTTTTGATGGACATTATTGGTACTTTTTTGCCCTCGTTGGAAAAAGAGCTGGGCGCGGTGTCCTCTTACCAAGTGGGCCAGAGCCACGATAACCCCTCGGGCGAGCGAGCCCTCATGCGCATGGACGCCGTTAACTTTGCCCTCGATAACGATGATGGCGCCAAAACCCGCTACTACGGCGATGCCGATGTCATTCTCATTGGTGTTTCGCGCAGCGCCAAAACCCCCACCTGCCTGTACATCGCCATGCAGCACGGCATCTTCGCCGCCAACTACCCGCTTACCGAAGAAGACCTCAATAAAGGCGAACTGCCCAAGAGTTTGCGCGAGCACAAAAACAAGTTATTTGCCTTAACCATCGATCCGTCGCGCTTATCGGATATCCGCCACCAGCGCCGAGCCGACTCCAAATACGCCTCTATTAAACAGTGCGCCTGGGAAGTGAAAGAAGCTTTATTTTTGTATCGCAAATGGGGCATTCCCACTGTCGATACCACGGCCATTTCTGTGGAAGAAATCGCCACCAAAATTATTGTGGAAAAAAACCTACAACGCCGCGTTTAAACACTTTTTGCCGAGCTTGCAGAATGCCTCCACACTTTTTTAGACAGACTTTTTACCAGGAAACATAATGACCGACGTTAAACTGACCGATGTAGCCTATATTCAACACGGCAGCCAGGGTATTCCCCTCACAGTAAAAGATCCTTCTGAATTCAGCGATTGGTTAGAGAGCCAACCCGAAAGCACCCAAAACTGGTTAACCAGCTCAAATTACAAAGGCAAAGGGTTGAGTTTAATTCCTAACACCCACGGCGAATTATCGCTGGCTATTTTCTTTACCGAAACCAGCGATCAATTTTGTTGCGGCGATTTGCCCACACAACTGCCCGAAGGCGATTACACATTAATCGACACATCGCCCGAGGTTATCGAGAAAGTGGTGTTTGGCTGGGCGCTTGGCAGTTATAAATTTTCGTTTTTTAAAACCAAACTGTCTGAAAAAACCACACCCACGCTCTATTTAACCGATGCGGATTTAGTGGAATCCAGTAAAAAAATAGCCCAGGGCGTTTTTTGGGTGCGCGATTTAGTTAACACCCCAGCCGATAG
>CAYFFE010000032.1:0-28404 GCA_964342265.1 uncultured Cellvibrionaceae bacterium | reverse complement strand
GATTAATGAAAAAAGACATGGGTGGCGCAGCCCATGCGATTGGCTTGGCCTATTTAATTATGGCGTTTGCCTTGCCCGTTCGCCTAAGATTACTGGTGCCCGCGGTGGAAAACTCCGTTGCCGATAACGCCTTTCGTCCCGGCGACGTTATTTTTACTCGCAAAGGTTTGAGTGTGGAAATCGACAACACCGACGCCGAAGGCCGTTTAGTTTTGTGCGATGCAATCAGCGAAGCTTGCAGTGAATCGCCAGAATTAATCATCGATTTCGCCACATTAACCGGTGCCGCGCGCGTCGCCCTCGGCACCGAATTACCCGGTATGTTTGCCAACGACCAAACCGTAGCGCAGGGTGTTCTCTCCGCCGGCGAAGACGCGGGTGATCCCGTCTGGCAATTGCCGTTGCACAAACCCTACAAAAGCTTTTTACAAACCGAAGTGGCCGATCTGGTTAATTGTGCAACCACACCGTTTGGCGGGGCAATAACCGCTGCATTGTTTTTACAAGAATTTATCGAAAACGACACACCCTGGTTGCATTTTGATGTAATGGCCTGGAACAACCGCAAACTGCCCGGCCGACCCGTCGGTGGCGAAGCCATGGGATTAAGGGCGGTATTCAGTTACCTGCAAAGTCGTTACAACAACGCTTAAAAAATTACCGGCGCACCGCGTTGATCATATAATCGATTGCGCGGTGGTTAACGGCAGAAAACCACACAATTTCGGGGTAAACTTGGCTCGCGGCGTGAAAACATCGCAGTAAAAAATCGTGCGGTGATCGATCACTGCCATCGCGCCCCACGTAAAAGGGCGTGTTGGTGCTGCGCTGCCAAACTGCCTTGAGTTTACGCACCAAATTCAGCTCCACAAAACGCTTGGCCCGCTCTTCGGCAATTTCGCTCTGATTGGCCATAACCTTCTGCAAAGTTTGACTCATTTTTTCTAATTTATTAGCCATACCACCGGCAGGATGGGGCTGACCGATCAGTAACTTTTGGGCTTTATTGATGTGGAAAATAGCTTCTTGATAATGCTGGTCACGCAATTGTCGACTTTCTTTTTCTTCGGACAAAGCCAGTAAAATGTAGTCGAAAAAAGCGTGATTAATGGCCGATTGCAGATTTTCCGCAGTGGTTTTAAAACCAAACTGACGGCAACACGCCTCGGCATTCGCCAAGGACAAAATATCGTTAACGGCAAAGGAAGGCGTCATAGATCGGGGCATACCGTCGAATTGACCAACCAATTTGAGCACAAATTAATTGGTCACTTCGAGTAACAATGTACAGTGTGGCATTGTTACCAATACCGAGCCACAATAAATTGCTGATATTAGATGATTGCAGATCTTAAGCTGCAGATTCTAACTGATAAGCAATTTCGCGGTTCTGATCTTTAATTTCGAACTCATCGGCTAAGCCGGCGCTGGCATCAAAATATCTCATGCCCGACATATGACGAAAGCTGTCTTTTTTAGCCTCAAACCAATCACTTTCAAACACTATTTCGACTTCATTCATTGGCTGATAGTGACTGATTGGGTGTTCGTCGTCGACTTGAAACCAGTAGAGATCACAGCCATCTACTGTGTAATTCATACCGCGGCTGATTAGGCCTTCCAGTAGATTTTTTAAGGCGGGATCTCGCTTCTCGATATTGGCATTTACAACTTTAGAATTGTTGATTTCAAAAGCCAATTCACCGTGATGGAAACGTCTTAAACGTACTGCAATGTGTTTTAACATCGATCTCTCTTGTTATGTTGGAAAATGTAACGGGGGTACAGAAACCGTTAAATTCTTTACTTTGAATGTACTGGCGTTATAAAAATATGAACGTTTTAGTATAAGCATTCCTTCTAGCTTAACTATGCCCACACACGCCGCCAAACTAAGACCAAACTGAATTGCGCTAGCTTTAATGTATTATCTTTTAACGTGAGTGCTGATTACGTTTAAGCTTGAATTTACATACGCTCAACGCTGAATAAGCCCTACGTGAAAGCTTTACTTGCATTAGATACGCCGGAAATCGGCTTCGGGACGATATAACGAGCAGAAACTCGAAAACGGCAGAACAGCCATCCCGACCTATGTTGCAAGCGCAAATTTTTTTGTTAGGAACAAGAGCAGAACGCACCTTGTCGAATCGGCGCCATTATAACGAAAAATTCGCAAGTTTAAAGAGCCAACTTCACTTTTTGTACTATTAAGTTTCAGTGTAGCTCAGTTTCACCACTGTTACCTAAAAAATTTATCTTTATACTGTAGCCAGCCCCTTGTATTTGGGTTCAATTTAATAATTTCAAGTTAAAAACTATGTCAGAATTTTCACACCTAAACGCAGACGGCCAAGCGCATATGGTCGATGTTGGCCAAAAAGCCATTAGCGAACGTTCAGCTACCGCTGAAGCAACCGTAATTATGGAACCCAAGACCCTGGAATTAATTATTTCGGGTGGTCATAAAAAAGGCGATGTATTCGCCACAGCCCGCTTAGCAGGCATTATGGCTGCAAAAAAAACCAGCGACCTGATACCACTGTGCCACCCTTTGGCACTAACCTCAGTGAGCGTAGAGCTGTTACCCGCACAAGACTCGAATTGCGTTCGCATAACCGCCACTTGCAAGCTGGCGGGTAAAACGGGTGTCGAAATGGAAGCCCTTACCGCCGCCAGTGTGGCTGCCTTAACGCTGTACGATATGTGCAAAGCCGTCGATAAAGCCATGACCATTACCAACGTGAGACTGTTGCAAAAACTGGGCGGCAAGTCAGGTACTTGGCAGAGAGAATCAGTGCAATCAGAGGTGGTTAAAAATGATTAAAATTCTTTTTTTTGCCCGACTAAAAGATCAACTCAGTACGGAAGGATTAAATCTCGATTTATCCACAGTCTCACCCGCCGCGGATCAATCGTCCGCGATTAAATCTACTCATGACGCCGGGACTATCACTGTCATTGATTTAATTAATCACTTGTGCCAATTGCATCCCGACTGGACAAAATCATTGCTTGATCAAACTCTATTTACAGCGGTCAATCAAGAAGTCGTTCAAACCGAAACCATACTCAACGACGGCGACGAAGTAGCTTTTTTTCCTCCGGTAACGGGAGGCTAATAATGAATTTAGAAACAGCCCCGAGCATTAATATTTTTGTACAAGAAGCAGACTTTGATGTACAAGAGGTTTATCAAAATTTACAAAACTTACGCCCGAGCCCCGGTGCCATTGTAACTTTTACAGGCTTGGTTCGGGATTTTGATCACGATCAGGACATTTTGGCCTTAGAATTAGAGCACTATCCCGGTATGACTGAAAAATCCCTACATGCCATTGTCGATCAGGCCGCCGACCGGTGGTCTATACTGGGAGCCACGGTTATTCATCGAGTGGGTCGCCTCAACGCATGTGATCAGATCGTGTTAGTGGCCGTCTCCAGCAGTCATCGAAAGGACAGCTTTTGTGCCTGCGAATTTATCATGGACTACTTAAAAAATGAGGCTCCTTTTTGGAAAAAAGAAATTCGCCCCGATGGCCAAAGTTGGGTAGAGGCCAAGCAATCCGATGCCGAAGCCAAAAAGCGTTGGCAGTAAAAGATAATTAACGGGTAACTAACTCGATTTTGTGATTACCGTACCTAGCCATGCTTTCCGATTTTTTATTAGGCCGTCCCCGCCAATTGCAGTGGCGACACTATCATTAGGTACTATGAACAGCCACTATGACTAGACCCTATGACTAAACCCCATGAATAAACATTACGAATAGCCACAATGATTAATTGGACAGCGATCAAAAGTAATCGTTACTGGCTAGCCTTAAAACGCCACTACTCCGCCCCACTCTTTGAAGTATTCAAACAATTTCGATTAGGTTTATCGATTTTTTTTGTGGGTATGGTGGGTGTTTACACGGGCTACAATCTCGCCAGCTCACTGACTCAGGAAATCATTCTAGCGGCTAGCCTTATTTTAGTGGCTGTCGGTTTTTTTACGGCAATGCTTGCGCAAATTCGCATGTTAATTATCAGAATTGTTCAATTTATTAACGATAAATAAATTAATGGTTTTATATAAACTTTCTGTCGCCGTATAGATTTTATATCACTAATAAACTCGGCAGGCTTTAAAACATCGTGCGTAAAAAGTGCCCGTTATTTTTATGGGATTTTCTGATTAACGTAAATATCGTAGCGGCTTGTTTTGCCCATTAATTGATAGCTTGGGCTTATTCCACCAATGGTTTCTGCCAATCTCGGCCGCTTAACCACTGCTCGATACTTTGCCGCCTTGATGGCGCTGCTTAATAATTGCGCCTGGTCGGAATCTGCCCCCACCAACTGGTGAAAGAATTGCATTTCTTTTTTTACCGCCGCCGATTTTTTGCGCTCGGGAAACATGGGATCGATATAAATGACGTCGTAGCCAGACGTTGCGTGCTGGCCAGGGTGCGATTTTAGCGCTTGTAAGTGCTCGATGGCGTCGATGGGCAATAATTGCATGTTTTCAATAATGGCTTGAATGTCCGTTTGATCGCAGTGACGTGCTCGCTCAAGACCATCGTTGAGCAAAGCATGCACTATGGGATTTCGCTCCAACAAGGTTAATTGGCAATTTAAGCAAGCCAACACGAAGCCATCACCGCCCAACCCGGCCGTTGTATCTAAAACATGAGGATGAAACCGACCGGAAACGCCAACCGCTTTGGCGATCATCTGCCCCTGTCCCCCACCAAAACGGCGTCGATGATCGACTTTACCGTGAACAAAATCCACACAAATTGGTTTTATTTTAGGCTGCGATAAGTCTTTCAAAGACAAACGCTCGTTCGAGTACATTAAAAAAAACAAAAAATCCGCAGCCGATTCATCATCTTTAACAATTGGCAGGTTTAATTGTTCTGACAGTTGATTTATGTGATCGACTTCATAAGAGCTAGCGCCGTGATCTAATCTCAACGCCACCAACGACTTTGACTGGGGATTTAAACATTGTTGGCCAATTTTTTTTCTGGCACCCAGTTCTTTGTAATCTTTATGAAACACAATTTATAAACAATTCTTTGCTTTATACACTTGACTGATCATTCATTTCGTCTATGAGAATACTTGTACAGATCTGCCTAATTTGTCTTTCGCTGGTAGTTGCTCCGTTGCTTAGTGCACAAGCGAGTGCGCAAAGCAACAACACCATTTTGCGACTCCAGGGCTCCAATACCATCGGTAGCCAGTTGGCGCCGCGACTGGTGAAAGACTTCCTCGAACAGGAAGGCTACTTACAGGTAGTCGTCCACAAAACAACAATTGAGAACGAAAAGCAAGTACTTGCTCTCGATCCCAAAACGGAGAAACGGGTTCAGATTACCATCGCTGCCCACGGCTCCAGTACGGGTTTTCGCGCGTTAAAACAGGATAGCACCGACATCGCTATGTCCTCGCGCATTATCAAGCCCACAGAGGTTGCGGATCTAAAGCACTTGGGTGATATGCGCAGCTTCAGCAATGAGCATGTACTGGCCATTGATGGAATTGCGGTGATTGTGCACCCCAAAAACCCCATTTCGGAGCTTTCCATTGATCAGGTGGCGAGAATTTTTCGAGGCCAGATTCAATCCTGGAGCGAGGTGGGTGGTCAGAATGCGCCTATCAGCTTGTACTCTCGCGACAGTAATTCCGGTACCTGGGATACTTTTAAAAGCTTGGTGCTAGATGGTAAAAAAGATTTACACCCCTCTGCCGAGCGATTTGAGTCCAACGATCAGTTGTCGTTGAGAG
Source organism: uncultured Cellvibrionaceae bacterium (assembly GCA_964342265.1). Taxonomy (GTDB): domain Bacteria; phylum Pseudomonadota; class Gammaproteobacteria; order Pseudomonadales; family Cellvibrionaceae; genus Halioxenophilus. The sequence continues at coordinate 22,626 of CAYFFE010000032.1, read as the reverse complement.
TCTCACGCGACCCCAATGCGATTGGCTTTGTTGGTCTCGCCTCGGTTGGCCAGAGTAAAGCCATTGCCGTTGGCCATCGCGGTATCGAAGCGCTCACGCCAACAACCATTTCCGTTGCCACCGAGGACTACGCCCTTGCTCGCCGCCTATTTCTCTACAGCCCGCAGCAATCCTCCAACCCTTTGGTGCAACGCTTTTTGAGTTATATTCACAGTGATCAGGCGCAAAGGCTGGTAGCCGAAACCGGTTTTGTTTCTCAAGTGCCCATTGCGTTAAAACCAGAAAATGTCGACGGTCCAACAGAGTACCAGCAGCTGGTGGGGCAAGCGGAGCGTTTATCGGTTAACATCCGCTTTCACGAAGGCAGCTCCTCGCTGGACAACAAAGCCCGGCAAGACGTGGAGCGCCTGGCCGCATTGATAAACCGGCCTGAATTTGAAGGGCGCGAATTACTGCTGGTGGGTTTTGGCGACGAGAAGCAATCGGCCAGTCGATCCGAGATTTTATCCAAACTTCGAGCGGTAAAAGTGAAGTCCGCACTGCACGCCAAAGGTGTGAGTGTGGCACCGGTGGCCGGTTTTGGCGCTTACAACCCCGTCGCCACCAATCGCGGTGCCGATCGTTTGCGCAACCAACGTGTGGAAGTTTGGCTGCTCTAAAAAACACAACATATTTTCTTGAGCAAATAAAAAGGCTGTTTGTGATCAAACAGCCTTTTTTGTAGAGGCGCTTTCTAGAGAATGCATTTGTGTTAATGCATTTGTATTAAGAATACGCATGAGAAATCTACTGGATTTTCGGTATGTACTTTTGCGGCCAACTGTCTTTTTTAATTAAGTACATTGGCCGAATAAAGATCAGTGCTGATAAAGCGCAGCGATGTTTTCCGCTACTTCATCACGCCGGGCGATGTCTTGACAAGATTGGACCTGAATTTCGCCTTTTTTCGGCGCGCGTACCATCAACAGATAGTCGGTATTTTTTTCTAAAGTGCGATAGCAAGCCGAGAGCGGCACGTTAAAATACAGCAACGCTTCCAAGTCGGGATAATCGCCCTTCCACACTTCCGAAATATTTGCCCCATAACGAACGCCTTCTGAAAAAAAGCGACCGCGTGACGACAGCGCCATATTAATTTGCTCCAACGCCACTTCAATACGCACCGACAACACCAAATCGGCCTCCGACAAACGCTCCTCAATAGTCGATTCATCCTTGTTCAATTCGGAGCCGGTAGGCTCGACGTCTTCCGCCCAACTGATGGACCCCATCATCGTAAGCGACGAGACTAATAACAAGGTGCGCAACGTTTTACTGGTCACAAACCATTTCCTATAAAAGAGCGAGGCGTGCATTGTAAGGGAAAACCGAATTGCAGCCTATGACCTCACCGCCCGGAATTTGCTCCCAAGCTTAAAATCCGTCGATCGATAGCTCTCAACGCTATGGCAAAGGGGAAATATTCCGTAGAATGCGCCCAACTCAACAGGCAAAGAAACAAGATGGCAGCACGTTTTAAACTCTCGCGATACACCGCACTCCACGGCTCAGGAAGTGGCTTAGTGAAATCATTACTCAATGTCAGAGTGATCGCTCTGCTTGCGTGGTTTGGTCTCACAGCTTGCCAAAATTACGCGGTATCGTTAAACGAGCGGTCTGTTTATCAGCCGAAACAACTGTTAACCCAACTATCCATTGCCGATCGGGCGCTGGAAAACTGCATTCATCAGCACATTAAAGATCAAAAAATCCGCTCGTTTGAGGAATTAACTGTATTGGTGTGTACGCACGCTGGTATCAGCGAGCTGGAGGGTCTGAATCAATTTAACCGATTAGAGCAACTTAATTTGGCGGATAATGCCATTGAGGATATAACCGGGCTAACGGGCTTGAGCCGCCTGACACGACTCAATTTGGATAACAACGCGCTCGGCGATATTCAAACGTTGTTTACATTGCCAAGACTGCAGCAAGCCAGTTTGCTGGGCAATGCACAGGTGGCATGCCGAGATATTAGCCAGTTGCGACAAGCGGCCAGGGCGACCATTGCCGCTCCCAAGCACTGCCACTCAGAATAAGCGTCGTGGAGGAATACCGCCGCTGAACATCAAGCCAAATAGGTTGCGATGCTGGTGGACTATTTTCATTTCCACAGGCTCTTCGTTTACCTGGCCCGACACCTTTTTAAACACCACATTCACCGTGGTTCCCACAGGCGGTCGCAGCTCTCCCTCTAACATCACAGAAGCCCCGCCGTCGGATATGTCTTTGGCGTAGCCGATAATTTTGCCAAATGCATCGTGAGTAATCTCTACGCGGATTGATGTGGGGCGTCGCTCAAAACGGCGGCGTTCGTGCATAACTACACTCCTTTTTGCAAGGTAACAGCGTCTTCAAACAGAATCCCAAGCGTGGAAAAAGTGAGCCAATGGATTCTAAAAATGGATACAACGTTTATAAGAATAGCCAAAATTAGAACGTTACGTCCGTGCGGATATTAGATTTCCTTAAAACTTTGACAACTTTTGACATCCAACCAGTCAAACCCCTCGGATTGACAGGCGAATAAGATGGTGTCGATGCGCTCTTGCCAGGGCAGAAATCGTGCCTGAACCTCATCGAGGCAGTTATTTTTTTGGCTGATGTGCGCAACCACCAATTGATTGAGTTGCTCGTGGTGCACCTGCTCCAAAAATTGCAACGCCTGACCGTTACTCAAATGCCCCCACTGGCCGGCAACGCGCCTTTTTAAGCTCGGTGGATAGGGTCCGGTGGCCAGCATTTCTGGGTCGTGGTTGGCTTCTAGGATCAGCGCGTGGCAGTGCTGATATTGTTCGATGACATGCTCAGACACACTGCCAAGATCGGTTAACAGGCCCAGGCGCAGATTGTCGGATTCCAACACAAACTGGCTGGGCTCGCGGGCATCGTGCGGCACAGCCACAGGAATAATCGTTAAATCCGCCAGAGAGAATGGCCTGTAGCCATCGATAAAACAAAGCCCGGGAATGTCGCCCAAGCGGTTTTGCTGGTGATTACTTTGATGATAAGTGCCGGGCGTCATGTACACCGGCATTTTGTACTTGCGCGCCAGCGGCCCGACGCCTTTGATGTGATCGGCGTGCTCGTGAGTAACCAATACGGCACTCAAGTCTTTGGCAGAAACGCCCAACCGGGCCAGGCGTTTTTCGGTTTCTTTTAGCGTGAATCCGCAGTCGATGAGGATGAGACCGGCCGCCGTGGCCACCACCGTGGCGTTGCCCTGACTGCCGCTGCCGAGAGATGCATAGCGCAACGCCGTGTTCCCCATTATTGATTTAGATGAGATTCAGGCGCAAATCTCCAAGCAGTTTTTTGGCCTGCCGGTCGCCCAAACGCTGTGCGTAACCATCGCGCACACGTACTTCAATTTCGCCATCCACACCGCGAATAATCAGCAAATAACCGGGCACATCGTCTTTGGGTTCACCAAAGTTTTGCGTTTTGGTAAACACTTCGCGAGTGTCTTCGGTGTTGGGTAAATGACTCAGTAATTCATCCAAGCCGTAAGGCGTTTTGGGCGGATCGCCCGGTTTTACGCCGGTAAACCAGCTTTTAACCGTGCGATACTGGCGAGTAAACCAGCCTGGCTTGCGATCGGAATCTTTGGGCTCAATGTAGCTGACGTACATCACGCCTAAAGTGTTTTCTCGATCCCACAAGTGATAACCGCCGTCGTCGGCTGCAGCCAACACACTGGCCCAAGCTCGCACGTAGCTTAATTTCAAACGCAGTACCGGCTCTTCGGTATCGGTAACATCCACATAGGCTTTATCGTCGCCGCCGATGGTTTGCGCCAGTAGCGAAGACGACGAGCGCTCCAAATTGGCCGCCAGCGTGTTGGATAATTCATCCACCATCCAGGCTTCCTTGGCAGGATCACTGGAGCCTTGCGGCCAAGAACTTTGGGGATCGATTGGCTCGTCGGTGCCCTCGCTCATGTGCAAAATATGAATTTCGGCACTCTCCGGCTGCACACCGCTTTCGATGCGCAACCGAAAACGCTCGCGCACTTCTTTGGAGTCGTTAAAGACCAACCAATTGGTTTCGATTACACCGGCTGCTGCATCGGTTGCCGCTACCGTCATGTTGCGGTTGCCCAGAAACTCGCGCACCTGAGGCCACACTTCTGAGGGCGAGTTGGTAATGGCAATCCATTGGTTGCCCGAGAGCTTTTGAATTTTTACTTGCTCTTCCAAGGCCGTGCTCGACAGCGACTGCGGTCGGGGCACTGAAAACTTTTCGTCGAGATCGTAGTTACTGTCGTCCACATCGGGCACGACGTAAATTTCTTGCAGACGGCTGGCCGATTGCGCCGGCGCCTTAATGGGATCAATGGGCTCGGCGTAGCGATATTCATCGCCTTTACGGGAATCTTTATCTCCCCCAAACCAGGACACACACGCGGTCAAGCCAATTGAGATGCTGATGATCAGCAGTTTGCGCAAAGTCGTTATCATTGCTGTTATCTATTATCGAGAAGTGAGTTGTCGCTTGTTACTACCAAACTTAGCAGTAAAAGCGACACATGGACCTTGGAGGCACTGGGTTGGTTTCATTACTCGGCTAAACACCTACAACAAATATTTGTTAGCGCTCAAGCCTAAGCGCCCACTTGTTGCAGAGCTTGGCTCAGTGGAGCCTGAAATTCCTCGGCCAAAACCGTGAGTGGCAGGCGAATACCTTCGGTAATTTTGCCCATTTTAGCAAGCGCCCACTTAACCGGAATGGGGTTGGATTCGGTAAATAAAGCATTGTGCAGTGGCATGAGTCGCTCGTTGAGTGCGCGCGCCTCGTCGTTTTTGCCGGCCAGCGCCAGATTGCACAGTTGAGCAATTTGATCGGGCACCACGTTGGCGGTAACGCTGATATTACCTTTACCACCGGCGAGCATTAACTCCACGGCAGTAAAGTCATCGCCAGAGTATATTGCAAAGTCACTCGGCACTCGGGCAATCAAACGGGTTCCGCGTTCAACGTCACCGGTGGCGTCTTTTAAGCCCACAATATTGCTCACTTGAGTTAAACGCAGCACGGTGTCGTCGGCCATGTCTACGCCCGTTCGGCCCGGTACATTGTAAAGAATCTGCGGCAGAGCCACGGCCTCGGCGATGGTTTTAAAATGCTGATACAACCCCTCTTGCGTGGGCTTGTTGTAGTAAGGCGTAACGGTTAAACCGGCATCCGCACCGCGACTTTTGGCCGCCTCGGTTAATTCGATGGCTTCGGCGGTGGAATTGCCACCGGTGCCTGCAATGACCGGAATGCGGCCGTTAACCTGATCAACCACTTTGGCGATAACCTCAAAATGCTCGGCCATACTCAACGTGGCAGACTCACCGGTGGTTCCCACAGCGACGATGGCGTGCGTGCCCTGCTGTAAATGCCATTCCACCAAATCGTGCAATGCGGCCCAGTCCAACTGGCCGTCCACTGTCATGGGCGTTACCAAGGCCACCATACTGCCTTCAATCATTCAATACTCTCCGGGTTGATCAGCAAAACGCGTATGGTACTGACGCGCCCAATCGCGTACAAGGTTCATTGCGCTTTTTTAGCTCCCTTGCTGTATTTACCGTAAATATGAGGTGCACCCTCGGGCCGAGTTTTAAAGCGCCGATGCACCCAAAAATACTGCTCGGGCCGCTTGCGGATTTCGCTCTCGATCATGTCGTTGATGCGCTGCACGTCGTATTGCTCATCACCGCTGGGGAAATTTTCCAACGGCGCTTTGACTTCGACGATACAGCGGTTGTTTTCGTCTCGATAATGCACCAGCGGCACCACGGGCACTTTGGCGGCACGGGCAAAGCGCACGGTGCCGGTTACAGTGGCGGCATCCAAACCAAAAAACTTAGCAAAAACCCCCTGTTTAATGCCGTAATCCTGATCGGGCAAGTACCACACCCAGCGACCTTTGCGCAGTGAGCGGATAATACCGCGCACATCGATACGATCCAGGCACCGGCTGATGGGGTTGTGGCGCTCACGAGCGCGCACTTGGAAATACTCAAAAACTGGATTTTTGTGCGGCCGATACACCAAATCGGCGATGTCCAATCGGCTGTGGAAAACTGCCGCCACAGAATCCATGGTGGTATTGTGAAAACTCACCACCAATGCGCCAGATGTGGTATCGACGGCCGGATCCAGTCGCAGCTCGCCCCTCTTTTCTAGCCGCCAGCGCGGCCAAAACCACACCATGCCGGCTTCTAAAGCGCCCAGGCAGGTGTGAAAGAGGTTTTTTTTCACCAGTTGTTGGCGCTCAATCTCGCTCAATTCGGGAAAACAGTGCGCCAAATTCTGCTCAACGATGACACAACGTCTACGTGCGACATGGGGCAAAAGCATTGCCATTAGCCGCGCCAACTGAACCATCACCGGATAAGGCACCTGCGAGACCAGAGCCCAAAAGCCAATCAACACCAGCGTTAGGCAATAACGCGGACGACGAAGGCTGGAATAAGGGAATTTCATAACGTGCGAAGGGTCCATTCAGCCCCTAAAAATAGGGGCTGTGGCGACAAATTAATTAGAACGAGGTTTCGATCAGTGGCGAAGCATCGGCTTCGTAATCCACGGAGTCGAAGCCAAAGCCAAACAAACGCAGAAAATCTTCGTTGTAGCCTTTGTAATCGGTTAGTTCAAACAAGTTTTCTTCGGTGACTTGCGGCCAAATGCTCTCTACCTTGGCCTGAGTTTCGGGCTTAAGCTCCAGATCGTCCATGCGCAGACGATTGTCGGCATCCAAACGAGGCGCTGCAGAATAAAGCCCTTCCTGGAACAGTCGCCATACCTGCTCGATACAACCCTCGTGGGTGCCCTCTTCTTTCATTACTTTGTACAGAATGGAAATGTACAAAGGCATTACCGGAATGGCCGAACTGGACTGAGTCACCAAGGCTTTAAGCACAGACACATGCGCCTGACCGCCCAGACCCGACAATTGCTCGGTGATGGCTTTAGCAGCACGATCCAAATCCTCTTTGGCCTTGCCGATGGTTGCATGACCGTAGATAGGCCAGGTGAGTTTGTCGCCCAAATAGGTGTAGGCGGTGGTACGACAACCTTGCTCCAATACATCGGCTTCTTGCAGAGCCTGCATCCACCACTGCCAGTCTTCGCCGCCCATTACCTTAATGGTTGCGTCGATTTCTTCCTGTGTAGCCGGCTCCACGGTTACGTCGGATATTTTTAGCGTATCGGTATTGAGGTTTTTGGCCGTGTAGCCCTCGCCAATGGGTTTTAGCACCGAGCTGTGCATCTCGCCGGTTTTGGGATCGGTTCTGCGCGGCGACGCTAAGCTGTAAATCACCAAATCAACCTTGCCCAAATCCTGCTTGATCGTCTCGATAACCTGGGATTTGATGTCATCCGAAAACGCGTCGCCATTAATACTTTTACAGTACAAACCCTCGGCCTGAGCGAGCTGCTCAACCGCCGCGGAATTGTAAAAACCCGCCGAAGCGGTGCGTTTTTCGGTGGGCGGTTTTTCAAAAAATACGCCCAGAGTTTTGGCGCCGTAGCCAAAAGCTGCGGAAATACGCGAGGCCAATCCGTAACCCGTTGATGCGCCAATAACCAGCACATTTTTTGGCCCTTCGGTGGCAGGAGTTTGGCTTTTTACGTAAGCCACCTGTTCCTGCACATTGGCAGCGCAGCCGGCTGGGTGCGCGTTGGTGCAAATAAATCCACGAACTTTGGGTTTTATGATCATACGATTACCTTTGGGTTGTTCGAGTACATTGGCCGCCCCAATTGGAGCAACATCACCTCAATTCCAAGCCATTCAGCCCTTGGATTTGTGCAAATTATACGGTCTACAAAGCCGCCTATTATAGGCAGCAAAACGATCAGGGCCAGTGGCGGATCCAATACAGTCGGCGGATTTGGGAAAATCCACCCGGTATTTGGCTAAATTAGCTATAATCCGCCTCCCTTAATGCCAAATTAATTGACGCTTATGGCCTTTTTGCGCTTTAAAACACCCGGACAATGGACCGACGCCGTTCTGCAGGATTTCGATCGCTTTTTGCAAGATCACGCCGCAGCCGAGAAAAAAGCCTCCGGCATGGCGGTGTCGATGCTGTCGCACTACCCCGACCGTCCTAAATTAGTCACCGCCATGACCGATCTCGCCATCGAGGAAATGCAGCATTTTCGCGAAGTGGTCAAACTCATTTATCGACGCGGCGGTATGTTGGGCGACGATCAAAAAGACAATTACATTAACGAACTGCGCAAGGCGTTTCGCAAAGGCAGCGATGTGTACTTTTTGGATCGATTGCTGGTGGCAGGCATTATCGAGGCGCGCGGCTGTGAGCGTTTTGGCCTAGTGGGCGAAGCACTGCCCGCCGGCGAATTGCAGGAATTTTATCGAGCCATTGCCGCCTCGGAGTCGCGTCACCACGAGCTTTTCATCGATTTGGCCAAAGATTATTTTAAGCCCGAAACCGTAAGCCAACGGCTGGATGAACTGCTCGATTTAGAAGCCAAAATTGTTGAAAAGCTGCCTTTGCAAGCGGCCTTGCATTAATCCCAAAAACTACAATACCAAAAACTACGCTCACTTAAAAAAACAGTAGATTGTTTATGAATATTCGCGATTTTTTAACGGAAAAAGTCCAGCAGGCGATGACCGCCGCGGGCATTCCCGATCAGTGCCAACCGCACGTTGCCGCCAGCAAAAAAGCCGGCTTTGGCGATTATCAAGCCAACGGTGCCATGGCCGCCGCCAAAGCCATGAAAGCCAAACCCCGCGATATTGCCAGCCAAATTGTTGAGCATCTGAACCTGGAAGGCATTGCCGAAAAAATTGAAATTGCCGGCCCAGGATTTATCAATATTCATTTGCAGCCGGCTTGGCTTGCCCAAAATATCGAACAGGCGCTCAGCCAACCGACGCTTTCCATTGTGCCCGTTGAGCAGCCACAAACGGTGATTGTCGATTACTCAGGGCCCAATTTGGCCAAAGAAATGCACGTTGGTCATTTGCGCTCAACCATTATTGGCGATGCCGTTGTGCGCACGCTAGAAATGGTGGGCCACAAGGTTATTCGCCAAAATCACGTGGGCGATTGGGGCACCCAGTTTGGTATGTTGATCGCCGAGCTTGAACAACAAACCCAAGGCCAGGACGCAGAGTTGGCGCTAAAGGACTTGGAAACCTTTTATCAGCAGGCCAAACGCCACTTTGACGAAGATCCGGAATTTGCCAACACCGCGCGCGATTACGTGGTAAAGCTGCAATCTGGCGACGCCAAAGTTTACGAGTTGTGGTTAAAGTTTCGGGAAATCTCGTTAAGCCACGGCGACGAAATCTACCGAAAACTCAACGTTAGTTTAACGCGAGAGAACGTACGCGGCGAAAGCGCCTACAACGAAGACTTACCGGTTTTAATCAAAGAGCTGGAAGAGCAAGGTTTGGCGGTGACTGATCAGGGCGCAAAAGTAGTGTTTCTCGATGAACTGGCCGATAAAAACGGCAACCCGAGCCCCGTGATTGTGCAAAAACAAGGAGGCGGTTATTTGTACGCCACCACCGACATCGCTTGCTTGCGCTATCGCATTAACGAGCTCAAAGGCGATCGCCTGATGTATTTTATCGATCAACGTCAGGCGCTGCACATGCAACAGGTGTTTACCGTAGCTCGCAAAGCCGGCTTTGTAACCGATAGCGTAAGCCTGGAGCATTTGGGCTTTGGCACCATGAACGGCGAGGACGGCACGCCGTTTAAAACTCGCGATGGCGGCACCGTAAAACTCGGCCAGCTATTGGATGAATCCGTACAGCGCGCGCGCCAGCTAATCGACAGCAAAGACACAGAACTGAGCGACGACGAAAAAGCCCATGTGGCCCGCAAAGTGGGTATTGGCGCGGTCAAATACGCCGATCTCTCCAAAACGCGCACGACCGATTACATTTTCAGTTGGGATTCCATGCTCAGCTTTGATGGCAACACTGCCCCCTATTTGCAGTACGCCTATACACGAATACAGAGTATTTTTCGCAAAGCCGGCATCGACCCCACTCAAATGACCGAGTCAATTGCGATTGCCGAACCCAGTGAGCAACAATTGGCGCTCAAGCTGGTGCAATTCCCCGAAACCATCGAGCTAATGGTGAAAGAGGCTTATCCGCACGTGCTGTGCAGTTACTTGTTTGAGCTGGCCAGCCTGTACATGAGCTTTTATGAAAATTGCCCGATTTTAAAAGAAGGAATATCGCCTGAGGTTCGCGCCAGCCGACTGCGCTTGTGTCAGTCGGTGGCAAAGCATATTGAGCTGGGGTTGGCGCTATTGGGCATTGAAGTGATGGATAGAATGTAGCGCCCATTGGCTTCTCGGACTAGTTTCAGTTTTTTGGCCGAGCTTAATTATCAGCCAGCTTAATATGGCTGATATCCGGCGCGGGCAGCGGCACCTCCTCGTGGGGATCAGCCATATCGCTGCCCACCGGCGCTACCGCGAATTCTGGCGCACTCACCGGAGGCACATCCGGTTTGGCTTCGGCCAAATCACTCCCCGCTTCGGCCACTTGCCAGTGCGCGTCTTCTACAACCACAGGTTCTTTATCGTCCGGTAAGGTTTCGATTACCGCGCCGGCTTCGGCTATGCCCCAGTCAGAGAGTCGCACGGCCACCGGGGCCTGCTGGGCAATTTCTTCCTCATCCAACAAATCGCCTTCGGCCGGTCGAATCGACAAGTGATCCGTATTGGGCATCGCCGGCGGGCTTTGCGTTTGCTCTTTGCGCCTGGGAGTCAAGGAAGCACCGGCCGGGGCCACTGTTAACTTACGCGTTCGCTCTTTGCTGGCATTTTCACCCTCGCCCGACATTTTGCTGTTAACCACCGAGACCACTGCGCCTGCTTTGGCGAAGGCATCGCGAAACTTAGCCGCATCTGGCTCGGACAGCCCGCGTTTAAGCACCACCGATTTACCGCTGAACAGCTTCTCGACCTGCGCGGGCCCGAGTTTAAACATCTTGCCGATGCGAACTTTAACATCGTTTAAAGGCTGCCCTAAAACAATGTCGCCTCGAAACACAATATCGAAGAGTTTATCTGTCATAATTTACACTTGATTTCCGATATGCTTTTAATCTGATCTAGTTCAACTCAACCGATCAGCGTTAGCGTAGTCTACATCATATTAATTTATTTTCGCGCTCCTACCCCAAGACGCCTAAAAACGTCTTTTTGGCACACAAATTATCAAAAAAGATTAACTTATGTGGGATTTCTCCCGACGCCACTACACTGAAGAAGTTAAAAGAACGACAATTCTATTTGGGGGAGATATATTGGATGAAACTAAACCGGAAAAGAATTAAAACAATGGAAAGCCTGGAAAGTTTGGACAACCGCATTCGATTGCAAACACTGGAAAGGCAGATAGAGTATCTAGAGCGTGTGATCGCCGATCTGGAATTTGAAGACCAGGGCAACATTACCCATCGCAACACTCTGCAGCAGGCGCTAACCGAGTGCTGCCAGATATACAGCTCGCTGCAAACCAACCGCGATATCGGCACTCGTGATCGCAAAAAACCAGCGCGAATTCAATAATCAGGCGATGTTGGTCGGCTAGAGCTCCCGCCTGATCGCACGGTTTCCCCCGCGCCGTTACTGGTTTTAACGGCGCTTTCTTTTTTTACAACTCCCTTACAATCATTCCGCTTTTACTGTGCTCGCTGCAGCTTAGCTGACCGAGACGCCTCCAAATTAAGACAACTCTCACCATTGCTTGCCAAAGAATGAGCCTCAAACCACACAAATGTTGGTTCCAATGGTAAAACCAACCACTTTCACTCCAATTTACCCTCAGTTAAAACTTGGTAGATAGAGAGTCTAGTAAATTCTCTGATATTTGAGCTTAACGCTAAACTTAAACTGCTCCACGCCAAGCTCACGGGGAATAGGATCAAACGGCTCCGCACTGGTGGCCGCGTCCAAAGCTTGATCGTTCAGTAAGCCATGGCGACTGCCTTTGGCGATAGCCAAATCGACAATATTACCCTGGCGATCAATGGCAACATCCAAGGTTACATCCCCTTCCATGCGTCGACTCAACGCTTTGTAGGGCATGGTTTGATATTTTTTAACCTTGCGCTCCAGTTGATCTTGATAAGCCTTTTGAATGATTAACACTTGTTCAGAATTAACCACCGGCTGTTGAACGGAAACCAAGGCATCACTCTTTGCTTTATTCGTATCTAACGATGCAACCTGTACGGGCTGTTTTTCCTTTTTCGGCTCAGCGGCTTTGGCTTTTGGGCTCGGCTTGGCAGCGGCAGGTTTTTCGGCTGGCGCTGGCGGCGCACTGGCTATCTGCGTCGTTTTTGCAGCGGGCTCGGGACTGGCCTTTTGTTGAGACTTCACAGGTTGAGGCTTAACAGGCTCAGACTTAGCGAGTTGCGGCTTAGGCTCTAATGGCTTCGCCACTGCTGGGGCCTTTTTGGGCGCGGGCTGATTAATTTTTTTATCGACCACAGCCGCTTTAACGGGCACGCTGGGCTTTGCAGCAGGCTTAGATTGTTCAACCGGTTTAGACTGCGCGTTGCTGGTCACCTGTTGCTGGCTGATTTCTGAATTAATTTGAGCAACACGATTTTTATCGGGCGTTAAAGCACTAAATTCTTCCTCTAGTGTGGCGTACATTGTATTTTTGGAAAACATTGCAGAACGAAACTCTGTGGAAAGAGGAACCTCCCCCAACAATCCACGCAATACAAATACACCCAATTTAGACTTAGGCAGGGCCAGTTCCGGCATATTATTAACTTGCAATACGGTTCCTACAGAGGGGTGGTATTCCACCGAGTAGTGATCACCGCGATACAAATCATAATTAATGAATTGATAGAACCGACTAATATTATCGGATTCTTTTTTTAACGTTTCGGGCGAGGAATTAATCATCATGGCTTCGCGCAACATACGATTAAAACGACGATCCGAAATATATTCCGCAGCGATAGCCAATTCCAAACGGAAACTATCCTGGCCGCTGAGAATGGTATCGGGTTCAGTTTTTTCACTGAGTGTTTGCAGGTGGGCAATAAACATGGGTCTTTTGAATTTCTCGTATCGAGCAAAACTGCCTTCCATCCAAACGCTTGCCCACGCTTGACTGGCAATCACTAAAAGACTCAAACAAGCTAACAACCTTTTCATTCGTTTACTCAAGCTCCTAAACACCAACGCAAAACACCCACCCACCGTTTAAGAAAAACTCAACTAAATGGATTAACTAGGCATCAGTACAAAGCGTAGATTTATACGCCAAGTCAATTTAGCAGCTAAAGTAAAGCCGTTACAATAAGAAACGAGTTTACATGTCAAATCACTCTAAGAAGTTTTTTTTGATAACTGGCACACATTTTTGACGGGCTAATTTTCTTTTACAATCACGAAAATAATTCTAGCGAAGTAAAATTGATGGATAATTAGATAATTTTAATATTATTAACTTCTATTATTCTGTGTAACTTTTGTTTTCTGCAGGCTTTTTCCGCTGACTTTATCGATAAAAGAAGTTCTATAGAAAGAATTCGTAGCGGGTTTTGTATAAGAAAATTCTGTAAGGCGTGGCCAGCGGGGTTATTCGACAGAGCCAAAATTCAGGTCTTGTGGCGAGCAAACACCAGCACATTCAAGTGATTGGGTTCGTAGCTAATAGAAAGCGGATACAACACCACCACCCAATTTTTGATTAAAAACCCCACTATTAATAAACCGAAAACCAGAACACTCATCAGGCCAAAACTTGGGGAAACAACTGCATCAAACCTAAAAAATAATATGCCGCCAATCAACAGTATTACTGCACCCACGGCAGATTCCAAACAAATACAGTTTTCTTGCCGTGATTGCTCGCCGGTGCTCTTTGCTGACTTTTTTCTTTGTTGGAATAGAATCCAAACATCGCGAATTAAACTTTGCGCAAACACTAACGCGGCTGCCTGCATAACAAGCTCGCCCACTTCTAATTTAGCGGGAAAATAATACCTATACAGGCCAACTCCCCAAGCGATACAGAAAATTAAAACCAGTTCGCCGATACCCTGCTTATTAACTGAAAAAGAAATCGGCATTTATAATATTTCCCCGCGTTTATTCAGTGCAACGGTTTTACACTTCTGACAAGAACTGCCGAATATCTTGGGCCACGGCACTTGGCGCTTCATAGGGTATGAGATGGCCGCAATTCGAGTAGTGGTTCAACGTCACGTATGGCGACGATTGCTCTAGGAATTCACCAATTTCAATAAAGTCACGCATATCTTTTCCGCCGGTGAATACTAACGTCGGAGTTTGCAACTGTGCAATACGATCCACATCGCTTTGTGCGGGAAGAAGGTAGTTTTTAACCCACTGTTCCCCGTGGAATTCGTCAATGATTGATTTTGCTTCAGATTCCAGGGCGCTGCCTTTTATACTGTCGAATAACGGATATTGCCACCAGAATTGTTTGGCTTTTTCAACGTTTCCAGATCGCGCCAATTCGCAAACATCTCGCCAGCCCTTGCGCCATTCATCAGACCACTGCCAGCCATCAATAGCCGGGCAAAACAAAACTAAATGACTGACAAGCTCAGGATAATCTAAGGCTGTTTTTAAGGCGGCACCTCCTCCCATAGAAATCCCAATTAATACACAACGCTGAATATTCAAGGTTTCTAACAGGGATTTCAAATCCGTTGAATGGCTAAATAAATCGGAATTGTTACAAATGGTTTTTCCAAAGCCGCGCAGATCGTATCGCATAGCCGCATAATCTTGCGTTAGATCTTGCCAAAGGTATTCCCAACTGCGTTTACTCTCGCTAAAACCGTGTGCAAAAATTAAACTCGGTTGTTTACCGTGAATTTCCACACAAAAAGACACTCCCGTATCTGACACAGCAACCCATTGATCCATTACATTTATCCCAATTTTGATACTTTTATTAACCGTTGTTGTGAGGCATTAACAACCAATTGGTCATTTAAAAAAAGCCATAGCTCACTAAAACTCATTCTCCGGCAACTTCTAGCTACTTCTTGCAACTTCTAGCAACATTTGGCGTAGTAGCTTTTAGCAGCTTCCGACGATTTCTGGTATTTCGTTGCTAAAAAAGGTAATTTTATTGGCGAATTTAGATCACAAAATATTAGTGCCTGGGAGGATTTGCAAGTGAAATTAAAGACCCGTTTTACCGAGTTGGCAGAAATCGACTATCCGATTGTACAGGGCGGCATGATGTGGGTAAGTCGGGCCGAACTTGCGGCTGCGGTATCGAACGCGGGGGGATTGGGAATTTTAACCGCACTCACCCAGCCCTCACCCGATGATTTGCGTCGAGAAATTGAACGCTGCCGCACCATGACCGACAAACCCTTTGCCGTTAATTTAACCATTCTGCCCTCGGTTAATCCGCCGCCTTACGCTGAATATCGTCGAGCAATTATCGATATGGGCATTAAAATCGTAGAAACTGCCGGCCACAACCCCAGAGAACATGTAGAAGACTTCAAGTCCCACGGCATTAAGGTGATTCATAAATGCACGGCAGTACGCCACGCCCTTTCGGCAGAGCGTATGGGCGTCGATGCCATATCCATTGATGGTTTTGAATGCGCCGGGCACCCAGGAGAAGACGACATTCCCGGGCTCGTGCTCATCCCCGCAGCAGCCGATAAAGTCAGCATACCCATGCTCGCCTCCGGTGGTATTGGCGACGCCAGAGGGCTTGTTGCCGCTCTAGCCCTGGGTGCCGACGGCATAAATATGGGAACTCGCTTCTGCGCGACTCAGGAGGCTCCCATTCACGACAACATTAAGCAATTTATCGTTAACAACAGTGAGCGAGATACCAATCTAATATTTCGCTCACTGAGAAACACCGGCCGCGTGGCCAAAACAGAGCGTTCCAGCCAGGTAGTCGAAATATTAAAAAATCCCCAGGCAACGTTTGAGGATGTTCATCATTTAGTAAAAGGCGGCGACGGCAGACAAGCGCTGGAAACCGGCGAATTAGAGGCCGGTTTAGTTTGGGCTGGTCAGGTGCAGGGTATTATTAATGATATACCCACCTGTGAGGATCTCATCAGTTCTATGGTGCAAGAAGCGAGCGAAATCATCAGTCAAAGATTGGCCGGGTTTATCAAAACTTAACGTGTTTAGCTCCATGGCTCCTACGCTTATTAACGGCACTGGGTCGCCTGAGTATCGAGAAATTTCTCAGGCGACCCGATTTCTGTTTTAAATGCTCCGACCATGCGGCTTGCCATGGACCCAATGGTAGAAAAAGACATTGATTAAAATGAGTACCGAACAAATTAAATAAAGGTTGGAATAACCCGTTAAAGGCGCAACAAACCCTAGCAGGTAAGGCCCAAAGCCTAACCCGGCATCCATAAAAATAAAAAACGTAGTCGTAGCCAAACCCATGCGATGGGAATCCACTAACTTAACCGCCACCGCCTGCATGCACGATTGAATATTGCCAAAACCGAAACCTATTAACGCTCCTGCGGTGAGTAAAAGCGCCCCTGTGGTAGCCGAAGAAAGACAATAAAACCCCAGCGCCATTGCCAAAATGGCCGGGTACATCACTAAATTTGAGCCATGCAAGTCAATCAGTCGACCAGTAATCGGACGAGAAGCTAAAATAGAACACGAATAAGCCAGAAAGAAAAAACTGGCCGGCTCAACGAGATCACGTTCAATTGAATAAACATTTAAATAGCTTAAAACACCAGAATAATACGCTGCAAAGAAGAACATTAAACTGCACAGGGGAACCGCTTTTGGCTCCAATAATTGCTTAAACGAAAACCTGCGAGGCGATTTTGCCCGATCCTCGACGGAGGCTTCGGGAACAGTCAGTAAAAAACTAACAGCCAGCGACACGGTACTCAGCACCGAGCAAACCACTAAAACCGCAGAAAAATGTGCATGTTGCGTTAAAAAAATACCAATAAAAGGGCCGATGGCGGTTGATAACGAAGTACTCATGCTAAAATACCCCACACCCTCGCCCCGCCTAGAGGTCGGAATTAAATAAGCAACCACAGTCGCTGTGGCTGTTGCAGCAAAACCCACCGCCAATCCATGCAGAAAGCGAACAACAATTAAATAGGTAATCCCCGCCTCAACAAAGTACATTAGGCAGGTAATAATGGACATAAACAGCCCAACCGTCATACTGCGCTTACGACCTAATTTGTCGATATATTGACCAATCGCCAGGCGACCGGCCAATACACCAACCACAAACATTCCCACAGCCAACCCAGCCTGACTGACCGTCGCATTTAATTCGGTGGTGGCGTAGTGGCCAATCACCACTACCAACAAATAGAAAACAAGCACCAAAAGGAAATTCAAAAGGGCTGCAACAATGAAATCCTTAGTCCAAAGTTTGGGCTGAGTCATAGAAATCCTTCAAACTACTGCATTGAATCGGGACGGAGAGAATCATAGCAGTGAACGGACACTTGCGGAAATAATAGGCAGAGAATAATGGCAACAGCGAATAGAAATACTGTTTTGCGTTAGCCGGTAAACCAATAATTGGGAAGTGTAAATGCAATCTCACGATACGACTAGTGTGGAGATAGCAGCCGCCTATTCATCATCGTAAAATTATCTGCTACTCACAAGCAATAGATCGATGCTTACATTCGGTTTCAGAATCTCTACATAATTTGTTACAAAATTTCATTTTTAGTGCCCCCCCTCCACGAAGTACCTCTCGCCTAAAATTGTACGCGGGGAGCACTGAACACTTTGAGACTACTCATTAGACAACTAATTTAATTCTTGAACGCCATCTGACTCACTGATTCGGTGATTTCGAGTTTTGCCTTCACTATCGATATCAAATTTAGTTATTGCATACCTCTCAACACCAGCGTCGTAAAAATTTTTAGATAAATACCTCTAGGAGCGTATCGAACAAGAAATCTTGGTTAGTCGCATCATAGCCTTCCGGTGAGGGATGACATTACTCTAAATTCGTTACACAATACTGTTTACCACAGCCAACCCACAACGATACTATCAAAAAGACAAAGCACGTATTAACTACTCTCAAACTATTGATCATATATAAAAATATTTTCCATCGACCTTTAAAAATACGATCCTTAACGCAGGGACTATTCGCAAACAAGTGGCGTACATTTCTTAATTCTTTATTTATAGAAGCCTTAAGGCTAAGGCTTCAGCCTACCCATAGCATGTTTCGACAATAACTTTTCCTCATCAAGCGTTAACGGCCGGCGACTGGTAAATATAAACACAGCGCAGTTCAACACCCCAACAACAGCAGCCACAGCGGGTGAACTTGGTAGTACATAAGAGAATACAGTTCCACCCACGATCAAACCGGAAACAATGCGATGCTTTGCTTTAATTAAACTACCCAAATACTTTATTAAATAGCCAGCGATAAACCCCGGTAGCAAAAATACCAGCATGGGAGTTCTATCCGCATAAAGGGCCAAAAGCACCAACAAAAATACAGTCGACAAAAACGCGATAAGCGGAGACCAAAATACTTGCTGAGCTTTGTATAAAGCCCTTAACGCTTGCGTTTCGTCGTAGATTTGACGCTCAGCAGGATCCTTGGGAAGATCGTGATCGAGATCACTATTTGGCGGTCGATACGCATCATTCATTGTATTAACTCCCTTTAAATTTAAGCGGGTACAGATTTAAAGCTTAATTAAACCGATTTTTTGTTACATGTTTGAGTAGAACCTAGTGGTGACAATCTTACTAATATAAAGTAGTTACCTATATTCAGCTGTTACTGCAAAGTTCTCCTTGAAATACAAACAGGTTGAGATAGCTGTTCGCAAAGTATCGTATTATATAACTATAAAATATTTTAATGCACTCAAAAACCGCAGATCGTGCCTAGCCCATATTTCGATAGTGCTTCGTGCAAATCTCCTCGATAGTTGACCAAACAAAAAACAATTGTGGGTAATAATTGTCTCCCACTCTCGGCCGCTTTAATTAGATGCTTTTTAATTAGGTACTAGCTCCATAAAAACACATTGAAGCAGATTTTATGACACGTTGTTCATCTTCAAACTATGTACACTGCATTTAAAGCCTTTATCGCCTGCAGAATCCACGGTTGCGCTCCGTATCTACACTATTGTTTACAACGTACTATTAAAAAATGGAGATTCTTAAATTTTGATGAATACCTTTGATTACCGCTCAACTGAGGAACCACTAGTTATCTATTTTCGTGTTGTTGCACCAGATCTCGTGTTGTCGTATCAGGACCCGATAACGGAAATTACCTAGAGTATTGAAATCAGCTATTCAGGACAAATTGTGGGAGGGAGACCTAGATTGCTTGATTCAAAATTGAAAGACACTCTATTTTCAGTGAAGAGTGCCGCATTCGTTTGTTTTTTTTATTTTGGCGAAACGTGATGTTTACTACGCATCGAAGCGATTGATTCTCAAAATCATTCATCTTCTTGCATAGCGGTCCAATAGCGATACCCATTTTCGAATTTTCCTACCTCCTAAACGAGAAGGCCAGTAGCGACGAAAGATCAGTAACCTGCCTCTCAGCATTCAGGCAACTGCTCAAAAAATCAACATGTGATCATCATCCAAATGACAAGCACTGCATAAAACATGCTCCACTTAATAACTCGTAGCGTTCTCCATTCAGCGACTAAGTCTAAGCAAACTTCAAACCAACGGCCGTATCGCCTCACAATGAAATCAATCTGAATATTCATTCAATCTCACATATATTATATGACTTCGAAATAAGCTGAATTCTAGACTTCTAATCGATATTGCCCTAACGACTAAAACAGGCCGCAAAATGGCTTCACTTTGGACGCAAAACCCTACCAATTTATCATTAGAAGACTACAAAATCATTTCCAGTTGTAATTATTTGACATCTAACAATATTTAGTTGGTTATTTCGAGCCAATCCACGCCAAGCGTGTTGATTTACTCGATTTATTAGGCATTATAAGCGTGCTGTTAACTTAAGTTCACTAGAAATATTATTTATAGCTATAAGTAATTTATCAGTAAGAGCCCTCACGGCCCTTTCCATTCAATAGGCAAACACAGTTTCTTTTGCGAACTTTGCCTAACGTTCTGCGGAGCGTTACGACGGACTTTTGTTTGTCTAAACCTCCCAAATTTGCCGGATTAGGCATCTGGCCTAGTGAATATCACTCTGCAAAAGCGAGGACTAAACACAATGACCAGTGATCCAAATATTCAAGATTACGGAAGTGACCCTTTGGCGGTTCGCGAATCAGACAAGTACCAGGACGAGTACATCCAGTCGTTTGTAGAAAAGTGGGATGATCTCATCGACTGGAAAGGTCGCGCCAAAGCCGAGGGCGAGTTTTTCATTGAAAAGCTGCGTGAGCACGGTGCCAAGAAGGTTTTGGACGTTGCCACCGGTACAGGCTTTCACTCGGTACAATTGCTGCGCGCCGGCTTTGAGGTAACCAGTGTGGATGGCAGCCCAGTAATGCTGGCAAAAGCCTTCGAAAACGCACGCGACTCTGGCTACATTTTGCGCACCATTCAGGCGGATTGGCGTTTCCTAAACCGCAATGTGCACGACCTGTACGATGCGGTCGTTTGTTTGGGTAACTCCTTTACCCACTTGCACGAAGAAAATGATCGCCGTAAAGCCCTGGCTGAATACTACGCCACCCTACGCCACGACGGCATATTGATTCTCGATCAGCGCAACTACGACGCTATTCTCGATAAACAAATCGAGCCAACTCACAACTTCTACTATTGCGGCGACGACGTGGTAGCCACGCCAGAGCACGTAGACGACTCCCTGGCACGCTTCGGCTACAAATTCCCCGACGGCTCTCATTTCCATCTCAACATGTTCCCATTGCGCAAAGCGTACACTCAGCGCCTGATGAAGGAAGTGGGCTTTCAGCGCGTAACCAGCTTTGGCGACTTCCAAGAAACCTATCGCGACAAAGAGCCAGATTTCTTTATCCATATTGCTGAGAAAAAATACGAATTGGAGTCAGAGTAATGAGTGACGACTATTCAAGTGCAGTGTCAACTGCGCGCGAATATTACAACAGCAACGACGCCGACAACTTCTATTTCCAGATTTGGGGCGGCGAAGACATCCACGTAGGGCTGTACAAATCAGAGACTGAGGCCATTGCCGATGCCTCTCATCGAACCGTAGAGACCATGATTTCGGTGTTCGACACCAAGCCATCCGCCGAGCACAAAATCATCGATTTGGGTGCAGGCTTTGGTGGTGCAGCACGCTGGTTTGCGAAAACCTTCGGTTGCCATACTACGTGCTTGAATTTGGCCGAAACGCAAAACATGCGCAATCGGGAAATGACCGAAGAACAGGGCTACACCAACCTGATTGACGTTATCGACGGCAGCTTTGAGGCCATTCCGGCCGAAGACAACTCCTTCGATTTTGCTTGGTCTCAAGATTCCATCTTGCACTCAGGCAACCGAGAGCAAGTGATGGTAGAAGTCGATCGCGTGCTTAAACCGGGCGGTGAATTTATCTTCACCGATCCGATGCAAGCCAATGATGTGCCTGAGGGCGTATTGCAACCGGTGCTGGATAGGCTGTATTTGCCAAACCTGGGCTCAGTGGATTTCTATCAGGAACAAGCCAATAAACTTGGCTGGGTGGACGGAAAATTCATTGATCATACCCGCCAATTGGTAAACCACTATTCTCGTGTACAACAGGAATTAATCGCTAAACGCGAGACGTTGGCGAATATCTCCAACGAGTACATTGATCGAATGATTGCAGGATTGGACCATTGGATCGAGGCCGGCAACAACGGTTACTTAGCGTGGGGCATATTGCATTTTAAAAAGCCATCATAAGGCACTTTAAATAACCACGATAACGCAATACAAAACGCTGCGGGCTCTTAAATGAGCCGCCCTAGCTGCCATCAAGTCTGTGCATTTTGCTCAGGCTTGTATTGGCAGCGACGGGCAAACAAAACTCACTGCCGAAAAAGGTGTGCACGAGCCCCTCGATCTCGCCAACCCCTCAAGCCCCTCAAGCCTTTTTACTCACCGTCTTCCAAAATGTCTTTTCGCTCGGCTTGGTAGTCTTCGTAGCTTTGGCTGTTGGCCTGAAGACAATCCTCTTGTTGATCGGGCGGTAACTTTAAACACTCATTACGCTGACCTTGTTGTACGCCTTCGTAAATTTGCTTGTTACTGCAGGCGCTCACAGCCAGTAAACTAATGACCAGCAGCAATACCCCAAAGCTCATATTGTTGGTACTGAGCATTTCCCCAAATAGAGTCAGACTTGACGATTTATTCATTGATTTTCATCCAAAGGCTGCTGTTGCACGCTACGATCCTTGTGCCCGTGGGCACGGGAATCAGCTTCGTTTGAGGACTCTGTGTCCGTCTTATCTTTCGCAATAAAATCCACTTCCAATTCGGCTTTTTCAACAAAATAACTCGGCAATTCGGATTTAATGGCCGGTGCCAGATTTTTAAATTCGCCCACTTGTTTAACTAAATTACCTTTGCCGCTGAGCAGTTGGTTTTCAGCTT
>CAYFFE010000031.1:30716-33940 GCA_964342265.1 uncultured Cellvibrionaceae bacterium | reverse complement strand
GGTGGTACCGTGAGCGGTAAATACGGCGACGGGTAAGTCCGGTTGCTGGCACTGGATTTCTTTTACCAGCTCAATGCCATTGCCATCGGGCAATTTCATATCCGTCAGGCACAACTGATATTGGTTGTCGTGCAAAAGTTGGCGCGCACTGGCCAAATTCCCGGCGCGGTCGCAGGTAACCGACATACGCGTAAGCGTAATATTCAAAAGCTCCAGAATATCCGGTTCGTCGTCGATGATCAGTACCTGATTGGCCATAAAAAAATCTGCTTAGTTGAATGTGTTAAAAAACTTGTTGCGGGTGCGCAAAATTGATTTGAAAACAGCTTTTGCCCTGCCAGCGACAAAACGACAGCGAGGCTTGGTTCGATTGGCATAACTCGCGACTGATGTACAAGCCCAAGCCGCTGCCGGAGTTTTCGGTGGTAAAAAATGGCTCGAAAATGCTGTCTTCCAATTCGGGATCGATACCCGGGCCGTCGTCGATGACCAATAAGCGCACGAGTTCTGTTTCGGCGCGATAGCCCAGCTGTAAGGTTAAATGATAACGCTGAGTACTCAAAAAACTGTAGCGCAATCCGTTGTCGAACAGATTGGTGAGTATTTGTTTGAGGTGGTTGGTATCAATTTTAGCCAGCACAGGCTGATTGGTGTCGGCTTCGCTAATTAGCTCAATATCCGGTTTTTGTTCCTGATCAAAAGCCAGTTGGTATTCGTTGATAAACGTTGTTAGCCACCGGCTTAAATCGATCACTTCCGCCTGGCCTTGGTTGCGGCGCGAGAGCTGTTGTGTGTTTTCGATAATTTGGTTAACGCGCTGGGAATGATTTAACACAATACCCAGCAGCTTTTGCGATTCGGGTGACAACTCTGGCGATTCCGTTAACAATTGCGCTGCGTGGGCGATCGCGCCTAACGGGTTGCGAATTTCATGAGCGATACTGGCAGTGAGCTTTCCCAGTGAACCCAGCTTGAGTTTTTGCGCCTCCTGCGCCAGCAAACGGTGGTCTTCGATAAACACCAGTGTATCGCCTTCGTCGTCGGGCCCTAGATTGGCAAAGTTCACTCGCACTTCGCCGTTAGTATCGGGTACTTTAATTGGCGGTTTGGCGGCTGCAGGATGGTTTTGCCAGTGGCTGTAGGCGGCCGCGACGATGGGAATATCAAACAAATGCAGCGGGCTGGAGGGGGTTTCATCCATGCCGAGTAAACTGCGAGCGGCGTTATTGATTAATTGTACGCGCTCATCGGGGCCCGCAACAATTACCCCGGTGCGCATGCGCTCGATAATTTTTTGCGAAATATCCCGGGCCTTGGCAGCTTCTTGAGCTTGTAGGTCGGCTTCTTCGGAGCTTTCTCTCAAGCGATCGGTAAGGTACTGGAACAACAGCGCGGTAGCGAACAGCAAAATGCCCAAGGTGCCGGCAGAAAACGCCTGAGAGGACGTGGAGCCAAACATCCAGCTGCTGATGACGGTCTCCGTTAAAATGGCCACCGTCGCCAGAGCCGCCACAAATATCGCCAGTTGCCGATTGAGGAAAATAGCACCGGCGGCCACGGTAATGATCAGCAAGTAGGGCAAGCCGCTGGCCAGGCCGCCACTGCTGCCCGACATGAGCGTAATGGCTGCGACATCAATAATGAGGTAAAAGACAATCTCGCGGGTTTTGGGCTCGTTACGGCGCAGCCAAAGGCTGATCAACGTTGCGAAATTAAACAATGTGTAAGCACTGGCCGTGCCCAAAAAAACATCCGACGACAGCGTCCCTAATGCGTCTTTAATAAATTCCCCTGAGTAGAGCATCAACATCACGCAGCCGAGTATGGTGCGATAGTAGGTGTATACCCTAAGCAATTGATAATTATCGGGTTTGCGAGCAGGAGGAGTCATGGCAATTATCTTAATGTGGTTCTTAATGTGGCTCTTAATGTGGCTCTTAATGTGGTTATGGCTCGATCAGTTGAGGTTGGTTTTGCCAATTTTGCTTCTTTGCCCGACAATAACACCGATTCGTGGCATTCATTAAATTAAGGAGCGCGTTAGTGGCTAGCATTCAGGTTGTTATGGCCCAATTAAATTTATTAGTGGGCGATATTCCCGGCAATACCGAGCAGGTGTTGGCCGCCGCTGACCGGGCAATACAGCAGTTTGGTGCCGACTTGGTGGTCTATCCCGAGCTCACTTTAACCGGCTATCCGCCGGAAGATCTGTTACTGCGCCCCAGCCTGCAATCGCGTATTGAGCAAGCCATTCAACACATTGTCGACCGCGCTCCCCAGTGCACCTTGGTGTTGGGCTACCCTCGGGTGGTGGGTGGTCGTGTGTTTAATATGGCCGGTGTTTTTACCAACGGCCAACTCACGGCGGAATATGCCAAGCAACACCTGCCCAATTATCAGGTTTTTGATGAAAAACGCTACTTTGTGGCCGGCGACGGACCGTTAATTGTATCGATACATGGCATTAATACCGCGATTACCATTTGCGAGGATATTTGGTCGTCGGGGCCCACAGAGCAGGCGCGCGATCACGGCGCACAATTAATGATCAACCTCAATGCTTCGCCCTTTCATCGCGGTAAAAATTTGACCCGCAGCAAGCTGTTAAGTGAGCGCGCCGAGCAAGGTCAAATGCCTATCGTCTACACCAACTTAGTGGGCGGCCAGGATGAGTTGGTTTTTGACGGCGGCTCGTTTGTGGTCGATCAAACCGGGCGCGTTTGCGTACAAGCGCCGTTTTTTAGCGAGGGTTTGTACCCCGTTACCCTGCAAACCGGTGATGGTGGCGCTCTCGCCGTTGTGGCACAAGAGCCGGCGCCCGTGCCTGAAGAGCTCGCGGCAATCTATCAAGCACTGGTGTTAGGCGTGCGCGATTACGTGAACAAAAACGGATTTAAAGGCGTGGTGTTGGGCCTTTCGGGCGGTATCGACTCGGCGCTAACACTGGCTATTGCCGTGGATGCCCTGGGCAAAGATCGAGTTGAAGCGGTGATGATGCCGTTTCGCTACACCAGCGACTTATCCAAAAACGACGCCGCCGACGAAGCCGAGCGACTCGGTGTGCGCTATCAATCGATCAGTATCGAGCCCATCTTCGACGCCTTTATGCAAAGCCTTGAGCAGGAATTCGCCGGTACCAAAACCGACACCACCGAGGAAAACCTGCAAGCCCGTTGTCGCGGCGTATTGCTGATGGCCATCTCCAACAAAAAGGGCTTTTTGGT
>CAYFFE010000031.1:0-30616 GCA_964342265.1 uncultured Cellvibrionaceae bacterium | reverse complement strand
GGTGTTTTCTGAAAGTTTTCCACCACATAGCGACCGCGCATGGCCGCGGCCACGTAAGCACCGCGCTTAAAATAATAATTGGCAACGTGAATTTCGTAACGGGCCAGGAGATTGCGCAAATAAATCATGCGCTTTTGTGCATCGGCGGCGTAAGCACTGTTGGGAAAGCGCGACAACAGTTGAGCAAAGTGCGAAAACGACTCGCGTGCAAGACCGGGGTCGCGGCGGGTTAAATCCGTGGGCAAAAAGCGCTGAAAAGCGTTGCGGCTGCCTTCAAAGGTGGCCAAGCCTTTCATGTAATAGGCGTAATCCACCTGGCGATGTTGCGGGTGCAGGCGAATGAATCGATCGGCCGAGGCAATAGCCGCTTCGGTGTCGTAGTTTTTAAAGTAGGCGTAAATCAGCTCCAATTGCGCCTGCTCGGCGTACTTACCGAAGGGAAAGTTTTCCTCCAAAAGCTGCAGGGTACTGATGGCCGCTTGCCACTGGCTACCACGCAATTGCCGTTGGGCGGCGTTGTAGAGCAGTTTTTCGGTGTTTTCTGGCGCAGCCCCCGCGTCTTTGCCGCCAAACCAGGAGCATCCGGGTAAAACCGCGATAATGGCGACCATTAAGCCGGCGGTGACTAAAGATTTAAACAGGCGATGAAGTCGTGAAGGTTGGGCTGTGGGCGTAACAATAAAATCGGTCATATAAGCTTGTATCGCATAGGCCTTTGGGGCCGGGTCAGTAACATCGCGTTGGTTATTCGATGTTGGGTCTAATGAACTTGTGGTCTCTGTCTTAACGACGTTGGCGGTTCGTTATCACATTAAAGTAAACCCAAGGCCTCAAGCCCAGGGGACAAATTATGGGCGCATATTTAATCACAGTGTGGGTTTATCCCAAAGCCGCTAAGGTAAAAGCGTTAAAGTGTTTTGAGTCTAAGGGCTTTTACAGGGTTTGCCAGTTAGTCTATTCTGCTTTTTTCCGTTTTTGTGGCTGCAAGTTTTTGGCTTATAAGAGTTTGCAGTTTGCCAGTGTTGAGAGTTATGTCTAATTCAGTTTGCGGCCAGGCCCGTGTTCCTGTTGAATCGCGCGGTAACCGGTTGGACCAAGTTGCCGCGCAGTTGTTTCCCGATTATTCGCGCTCTCAGTTGCAGCAATGGATTAAATCCGGCCAACTGACGGTTAACCAGCAAGCCGCTAAAACCAAAGACAAGCTGTACGGCGGCGAATTGTTGCAGCTAGAGGCCGAGTTAACGCCGCGCGGAACCTGGCAGGCCGAAGATCTACCGCTCGATATCGTCTTTGAGGACGAATACGTTTTAGTCGTCAACAAGCCGGCAGGCATGGTCGTGCATCCGGCGGCGGGTAACCCCGACGGCACCTTGCTCAATGCGCTGCTGGCACACAGCGAGGCTCAGGCCAGTTTACCGAGGGCGGGCATTGTCCATCGGCTCGATAAAGACACCACCGGCTTGATGGTGGTGGCTAAAACCACGGCGGCGGTGAATGATTTGGTCGCGCAATTGCAGGCGCGCAGTGTCTCCCGAGAATACGAGGCCGTAGTGATCGGTACGATGACCGGCGGTGCCACCGTAAACGCGCCCATTGGCCGCCACCCGACCCAGCGCACAAAGATGGCCGTGGTTCATTCGGGTAAGCAAGCGATTACTCACTATCGGGTGTTGGAACGCTTCCGCCAGCACACGCACATCCGCGTAAAGCTCGAAACCGGCCGAACCCACCAAATTAGGGTACACATGGCGCACCAGCATTATCCGCTGGTGGGCGATAGCGTGTACGCCGGTCGTTTTAAAATTCCCGCCGCTGCCAGCGATGATCTGGTGGATCTGTTGCGGGCTTTTCCCCGACAAGCATTGCACGCCGCCGAGTTGGGGTTGATTCACCCGAAGCACGGTGAGCCATTGCGTTGGCAGGCGCCCCTGCCGGAAGACATGACCAAACTGTTGGTCGCCCTGCGCGACAACGAGGCCGACAATGAGGCCGGCGATGAGTGATGCCACTGCACCAGGAATTTGGCGGCCCAATTGGCCTCTGCCAAGCAATGTAAAGTGTGTGCTTACACACCGTGCCGGTGGTGTGAGTAAGGTGCCTTACGACAGCTTTAATCTGGCGGAACACGTGGGTGACGACCCGCAAGCCGTGGCGGCCAATCGCTCGCGCTTGAGTGATTACTTGCACGGGCGACCGGTACGCTGGCTGAAGCAAGTGCACGGCAACGATTTAATCCAAACTTCATCCGAGGATGATTTTAATCGCGTACCCGAGGCCGATGCCTGCTTTAGCCAATCGCCCGGTGTGGTTTGTGCCGTGATGACCGCCGACTGCCTGCCGATTTTAGTGTGCGACGAGGCGGGAACCACCGTGGCCGCCATTCACGCCGGTTGGCGGGGGTTGGCCAATGGCATCATTGCGCGCTCACTGCAGCAATTGCCGGTGCCGGCGGAGAGTCTCAGCGCTTTTTTGGGGCCGGCCATCAGTCAGCAACACTACGAAGTGGGTATCGAGGTGGTCGAGGCCTTGTACGACTCGACCCCCAATGTGGCCAGTGCAGAAGCCATCGGGCAGGCGCTCAAACCTGGCCACCGCCCGCTGCATTTTTACCTGGATTTATTTCATATTGCTCGGGCGCAGTTGCAATCGGCCGGTGTTCGTCGCCTCTTTGGCGGTGACCTCTGCACCTACTCCGACCCGCGATTGTTCTCCCACCGACAAAGTAATCCCACTGGTCGCCAAGCCAGTTTGATCTGGCTCGACTAAACTCCTCACCACCACAGTTCTTGTTATAAGTCAAATTTATAGGTCTATTTAAGCTTGTAATTTGACGGTTGCCCCCAAAATCTATTGCCAACGTCGTCGGCTTGCTGGATGAGCCGGTATTGAGGGAATTTTGAGAGGAAACCCATGCGAATCGATCGATTAACCAACCAACTGCAAAATGCGCTGGCCGACGCTCAGTCGTTGGCGGTGGGGCGCGATCACAATCAAATTGAACCCGCCCATGTACTCTTGGCGATGCTCGACCAACAGGGCGGTTCGGTGCGCCCTCTGCTGTCGCAAGCGGGCTTTGATGTAACGGGGCTGCGCAACGGTCTGGCCAAAGAGCTAGAAGGTTTAGCGCGGTTGCAAACACCCACCGGCGATGTGCACATGTCGCAGGAGTTAATGCGCCTGTTCAATCTGGCCGACAAGCACGCGCAAAAAGCGGGTGATAAATTCATTTCCAGTGAATCGCTGTTGGTGGCCTCGCTGGAAGACAGCAACAGCGCCATGGGCAAACTGC
The DNA here is from genome assembly GCA_964342265.1 of uncultured Cellvibrionaceae bacterium. Classification (GTDB taxonomy): domain Bacteria; phylum Pseudomonadota; class Gammaproteobacteria; order Pseudomonadales; family Cellvibrionaceae; genus Halioxenophilus. The sequence continues at coordinate 27,327 of CAYFFE010000031.1, read as the reverse complement.
TGAAAAGTTTTGGCGATGCCCAGCGTTTAAAAGACGCCATCGATAAAGTTCGTGGCGGAGAAACCGTGGACAATCCCGACGCCGAGGGCAATCGTCAGGCGCTGGATAAGTACACCATAGATCTCACTGCCCGCGCCGAGGCCGGCAAGCTTGATCCGGTGATTGGTCGCGATGACGAAATTCGCCGCACCGTGCAAGTCTTGCAGCGTCGCACCAAAAACAATCCGGTATTGATCGGCGAGCCGGGCGTGGGTAAAACCGCCATTGTTGAGGGATTGGCTCAGCGCATTATCAACGGCGAAGTGCCCGAGGGCTTAAAAAACAAACGCCTGCTGTCGCTGGATTTAGGCGCGCTGTTGGCCGGCGCCAAGTTTCGCGGCGAATTCGAGGAGCGCTTAAAGTCGGTGCTGAATGAGCTTAGCAAGCAAGAAGGCCGGGTGATTTTGTTTATCGACGAAATCCACACCATGGTCGGTGCCGGCAAAGCCGAAGGTGCTATGGACGCGGGCAATATGTTGAAGCCCGCCTTGGCGCGCGGCGAATTGCACTGTGTGGGTGCCACTACGCTTGACGAATACCGCAAATTTATCGAAAAAGACGCCGCCCTGGAGCGTCGTTTCCAAAAAGTGCTGGTCGACGAGCCCACCGAAGAAGACACGGTGGCCATTTTGCGCGGCTTAAAAGAGCGCTACGAAGTACATCACGGTGTAGACATTACCGACCCGGCTATCGTTGCCGCGGCTAAGCTGTCGCAGCGCTACATCACCGATCGACAGTTGCCCGATAAAGCCATCGATCTGGTCGATGAGGCCGCCAGCCGCATTCGCATGGAAATCGACTCCAAACCGGAATCCATGGATCGACTGGAGCGCCGCCTGGTGCAGTTAAAAATCGAGAAAGAAGCCCTCAAACACGATGAGGACGAAGCCTCGAAAAAACGCCTGTCCAAAATCGACAGCGACATTGTTCAAGTTGAGCGGGAGTACGCCGATTTGGACGAAATCTGGCGCGCCGAAAAGGCCGCGTTGCACGGCTCGCAAGAGATCAAAAGTACCTTGGAGCAGGCCCGGTTGGATTTGGAATCGGCACGCCGAGCCGGGGACTTGGGGCGTATGTCGGAATTGCAGTACGGCATCATTCCCGAGTTGGAAAAGCAGCTCGATATGGCCTCGCAGGTAGAAATGCAAGACATGAAACTGCTGCGCAACAAGGTCACCGACGAGGAAATCGCCGAGGTGGTTTCCAAGTGGACGGGAATTCCTGTGTCGAAAATGCTCGAAGGTGAGCGCGAAAAACTGCTGCGCATGGAAGACGGCCTGCACAAGCGCGTTATTGGCCAAGGCGCTGCGGTAGAAGCCGTGGCCAACGCCGTGCGCCGCTCTCGGGCTGGGTTGGCCGATCCCAATCGCCCCAACGGGTCGTTTTTGTTTTTGGGGCCAACTGGGGTGGGTAAAACCGAACTGTGTAAAGCGCTGGCGGAGTTTTTGTTCGATACCGAAGACGCCATGGTGCGCATTGATATGTCGGAGTTTATGGAGAAACACTCGGTGGCCCGCTTAATCGGCGCGCCTCCCGGCTATGTGGGCTACGAAGAGGGCGGTTATCTCACCGAAGCAGTGCGTCGCAAGCCTTACTCGGTGCTGTTGCTCGACGAAGTGGAAAAAGCCCATCCCGATGTGTTTAACGTGCTGTTGCAAGTACTCGAAGACGGCCGCTTAACCGATGGCCAGGGCCGAACGGTGGATTTTCGCAACACCGTAGTCATCATGACCTCCAACCTGGGCTCTGATGTCATTCAGGAATTGACCCGTGCCGACAGCGAAACCACTACCGAGTCGATTAAATCGGCGGTTATGGAGATAGTGGGCGCTCACTTTAGGCCGGAGTTTATTAACCGTATCGATGAAGTGGTGGTATTCGATCCGTTGTCTAAGGATCAGATTCGCGGTATCGCCGATATTCAATTGCAGCGCTTGCGCACCCGTTTGGCCGATCGCGACCTAAAAATCGCCATCTCGGAGGCGGTTTTGGATAAACTCGGCGAAGCGGGCTTCGACCCGGTGTACGGCGCGCGACCGCTCAAACGAGCTATTCAACAGTTGCTGGAAAACCCACTTGCACAGCGGGTCTTGGCCGGTGATTTCGTCCCGGGTAATACCATTCGTGTGGATCTGAATGATCAACAGCAGGTGGAGTTTGGCCGCGGCTAGCGTCCAATTGATTGATGCTCTGAATCTAAGTGTTGGCCAGAGTTGAAGTGTTGGTCAGAATTGAAGTGTCGCTCAAAACGACAAAAGGCCCTTCAAGGGCCTTTTGTTTCAATTAAAGCAGATGCCAGGAAAAACACGATCGTTCGCAGCGCGAGTTTAACGGTTTAATGGCAAAGATTTCTCCGGCTTTGCTGACGGTTATTGGCATTCGTTGGCGATGACGTCTCTGTACTCCTGGCGTCGCTCAACGATTTCTTCTTCGCTCAAAAAGCGTATCTGGCCGTCGTCTTCTTTGACTCGGATTCTGGCAAAGCTGTTTAGGGCTTCTAAATTCTTGCGGGCATTGGCGCAGCGCTCTTGGTTGACCGCTGAAGCCGCCTGGTTATTGGCGGCCTCGACGCTGGCTTGGTCTTGCTCATCTTTAGGTGTGTCTACTTTGTACTCAATCGGTTTATTGCCCGGAGTGGCTTCACTGCGAATGCGTTCGTAGTTTGTAACGCCGACAGGAGGACGTTCGGAGTAGTGGATAAGGCCTTCTTCATCGGTCCATTTGTAGAGGGTGGCAGCGTTTACGCTGGTCACCAAACACAAGGACAAAACGCCTACAAAAAGAGGTTGGATAATACTGCGCTTAAAAAACATGTAACTCATTGCCTTTGTAATCCGTGCCAAGTACGGCAGATGCACCGTGGCTTTAACTATAGCCGGTTACCTATGGTAAGCGTAATCACTCTGTTGTGGAACTGTGCATTAGTTGTATTTTCGCGTCTTAAGGGTTGACAAATCGCCACAATCTTCCAGAATTACCGGTTCCCAAGATGGCGAGTAGGTCGAGTCAACACACCCTGGACCAAACCTGCCCCGGGTGGGTCAAAACCCCGCCTTACCATCCTCCTGCGAAGTGGCGTGTTATCGACACCATCACTCGTGTGACTGCTTGGCTAAAAGCCCGGGGTCACGGGAGCCTTCGCAAATTACGACATGCTTACAAATGATTGTGGCTGAGTGTCCCCGTGGATACTCGGCCTGTTGCGCTTTGGCGAGCGCAACCTCAAAAACCCGAACCTTGAAGAGGGGTATTAGACAGTGGAAAGGCTATCCGGCGGAGAATTGTTGGTTCGAGCGCTCAAGGACTTGGGGGTGGAACACGTATTTGGCTACCCAGGCGGAGCGGCGCTGCACATTTACGACGCTTTTTTTCAGCAACAAGATGTAGAACATATTTTGGTTCGTCACGAGCAGGCCGCAGCTCATGCCGCCGACGCCTACTCGCGTGCCACCGGCAAAGTGGGCACCGTGTTGGTGACATCGGGCCCAGGGGCGACTAATACCATTACTGGTATTGCCACCGCGCACATGGACTCGATACCCATGGTCGTGCTCTCGGCGCAGGTGGTATCGAATAAAATCGGTGAAGACGCCTTCCAGGAAACCGACATGGTGGGAGTTTCACGCCCGATTGTTAAGCACAGCTTTATGGTCAGTGACCCGGCAAAAATCCCGGAGATCATCGCCAAGGCTTATTACATTGCCAGCACGGGGCGACCCGGGCCGGTGGTGGTGGATATTCCCAAGGACAAAACCGATCCGGCGGAAAAATTCCCGTATGAGTTACCCGAGAGCGTAAAAATTCGCTCCTACACACCGGCGGAGCGCGGTCACAGTGGCCAAATTAAAAAAGCTGTGCAGTTGCTGTTGGAAGCCAAGCGCCCGGTGATTTATTCCGGCGGCGGTGTTATTCAAGGCAATGCCAGCGAGTTGCTGACCACGCTTGCGCAAAAGTTGAACTACCCAGTTACCAACACCTTAATGGGTTTGGGCGCGTATCCCGGCACCGATCGCCAGTTTTTGGGGATGCTCGGCATGCACGGCACTTTTGAGGCCAACACAGCCATGCACCACAGTGATGTGATTCTGGCCGTAGGAGCGCGCTTTGATGATCGGGTGACCAACACGCCAAGCAAATTCTGCCCGCACGCGAAAATCATTCATGTGGATATCGATCCGGCCTCCATCGCCAAAACCATTCCGGTGGATGTTCCCATCGTCGGAGCGGTCGACAGTGTATTGGCGGAAATGCTCACACTGTTATCCGGCGCCGACACCCAGGCTAACAGTCAGGCCATTGCCGAGTGGTGGGATCAAATCGATGTTTGGCGCGAACGCCACGGCTTGTACACCAGCAATCGCTTCGATACCTCGGGCGATATGTTAAAGCCTCAGGAAGTTGTACAAATGCTGCATAAAGTCACCGGCGGCGACGCCTACGTGTGCTCCGACGTGGGCCAGCACCAAATGTTTGCTGCGCAGTACTATTTATTCGACAAGCCCCGTCGCTGGATTAATTCCGGTGGCTTGGGAACCATGGGCTTTGGCCTGCCCGCCGCCATGGGTGTGCAACTGGCTGAACGCGACGCCTGCGTGGTGTGTATTACCGGCGAAGGCAGTATTCAAATGTGCATTCAGGAATTATCCACACTGACGCAATACAACCTGCCCGTAAAAATCATCTGTTTGAATAACCAAGCCTTAGGCATGGTAAAGCAGTGGCAAGACATGCAATACAGCGGTCGTCACTCGCAAAGCCTTTACGAAGATTCACTGCCGGACTTCGTTAAATTAATGGAATCCTACGGCCATGTGGGTATGCAAGTGACTAAACGGGAAGAGTTAGAGAGCAAAATGCAGGAGTGTTTTGCCATGACCGATCGCGTGGTGTTTATGGATATTCGTGTCGACCCGGCCGAACACGTTTACCCGATGTTGATTGCACCGAACGGATCCATGCGAGACATGTTGTTAAGTAAGACGGAGCGAACCTAACCATGCGCAGAATAATTTCAATATTAATGGAAAACGCCCCCGGGGCTTTGTCGCGCGTTGTTGGTTTGTTTTCTCAACGCGGTTACAACATCGAGACCTTAACGGTTGCGCCAACCGATGATCCCACGCTGTCGCGGTTAACATTAACCACCATCGGCGACGATCACAAAATTGAGCAGATCACCAAAAACCTCAATAAGTTAATAGATGTGGTCAAGCTGGTGGATTTAAGCGAAGGCGCGCACATCGAGCGCGAACTGATGCTTATTAAGGTTCGAGCAACCGGCGCTCAGCGCGAAGAAATCAAACGCTGTACCGATATTTTTCGCGGCCAAATCGTTGATGTAACCCCCAATACCTACATCGTGCAGGTCATCGGCACCAGCGATAAGCTGGATGCCTTTGTGCAATCACTGGGCGAATCTACGATACTAGAAGTGGTTCGCACTGGTGTTTCTGGTGTGGCTCGGGGGGAGAAGGTTTTGACCGTTTAAGCACTATCTTAAGTGATGCGATGGCAGTTGTTTGACAAAATTTAGTAGTATTCTATTAAAACTCATGCTGAAAACTGGTTCAATCTCGGGCCAGTTTTTTTGGCGCAAAAATAACTAAAATGTTGTGGTATTATTTTAGTTCGCAGTAAAATTAGCCTTCCTCGATATACGTTAACTTGAAAAGATTGTACTGCTAGGTTATAAGTCTGTAGTGGTGTTGTTAGGCACTTTTACTGCTGTAAAATAATCAAACAAGCTTGCCTTCATGTGACTGACCCATCAGTCTGTTGTCTTCTCCTTGCTAAGTGTAACCGTATGAAATGGAAAACATGCGATTATCTGGTGGTTATAGTTAACTATCGTACACCAGAGAGAACCCTGGCATGTCTTGAGTCATTGGCGCAAGAAGTACACAAAATCCCCGGTACTTGTGTTGTGGTCGTTGACAACGATTCTCAGGATGGATCGTTTGCCAAAATTTCTGAGTTCCTTTCTGTCGCAAACTGGGAATGGGCTTTTGCTCTTCAGGCTCCCCACAATGGTGGCTACGCATATGGTAATAACTATGCGATTAGAGAGGCACTATCCAGTGAATCTCCTCCCGACTATTTTCATCTACTAAATCCCGATACCGAGGTTCGTGAGGACGCTTTAGTAATACTGCGAGATTTTTTAGCAAGTAATCCTAAAGCTGGTTTAGCTGGTGGTTGTTTCGAAAACCCTGACGGCTCCTTTTGGCGGTTCTCGTTTCGTTTCCCATCTATCTGGAGCGAAATTGATCGAGGTTTACAATTGGGTTTTGTTAGCCGCTTGTTGTCTGAGCACATTATATATCGTGCTATGACTGATAAGCGTGAGCGGGTCCAGTGGCTTCCTGGTGCCAGTTTACTGGTTCGCAAGGAGGTTTTTGAGTCTGTAGGATTAATGGACGAAGAATATTTTCTTTATTTTGAAGAAACTGATTTTTGTCTTGCAGCTCATCGGGTAGGGTGGGAGTGTTGGTACATTCCAGAAAGTGTCGTTATGCATATTGCAGGTGATAGCACTGGTGTAACTTCCCGTGGTGTTCGTCCTAAAAGAACTCCTCAGTATCTTTTGGATTCTAGGCGCCGCTACTTCTTAAAAAATTATTCGTATTTCTATGCCGCCCTAACAGATATTTTATGGCTTGCTTGTTTTACGTTGTGGCGATTACGGCGATGGCTTCAACGAAAACCGGATAACGACCCGCCAAAGTTACTGTGGGATTCTTTTCGTAATAGCGTGCTAATCAAACCGAAAATCCCCCAGTGAGCGCGCGCTAAGCAGTTAAAAAAGATAACTTATAAGTTTTTATCAATTTTATGAGCTACAAGCCGGTTTTAATAGAGTAAAAGTATGCTTTAAAAGAATAAACTCAGGGAATAGGGATGGTCAGTTATAAGGCTACTCATTATAGATATAGGGTTTGGTTGCGCAGGGATGGCAAATGTCTGAGATTTTAGATCAATATTTTTTAGATGCAGCGTTGGAGCGCCACGAGCTAAATTCTCCAACGGATATTGCCGTACAATTTGAGTCGAGTACATTAAATTATAAAGAACTCAATCAGAAAGTTAGCATTCTAGCCGGTTGTCTATCCGCTTTTGCTCTTGAACAAGGGCTAAATCTAAATAGCGGGTTGAAAATTGCTATGTTGTTAGAGCCACGCATTGAGGTTCCAGCGGTCGTACTCGCAATTTTCAAGATGGCCGGAGTATACATTCCCATCGATCCCGACTATCCGACTTCTCGGATAGAGTCCGTATTACTCATGTCTTCTCCAGATATAGTAATATGCTCGGAACAAACTAAAAATTTAATTCCTCAAGACACGCCCATTTGGAATATTAATTCGACTCGCGAATTTCCACGTATTGATTTAACCATTAAGAACCGCAAGCAAGCTGAAGATCCTGCTTACCTATTTTTTACATCGGGAACTACAGGTGCCCCAAAAGGTGTTATGGGTAGCTACTCGAACTTAGAGTTTTACCTCAATTCAGCAGTGAACCGCTTTGGCATGGGGGGGGGAACTGTAATGCCAGCAATAGCGAAGTTCACCTTTAGTATAAGTCTTTTCGAATTACTGTGCCCTATATTGGCCGCTGGAACCGTAAGGGTTTTACCTAGAGAAATTATTGTTAATCCTAAAGCCATGACTTCAGTTTTGTCTGAGATCTCAATGGTTCACTGTGGTCCGGCGTTGATGCGCCGAATAGTAGACTACGTTGAGGATAACAAAACTCCAGATTTAATGAAAAGCTTAAGTAAATTGCAGCACGTATCGATGGGAGGGGACTTGGTTCCGGTTGAGTTATTAAATCGAGTGCTTAGTTTGTTTTCCGGTTCAGAAGTGTTTGTTATTTATGGCTGTAGTGAAATAGCCTGTATGGGTACTACGTATCAATATTTTCCTGAAAAGTTACCGCAAGAAACTCTAGTTGGAATTGCGTTTCCTGGGGTTCAGGCTATTGTAGTTAATGAAAATGGAGAAGAGGTTGTAGATGGAGAAAAAGGTGAGGTGTGTTTTTCTGGGGATGGAATTACTTTAGGTTATTTAAATAATGACAAGTTGACCAGCGAAAAATATTGTCAAGCGGAGGGTGGGCGTTTTTACTTTACCGGTGATGTAGGCGTAAAAAACCCAGAGGGAGCGCTTAAGCTATTAGGCCGAAAAGATTTTCAGATAAAGGTCAACGGTATTCGAATAGAGTTGGCTGAAGTTGATGAATATTTAAATAAAGCGCTACACGTCGATCAAGTAATTTCCATGGCGTTTAGGGGGGGTAATGGAGACAACGTAATTTATGGTTTCTCTCAAGAACATTTTTCAGCTGAGCAAATTGCAGATATAAGAAACTATCTTAAGTTACGAGTGCCAGAAAGTTATCATCCTAGAGCGTTTGTAAAAATAGATAAATTTCCGACAAATTTCAACAATAAGATTGATCGTAAAAAACTGCCTATACCTAGTGCTGAGAATTTATTGCCGGAATCAGAGGCCACCCCTCCGGAAACAGATTTGCAACGAAAGTTGCTGGTTATATGGCAGGAAGTTTTAGGTTTGCCTAATCTAGGGATTGATGATGACCTTTTTGATTTCGGGGGCACTTCGTTAAGTAGTATTGATCTTGCCCAAAAGATTGAACGAAAATTGAGGGTCATTGTTCCGTTGAATGAAATACTCCTATCCAGTACTGTGCGTAAAATGTCTGAAACCATAGTGAGGATAAAGTCAGGAGAAAAAAAATCCGGGTTGATGCAAATTAGGTCGGGTGATGGAAATCAAAAATTTGTTTTTGTACACGATGGTAATGGCGATCTTATCCCCTACTACACATTATCAAAAAAGTTAAATGAGCACTTTGGTGTTTTTGGTGTTGCGCCTTTGGCTGTGGGGCAGGCAAGTATAGTACATTTATCACTATCGGACTTGACGACCTACTATTGTGACCAAATACAGAAACTGGATCTAAGTGGTGGAGTTTATTTGGGCGGGTTATGCATTGGAGGCTTCTTGTCATACTGTGTAGCCGCCGAGTTAGAAAATCGCGGGGTTGAAGTAAAAGGGGTGTTTTTATTTGATTCTCATTACGTTGATGCTACACCCAAACAAAGAAGCTCAAGCTCTAGCCGCGAGGAGCTAACACAAGTATTTCGAGCTTCTAGCGCTATTCTTATTGTTCAATATTTAATTTTAAAAATTTATAGAAGTTTAAGTTATCGCCTGTTCTCGATCTTTAATTCTGTAGAGCGGCCATTTAAATTGACAAGTTTGAAAGTCGCTAAGCGTTTTAAGTTATTAAGGTCCTGGCCTCTACCGTTGCCTAGTGTTGATACGACTTTAAGATATATTGAGAAAAAGTATAAGAAGGGGGCTAGTCGTTTAAAATTTTCAGGCCCTGTTTTTTTATTTAGAGCCTTGCAGTCGCGCGAAGACTTAGTTGGAAAATTAGATTTATTTATTGATGATACCCCCTATTCATATTTTTATGAAGGTGAGTATCTGGGATGGAATAAAATCGTTAGCCAAGAGAAGCTATCTAGGCTGGATGTAAATGCCGGGCACTCAACGATATTAATCGATAACTATGTTGGCCCAGTTGCTGAATCAATAAATAAAAATATATCCCGGGATGGCGAAACTGATACAAAAGAGAAATTGGTAGCTATCAATTCATCCATCATGGTAGAAACAGCAACTAAAGTACTGTAAATAGTTTACTTAAGTGCTACTTAATTACCTAAGAGTTTTATCAACCTTAAAGCATACCCTAAAGTGTAGAAAGGGAGTGGTCAGCTTTTGGTCGTTAGTGAGTCTTTATTGGGGCATTTAGCGTTGTTGCTCATATCGCTAGTTGCCAACGGCCTCTCAGCCATGGCCGGTGGCGGTGCGGGTTTGTTGCAGCTTCCGGCGCTGATTTTTTTGGGGCTGCCTTTTACTCTGGCGTTGGCCACGCACAAGGTGGCATCAGTGGCGTTGGGTGTGGGGGCAACGATAAAGCACGCCCGCGAGGGCAACACCAGTCTTAAGTTTTCTGGGTTGATGTTGGTGGCGGGGCTTCCTGGCGTTGTGGTGGGGGCGAATGTGGTGTTAGCCATTTCGCCGCTGGTTGCTCAGATTTCTTTGGGCGTGCTTACCGCGGGTTTGGGCATTTATTCTTACTTTAAGCCGCAATTGGGCCAGGCGCAAAGTTCTAAAAATCGCAACCTCAAAGGCGTGTTACTGGGTGCCTTGGGTTTGTTTGCCATCGGCTTTTTGAATGGCTCGCTTACCTCGGGTACCGGTTTGTTCGTTACCTTATGGTTGATTTTGTGGTTCGGGTTTGATTTTAAGCGTGCCACGGCCCACACCTTAATAATGGTGGGCCTGTTTTGGAATGGCACCGGCGCCGTGACCTTGGCGACACAAACGCCGGTGCGCTGGGATTGGATGCCGGCGCTATTGGTGGGAGCGCTTACCGGTGGGTATTTGGGGGCGCTGTTGGCCAATAAATTTGGTAACCCCTTAATCAAACGATTTTTTGAGGCGGTTACCGTGTCGGTGGGGTTGCTCTTAATTATCGACAGCTTTTAAGTGTTTTTTCTTTAACTCGTTGGTTCATTTATCCAATCTTCGAATTCTAGACATACTCTATTCGTCCGTTCACATGCCTGATCGCCGGTTAACAAGAGTGTAACAATTTTGCAATAAATTGTCGGGCTTGGTTGTCCCTTCAGGTCTAGCAGTGGTTTTTGCCCAGTGATTGTTTTGTCCCGCCTTTTAAAAGTGTACCTGCCGCTGGCAGTGGGATTGCTGCTGGCAATTGTCTGTACCTATCAGCAACGGGTGTCGTTGCAGGTGCCGACTTTGTATCAATTTGAGTGTTCCATTGCGGGCGCTCGTCCGTCCTCAAAAACTTTTGCTGTGTATTTCCCCTCAGATTGGAAAACGCGTGAAATTGGTCAGAACCTGTGTTCTGAGTTACTAGTGGGCAGCGATTTCGGCCGTGTGCTGGTATCTTGGGCTCCGAGAGAAACCATCGTCACTGATACGTTACTCAGCAAACAATACCAATTGCTGTGGAACCGGCCTCATGTGCTAAAAGGCCTGTTGCCGGGTTACCAGGAACTCTACGCTCAGTTGGAGCCTTTGTCCGACTACGACATCTATTGGTTCAGCAACGACGCCGATTTCGAAATTTCTCAGCAATACCTCGACAATCACCGCCTGGGATTGTTGGCCGACAGCAAAAGTCAGTCGGGCCATCAAATACCTCTCACCGAAATCAATCAGCGCAATCTTCGAATAAATTCCGAAAACCTGATTTATTACCCCAACCGGGAGCTGTTGGTGGAGGATTTTCTGTTGGGTAAGATTGATTTAATGCCCAACGTTAAGCTCCTTCCCCCACTGCAAGACTGGCCGGAGAATAAGCAGCGCAAAATCGCCACCTCGTCCATGGGCGGCTGGTTTGTGGATCGCTCGGTGAATGCCGGCCTCCACTGCGCGATTCGTTCGGCCTTGGCGGACATGGCACCTCTTTCGAGCCAGGATCAACCGCCGTGTTAGCCACGCCAATTAATCGAGGTAATCTATCGCGGATAAGGATTGCTGTGGTGGGATTTATCGCAGCGATGTTATCGCTGATGTTGTTAGGCGAGTGGCACATGCAGCGCAGCGCGCAGGCTCTGCTTCAGGCTCAGTTGCCAGAAGCTTTAGAGTCGGCACTGGTTAACGCTGCCGACGAACAGGTGATTTTTCGGGAGTCCGCCGAGCGGCTGCAACAGGTACTAAAAGCGGTGCCTGTGCACAGTGTTTTTGTGCCGTTGGTAAAACACTTGTCGATTACGCGCATCGAATTAATGTACCTCAGCCAAACCGCCTCGGCCAAGGTGCGTTGGCACCATGGCGATAAACTTATCGGCTTAAATTACTCACTCGAAACACAATACCACTGGCGCAATGTTGTGCTGATGGCGGTGCTTATTGCGCTAATCGCCGTGTTAATTTATTACCAATTGCCGGTTGTTCATTCGTCGGATGCATTGCGGTGGCAGCAACTGTTTATGGATGGCGGCCTGAGCCGGGACGAGGCACAATCGCTGGCCACTCGAGCTCTGGAGCAACCCAATCAAGCTGCTTTTGCCCGCCGGTTGGCGGAGCAGCTCGACTTGGACTTTCACCAAGCGTTTAGCGTTGCCCAAGACCCCGACGTCTGCGAGTTGCAAGAGGGGCAACAAGCCTGGCTTATGACCGCGCTAGGGCAGGGATTGGCGCTCGAGCAGGCGCTTGAGGTGGCCCGGGCCGAAGCGCAATTGCGTTTCGATTTAAAAAACGGACGGGTTGTTGTCCACGGTTTGCCCGTCAAATTGCCCAAAACGCCGCTCTTTTATTACCACTGGTATGCAGAGCGCAAAGTGCAACAACTGCCCGCCTACACCAATCCGCCCCAAAACCGGCCCGACCGGGAGCAGGGTAAGCAACTGGCCGCCACCATGGAGCATCATCAAGGCCATCGCCGAGCCATTAACGATCTGCGCGAGGCCGGCTTAAAAAGCAAAACCCTCGATCAAAACCGCAACAAGCTCAAAGAAGAACTGCAATCGGTGTTGGGTGATCTGGCCGAGCCCTATTTGTTTGAGAGCCACCGCGACGCTCGCACCGCCCGCTATCGTTACGAACTGCGCCTGCCTGCCCAGCAAATCCTTGTGTGATCAATATTTGTACTATCTGGCGCTAAATCCAGTGTTAGAGACATCTCTAAAACCGTTGGAGATGACTTTTTTATCCAGTTGTCACGGCCCCCATCGCACTATGACGGCCAGACTTAACTGGAGGAAAACCCATGAACTATCGATCTCTATTGGCCGCCGCCGTGGCCACTGTTGCTGTGAGCCAGCCCGTTTCGGCGCTGAATATTATCCTGACCAACGACGACGGCTGGGATACCGACAACATCCAAGCGCTGTTTGGCGCACTGGAAAACGCCGGCCACGATGTGATTTTATCGGCGCCTTGTACCGGCCAAAGCGGTACCGGCGGTGCCATTCGCTTTGTTGAGCCGGTAAGCATCGACGACAGCCAAATCGCGCAAGACCAAGCCTGCGTGGGCGATACCGACGAAACCGTGCCCTACGAAGACTTCGTACCTGGCACGCCGGTAATGGCCGCTCTGTACGGCATTGATGTGCTGGCCATCAACAAGTGGGGTACTCAGCCGGATTTGGTTATCTCTGGGCCTAACGAAGGCAACAATCTGGGTTACCTCACCAATAATTCCGGCACGTTAGGCGCGGCCAACATTGCCATCGCCCGAGGCTTGCCCGCTATTGCCGTAAGTGCTGCTACCAGCGATGCCGATACCGCCGAAGCTGTGGCTGATGTGGTAGTGGAAATGGTTGCGGAATTGGAAGCCCAGCAAACCGAAGGTCAGGCTCTATTGCCGCTTTACACCGGTTTAAACGTTAACTTCCCAGAAGATGTCATCAACAGCCCAGGCATTCGCTTTACCGATGTGGGTTGGTACGCCGGCTTCGATGTGGTGTTCAGTGCGGATCTTTCGCAAAACGATGACATTTTAGGCTTTGTGGCTCAGGGCATTATCGAGGCGGGTGTTACCGACGACTTTAATGTGGCACTGGAAATCGCACGCAGCCAGTTTGCCGGACAGGCCGGAATCTCGGTGGATCAAGACAGTGTTTCGCAGGATACCAACGAAAACAGCGAAGGGCGCGCTATCGAGCAGGGCTACATTACCGTGAGTACAATTGAGGCCAACGTGCAGGCCTCCCGGGCAAAAACCGCGCTCACCCGCATTCGATTGAATGGATTGGTCGACTAACCCGGAGGGCGCTATGAATATTTACTCGTTTAAACGTCTACCCTGGCTCGTCGTACCTTTGGCGCTGCTCTCTGGCTGTGGCTCGGATTCTGATTCGCGATCCGATAGCGATCGCTTCGAGCAATTTTTGGCCGACAATCAAGGCGTGTATCAATCGGCCGTAACGGTTGATGGTCAGGCGCAACGGCTCCGCTTGAGCATTCATCAAGCTGCGACGCTAACTCTATTGGATGACCGCGACAACGCCAGTCACTTCGATGGCGAGCGCGACGGTGATGGCGTGAGCTTTAGCAACCAAGTTACGTGCGAGCCCACCGACTCAGCCTTTGAGTGCCAATTCGATTTCGGCAGCGTAAACCTAGCGCTGCAATCGGTGGATACGACCCTAGAATTGGCCGATTTGGTGGGGACTTTTCGCATTGCCAGCGCAGGTGAGGTGGGACAAATAGTGGTTGATGGTGGCAATTTCGAGGCGAGCTTTATCAATTGCGACATCAGCGGCGCGATTGCGCTCGACAACGGTCTGCTGAGCGTTCGCGAATCCAGCAACTCATGCGACGCGGCACCGTCCACGGGTATTGCTTTTGCCGAAAGCCTTTACACGCAAAACGATACTCTGGACGTGGCCATTCCCAACTCCCGGTTGAGCGGGTTTTGGATTCCCTAGCGCGCACTGACTAGAAAGGCGCACTGACTGGAAAAGCGCGCTGACCGAAAAAGCGCACTGACCAGAAACGCGCACTAACCAGAAAAGCGCACCTAGCCCTGGCGAGTTCAGTACTCGTCGGGGTTTGGTTGTTGCCTCAATCGGCTTTTTCAGTCTCTGGTCTATACTTGAGTCCACGATTAATGTACTCCAGCCACTGAATTGAGTGAAGCGCTTCCATGAACCAACCCGATTCCCCCTCAACTGCACGCAACTGGTTACCCTGGTTGGAACTATTGCTGTTGATCGCTGCTTTGCTGGCCCTTTGGCCGCTAGCCTTAACAAGTGTGGCTATGGGAGCTTTGGTTTTGTTGCTGTTATTGTGGTCTTGGCGACGGTTCGCATCCACAAACATTGATGAGACTCACCCAAACGCTCAGTACCAACCCAGCAGCAGCGAAATTATTCGTCACAATCAGCACGTTTTGGAGCGTGTTAAACAGGCTCTGGGCAGCTTATTTCGCGACCTGGATGCCGACTTCGATCAAACCAAATCCCTGTTATCGAGTGCCACCGATTCCCTAACCGGCAGTTTTTCGGGGTTAAAGCAGGAGTCGATGGGGCAGGAAAAAGTACTGCGCGACATGATCGACGAACTGGTGCGCGTGGCCAACGGCGATGCGTTTCAGGATGAATCCAAAGGCATTCGCCAATCCGAGCAGGAAAGCGACGCCATTGTTAGTGATTACGTGCACACCATCGAATCCGTGCGCACAGACAGCCGCGCCATAGCCGACATTTTCCAAACCACCACCGAGCAGGTGGCGGCGGTGTCGAGTACGGTGGAAAACGTCGACGATATCGCGGCACAAACCAACCTTTTGGCGTTAAACGCGGCCATTGAAGCGGCGCGAGCGGGCGAAGCGGGTCGTGGCTTTGCCGTGGTGGCCGACGAAGTGCGCTCGCTGTCGAAACGCACCTCCGAATTCAACCAGCAGATTTGCGAAAAGCTAAAGGAAATTGAGCATTCCATTGGCGAGGTGAATATTCGGGTGGAGCGGGTCGCCGGTATCGATCTGGGCTCTGCCGAGCAATCAAAAACCCGCTCCCAGGAATTGTGGGCTACGATTCGCGAGCTGAACGATAAGGTGGTCAGTCAATCCGAATCCATCGCCGAGATCTCCACCCGCATTCAATCCCATGTTGAAACCGGCATTATTTCGCTGCAGTTTGAAGACATAGCCCGACAATTGTTGGAGCACATGCAAAAACGCATTACCGTATTAGAGCAACTGGCTCCGCGGGTGTTTGAATGTATTCACTGTGGTGACGATCCGGCGGCGGTGAACGTTATCATCTCCGAGCTGCAACAAAGCCTGGACGAGGCGCTGGTTCAACTGCAAAACAAAGCCGTTCGCCAAAGCAGTGTCGAAACCGGCTCGGTGGATTTGTTTTAGGTCATTTCTTAGGATGACTTAGCCTTTTTTGATAAAAAAGAGGTTTAATTAATTCTATTCTATCCTTTCATCCTGCAGTTCATCCCGTTTATCTCAGTAAACGATTTAATATGTCGTGAGATAGAGAATACGCCATTCCTGATCTAATATGTGATGCATGTCTCGTAAAAACGATAATAAACGTGATTAGGCATGAACGTGGTGAGGCATCAGAAGGCTCCGGTTTCAATGCTTAAAAGCTTAAAAGCTTAAAAGCTTAAAAGCTTAAAAGCTTAAAAGCCGAAAAGCCGAAAAGCCGAAAAAATAATAACCCAGCGCCAGAGGCGCCCGAGCACAAAATCAAAAGCTCGAAAATCTAAATGATCAGACTCGCTCTGGCAATCTTTCGATGAAATCGTACTTTTATTACTAGTTTTTCCATAAGTTCTTTTGCTAGCGGGTTGCAATTGGGTGTCTATACTGAAGGGTGATTCGATTCACGAAAGCATCGTGAGTTTGGTAAATCATTGACTTGTGAGTCAACTGCGCCATTCACCGCTAATTAGTAAGGGTAAATTCTTAATTTTGAGCTGGCTCAATAAAATTAAACAACAAAAAAACCGAGTGGGGGTGGAGTTCACTTCCGACTACTTGAGCATCGCTATCAATGAAATGGCCAGTGGTAAAATTATTGCCACCGCAGCGTTGGATTTAATCGAATCCAATTCGCCGAAAGAATACCTGACGCTACTTAAAAATTTTGTCGAGCAACATAATTTAAAGAAAACCCCCTGCCATGTGGTGCTACCCGCTCGAAATTACCAATTACTGTTGGTTGAAAAGCCCGATGTGCCCGACAACGAAGTACGCGATGCCATTAAATGGAAAATTCGCGATTTAATTCAAACCTCCATCGACGCGGTGGCTGTGGATATTTTTGCATTACCCGACGATGCCCGCCGCACCGGTAAGGAAATGGTTTATGCCGTGGTGGCTGAGTTAGAACCCATACGTGACATTATCGAAGTCATCCAGGAATCGGGTCTTGTTCTCAAAGTTATCGATATCGAAGTCATGGCCTTGCGCAATCTGGCAACCATTAAACAGCCCGAGCGCGGTACGGCGGTGGTTCGACTGCGCGCGGGCGAGGCTGATGTATCCATTTTTCGATCGGGTAATTTGTATTTGTCGCGTCGTTTCCAATTAAATTACGGTGGAGGTTTACTGGATGATTTACCCGTCGATGCATTGGCGTTAGAAATTCAGCGCTCGTTCGATTATTTCGAGCGACAAATGGGGCAGGCGCCGCCCACTATTTTGTACTTATGTGGCGAAGGTTTGGGGCCCGAAAAAATTACCGAATCACTGGTGCGCAGTTTGCCCGTACCGATAGAATTTTTTGACTTGAGCGCACAAATAGAAGCACAACAAGCTGATGAGGCTTTAGCGCAAATATGCGTGGCGGCCATCGGTGCGACGTATCGAGATCGGGCAGCTTAATGCAGAATATTAATTTATACCTGCCCGAGCTCCAGCCTCACCGGCAATGGTTGGCCGCACCGGCTGCGTTGATGCTTTGCGGCGGTGTGAGTATGGTTTTAATTGTTATTTCCGTAATTGCGCAAGTGAGTTTAAATCGTTACCAACAAAGCGTTATTGCTCTCGAACAAAAAGCACTGGCTGCCGAGCAAAACATCGCCAAAATTCAAGCAAAAAACCTTACCGGCACAACAGGCAAAGTGGACCGAGAAATTGCCGCGTTGCGCCAAGCGATTCGTCGAAAATCGCATATTGCCAATGTGATTGGCAGCAAAGATCTGGGCAACAACCAAGGCTACTCCGAGCGACTGTTAGCGTTGTCGAGGCTTGCCAATGCTCAAGTAAGTTTACAAGAGTTTCGATTTTCGCTGGGCGAAAAAAAAGTCGAGCTGCGCGGCCAAACCACGGACTCCGCCCAGGTAGCAAATTTTGTCAGTGAGCTGAAACAACAGCCCAGCTTTTCCGACGCAGCGTTTGCCAAATTAAGTTTGTCGGAAAACACCAGCGACCAGGGTATTTTCGATTTTGCCTTTGGTTTTAATTCCCTGTTTAACCATCAGAGTCAACTGGGTGAGTATCGCTAAATGTCTGTAATGGCCTATTGGCAACAATACAGCGCACAATTTAATGCACGCAATCTGCGTGAAAGAATCATTATCGTTTTGTGTGTTTTGGCTGCGATTGCCGTTATCTGGGATTTTGCGTTTATGCAAGGGGTTAGTCAGCAGCGCAAAACGCTGGCTGAGCGTTATCAATTGGCCAGTGAAAAGCTGGCGACGTTGTCAAATCAAGAAAAAGCGCTGATCAGTGCCTTGGCCTCCAACCCCTTGCTCAAAAAACAACAAGAAGCACTGCAGTTAAAACAGCGATTAACCGTTGTTGATCAGAAAATTGAAGATTTGTCCGTAGGCTTAATTGCGCCCGATAAATTGCCATTGGTTATTCGTGATCTGGTCACCAATTTGGATAACGTAGAATTACTGGGGCTAAAATCCCTTGAACCAGAACCCTTTTTACTAGAACAAACCGGGGCTGAGTCGCAAAATGAATCCGTAGCAGATAACACTGCGGAAGCCCCAAACACCAACAAGTCAGTGGATTTTGCACTTAATGCTACCGGTCGAACCTTAAAGAGCGAAGAATCCACAGGGCCACAAATCGATGATATTGGTGTGTTTAAACATCGTGTTGTGTTTCGGTTACGCGGCCAATACCGCGATATATTCGCGTATTTGGCACAGTTAGAGGATTTAAAATGGCATTTTTATTGGTCGGAAATGCGCTATCTGGTGGATGGTTACCCAGAGGCCATTGTTCAGCTAGAAGCCTATACGCTCTCAACCGGTAAGGGGTTTATCAGTGAATAATGGATTCTTTTTACTGGCGGTATGCGGTTTATTGTTGCCATTGAATATCGCTAATGCTGAGCTGCCTTCTGAGTTAGATGGTATTCAACAGCCACTCACAGTAAAAGACATCGGTCGCGATCCAACTCAGCCGTTGTTTTATCAACGCAAACATACACAAGATCGCCCCAATTTTAAATTGCAAGCTATCTACCAAAAAGGCGCTATACGAACGGCGGTCATTAACAGCAAAACTGTAAGAAAAGGCGAATTTTTTGGGCAATGGCAGGTAATCTCAATCAACGCCGAAAAGGTTGTGTTACAAAAAAACGCCGAAACATTATCGTTAAGTTTACAGCAGTCGATTGTAAAGTATTGAGTGAAAATACTTGGCAATGTGCACAACAACAAAGTTCATGAATCAAGATAATATGAATAAAAAAAGTTTGGGTAGAGATTCAGTGCAAAGCTCGTATAGGAAAGCCTTGTTAAGGCGAATGAATTATTTTTTTATTACGTTGGGCGGCGTTTTTTTATCTGGCTGCGCTGCCAACATTGATGTTGCCGAAAACGCTCGCGAGCAATATCAACAAGCCATTGAGGAATCTGAAAAAACCGCACCGCAAGTACCGGAAGCCGTGCTGGACTCGCTTTTAAACGCCAATTCCAATACAGCGCCTCAAAAGGAGGAGGCTATTCGTTTTGATGTTTCAGTTAATCAAATTCCCGCTCAATCTTTTTTTGTCAGCCTAGTGTCTCAGGCCGATGTAAACGTTGTGGCACATCCCGAAATTGAGGGATTTATCAGTTTGGATTTAACCGATGTAACCGTGGCCGAAGTGTTGTCTGTGGTTCGTGATGTCTACGGTTACGAGTACAAATACCAATCGGGTATTTACACTATTTATCCGCGCAAACTGCGCACTCAGTTGTTTCACATCGACTATCCCGATTTTCAGCGGGTTGGCGTTACCGATACTTCCGTGTCGATTGGCAATATTAATTCCAGCTCCAACGATAACAACAATAATAGCTCGAACAACAACAATAACAGCAATAACGCCGGAGGAAATGCCGGTTTAGGTGGCGCAGATAGCGGAGATGGAGAGGGTTCGGGCCGCAATGGTCGCGGTGCGGGTTTTAGCCCCGGGGCACGCTTGCAAACCGTAAATGCCACCGATTTTTGGCAACTGTTGCAAACCAGTATCGAGGGCATTATTGGCGGCGATGAGGACGGACGTTTTGTGGTTACTAATCCGCTGGCGGGTATTGTTGTTATTAAAGCACTACCCACAGAAATTAGTGCGGTGCGCGAATTTCTCGATAAGTCGGAACTAAGTGTTCGTCGGCAAGTTATTTTAGAAACCAAAATTTTGGAAGTCCGCTTAAGTGAGCGATTCGAATCGGGCATTAATTGGGGGGCTATTAGCGGAGCTTTGTCGTTGCAGAATAATATCTCCGGTTTTGGTGATGTGGCCGATATTTTAATTGATGGCGAAGGGGCCAGTGAGGTTTTGTATACTTCCACATTGCGGGTCAACGACATTACCAATTTAATTGGTCTTTTGGATACTCAAGGCGATGTGTCCGTGCTGTCCAGCCCAAGGATTTCTACCGTCAATAACCAAAAAGCGGTTATTCGAGTGGGCTCCGATGAGTTTTTCGTAACGGGAATTTCCAACTCCACTACCACCAGTGCGGCGGCAACCACCAGTGCACCAGAAGTGGAGCTGACGTCTTTTTTTAGTGGTATTTCTCTCGATGTTACCCCACAAATTGCCGAAGACGGCGACGTGATTTTGCACGTACACCCCATTGTTAGTGAGGTACAAGATCAGTTAAAACAAATTCAAGTGGGCGAAGATAATTTTTCTTTACCGTTGGCGTTGCGCGATATTCGTGAATCCGACTCCATTGTTCGGGCGTCGTCCGGGCAGGTGGTTGTACTGGGTGGTTTGATGCAGGAAACCTCTCAAGACGTTGACACTCGCCGCTCGTGGTTAGGCGATGTGCCCGTATTAAACATATTGTTCCGCCGGCAAGAGCAGGTCAAGCAAAAAACGGAATTAGTAATTTTAATGCGACCAGTTGTGATTGACGACGACTGGCAGGGTGAGTTGGTGCGCGGTCAGCAACGATTTGATCAGCTTGGTCAATAAGGTGGGTTAAGCATGTACCAAGAGTTTTTTGAGTTCGAAGAAATGCCGTTTTCGCTCACGCCAGATACCCAATTTTTTGTTAATCAAAACAGTCACAAAGTTGCCCTGAGTACAATTTTGGTGGCACTCAAACATTGCGAAGGCTTTGTTAAAATTGTCGGAGAAGTCGGCACGGGTAAAACCCTGTTAAGCCGGATGCTGATGCAGTGTTTGCGCGATAATTTTATTACCGTATACATCCCCAACCCTTACTTAACGCCCGAAGAATTAAAGTTTTGCGTCGCCGAGCAAATTAATGCCCAGTTCGATAAGCAAATGGCCGCACACGAATTGGTGTGGGCCATAGAAAACACACTGCGTACCTTAGAGCAACAGAGTCAACAGGTGGTGGTAATCATCGACGAGGCTCAAGCCATGCCACGAGAAACCATCGAGTGCTTGCGGTTGCTCACCAATTTAGAAACCGAAAAGCGCAAGCTGTTGCAGGTGGTTATGCTGGGCCAGCCTGAGCTGGATGTATTACTAGCGCGGGCGGATTTGCGGCAATTAAAACAGCGTATTGTTTTCTCTGAAGTATTAAAGCCGTTAAATTTTAATGCAACTCGGCAATACCTTAAAAATCGATTGGAGTCCGCACACCCCAGTCAGCCGCTGGCGTTGAGCGCTCTGGCGTATCGTTTAATTTATGGCGCTTCGGGCGGTATACCTAGGCTGATTAATATTCTCGCACATAAATCGCTTATCTGTGCCTACGGTCGCGGCCATAAACGCATTTCCTCTTGGCATGTGGCTCGGGCCATTCGCGATACCGGGGAATCAAAACGCCTTTGTCGTTTATTGGCTAAAGTCTTCGCCATCGAGCTGCTTAGCCCTGCTTGGCCTCGACACGTGCAAAAGGCCCACTAAGGAGATGACGTGGGACTACTAAACCAAGCACTGGACGATGTCGAGGCGCGTAATCACAGCGACGTTAAGTTTGTGGCGAGGGCTAGACGGCGGCGTTTGTTGACTACTTTGTGCAGTTTAACGGTGTGTTTGGTAATAGTGTTTGCCGTGGGCAGTGTTTTATTTAATAACTCAGTAATGTATCGACAAAATACGAGCAGTACTCAAAAAATTGTTGCCTTGGACGCTAAGAAAAAAACCGTTGTTGGTAAAGCGGATGTGGCTGCCGTCGGCCAGAAAGAATCGATTAATTCAACGATAAGAAAAACCTCGCTCGATATCAGCAATAATAAGGAGCCCGAGGCGATTATTACATTATCGCCGCCCGTTGAGGCTAGTGTTCTGCACAGTAAACCCACGCTTAAAACCAATAACACGGTCGATGAAAATCAGATTGTGGTCAAAAATTCCATTACAAAATCGCCAAAAACTAATTCGCCAATAACCAGCTCGTTAGGGGTTGATCAGACAATACAACCTTCTTCAGAGTCAACAATATCCAGTGAGGTCGGTGCCCAAACTTCAAAACCGAAAGCTCCACCGGCGGAAAAGCAGCCCGTTGTTCAACAAGCGATTAACGACAGTCGAAAAGCCGCCATACAAAAATCCAGCGAACAGCTTGAACGCGAAGTGTTGGCCGAAATACATCGTTTAAAAAGTGCCGGACTACTGCAACAGGCGGAAAGCTTGGCCGGCAAAACGTTACAACAGACGTTGCATAAGTCGGAAAAACTTGCCGCAGAAACTCTGCATTTACTGCTGCAACAACAAAAGTATTCAAGAGCCGAAAGCTTGCTAGCCGAGCGCAGTCAATTGGGTGAACGGCATCGGTTAATACAGGCGAAATTATTGCAAATCCAGCACGGTGATTCCGCAGCATTGGCCTATTTGCAAGCCTCGAAGAGCTCAAATGAGTCTGATTTTCCCCTAGATGAGCCCGAGCTGGCTATGTTGGCCGGTCTTTTACAAAAACAGCGTCAATTTGTTCAGTCCGAATCGGCCTATCGCCAATTATTGCTTAATCACCAACAAAACAGCGTGTATTGGCTGGGGTTAGCCGTGGCTTTGGATTCTCAGTTAAAGCAGTCCGGTGCTCGGGCAGCTTATCAGCGGGCGCAATGGTTGGGCGGGCACAGCGCTGCTGTTGCAGATTTTATTGCCGAGCGAATTGTTGTACTGGCCAATCAAGATCTTCGCGGCGAGGAGTTAACTCAGTGGTAGCCTCCAACACCAAACGCATTCGCTTGGGTGATTTATTGGTTGCCCACGCGTATATCTCGCAAGACCAGCTCGAGCAAGCGCTTGCTGAGCAAAAGAAAACCGGGTTAAAACTGGGCCGTCAATTAACGGCTATGGGCATGGTGGATGAAAACTCCCTGCTCAATTTATTATCCGAACAACTCGGTGTGCCGTTCGTTGAGTTAAAACATTTTCGCTTTGATAAAAACTTGGTTCAGCGATTACCCGAAAATCTGGCGCGTCGACATCGTGTAATGATTTTAAGCGAGGACGCGTCCAGCGTAGTACTGGGAATGGCCGATCCCACAGATATTTTTACCTTGGATGAACTGCAACCGGTTATTGGCAAGGCCATAAAAGTGGCGGTGGTACGCGAATCGGAATTGTTGGATATTCTCGATATTGCCTACAGTCGCGCCGGCGAAATTGCCGATTTGGCCGGCCAGCTCGACGAGGAGTTGGCCGAGGACGCCATTGATCTTGGCGATATTGCTACCGACGCCACCGACAGCGATGCACCGGTGGTTAAGTTGTTGCAAAAAATATTTGAGGAGGCTCTCAGCACTAAGGCGTCGGATATTCATATCGAGCCGGATGAAAACGTGTTACGCATTCGATTGCGTATTGACGGCGCTTTGGTTGAGCAGGTCATGAACGAAAAGCGCATTGCCACCGCGTTGGTGGTGCGCCTTAAATTAATGTCCAACTTGGATATTTCTGAAAAACGTCTGCCGCAAGATGGCCGCTTTAATTTACGTCTCGGGCGTAAAAACGTCGACGTGCGTTTATCCACCATGCCGGTGCAATTTGGTGAGTCGGTGGTGCTGAGGATTTTGGATCAATCCGAAGGTGTATTGCCCCTCACTAAGGTAGGCATGGCGCCGGCTTACGTGGAACGCTTTCGCCAAATTGTACGCCGCCCCTATGGTTTGGTGCTCATTACTGGACCTACTGGTAGCGGTAAAACCACAACGCTTTACGGCGCGTTGGAAGAATTAAATACCGCCGATAAAAAAATTATTACCGTAGAAAACCCCGTGGAGTACCGACTGCCGCGCATTAGCCAAGTACAAATTCACGAGCGCATTGGTTTGGATTTTAGTACGGTGCTGAAAGCCACATTGCGGCAGGATCCGGATATTTTATTGGTGGGTGAGATCCGCGATGCCGACAGCGCCGAAATTGCACTGCGCGCCGCGATGACGGGTCACTTGGTGTTATCCACCTTGCATACCAACGACGCGGTAACCTCAGCGTTACGGTTGGTAGATATGGGTGTCGATCCCTATTTAGTGGCCGCCAGTTTAAAAGCCATTGTGGCGCAACGCTTGATTCGAAAAAACTGCGAAAGTTGTGTTGAGCCTTATGTATTAAATGCCAACGAATCCAGTTTGTTTCGACGGATTAAACCCGAGTTTGATCCGGCCTCTATTCAATTAAAAAAAGGTGCGGGTTGCCCCCACTGTTTTAATACCGGTTATCGTGGCCGCGTGGGTGTTTTTGAGTTGCTGGAAATTAATTCTGCTATGGCCGATGCCTTGCGCGATAACAGTGTGGGTAATTTTGCCCGCGCCGCTAAATTGGACAAGCTCTATCGCCCCTTGGGTGCCTCGGCGTTGGATTTAGCGTTAGAAGGCACAACCAGTTTTGAAGAAGTACTGCGCGTGTCGGCGGAGTTGGCCGACGAAAGTCTGGCCTCCATTGCGGAGCAATAGAACGTGGTAGGAAATTAAAACGTGGCGCAATTTCGTTATCAGGGTCGAGCACAGCGGGGTCAATCGGTGCAGGGCCAGCTAGAAGCCGCCAATATGGACGCTGTCGCCACGCGTTTGTTGGGCCGGGGTATTACGCCCATAAAAATCGAGCAAGCCAGCGCCGGGCAATCCTTTGTGCGGCGAGCCAATCAATTTTTGGGTGCCGATAAGGTTCGGCCGGTGGAATTGGTAATGTTTTGTCGGCAAATGTACACCATTACCAAATCCGGTATTCCGTTAACGCGTGGCATCCGCGGTTTAGCCGCCAGCATTCGACACGAGCATTTTCAGGAGGTTTTAAACGAAATAGCCGATCGATTGGAAACCGGCTCGAATTTATCGGCTGCCTTCCGCCATTATCCCAAAATATTTAATTCGTTGTTTATCAGTATGGTGGCGGTGGGAGAGGTATCGGGCAACTTGGATACCGTTTTTCAGCAGTTGGGTTTTTACATCGAGCGCGACGAGGAAACCAAAAAGAAAATTAAAGCCGCACTGCGCTATCCGAGCTTTGTACTTATTGCCATTGTTTCGGCCATAGTATTGGTGAATATTTTTGTAATTCCTGAGTTTGCAAGGCTGTTCACGCGATTTGATATCGAATTGCCGTTGGTTACGCAAATTTTAATTGGTTTTTCCACAGCGATTACCAATTACTGGATGTACATTTTGCCGCTGATTATCGCCACCGTGTTTGCGGCGCTGCGTTTTATCAATACACCTAAAGGCGCTTTGTGGTGGGGCGAAAAGCGCATGAAATTACCCATTGTCGGCGGTTTAATCGAGCGCGCTTTAATGGCCCGTTATGCGCGCAGTTTTAGCTTAATGATGGGCGCGGGGGTGCCTATTACGCAAGTGTTAAATCTTTGCGCAGCGGCCATCGATAACCCCTATTTAGAGCAAAAGATCAAACGCATACGCGAGGGCGTGGAGCGTGGCGATAGTCTTTTGCGTACACACAGTCAAGCCAATCTGTTTACTCCGTTGGTAATCCAAATGGTGGCCGTAGGAGAAGAAAGCGGCCAAGTAGAAGCGCTGTTAACGGAAGTGGCAGAATTTTATGAACGGGAAGTCGACTACGACATAAAAACCTTGGTGGAACGCATCGAACCCATTTTGGTGGTGGTTATGGCCGGTTTTGTGTTGGTGTTGGCGCTGGGCATCTTTTTACCAATGTGGGGTTTGTACGATGCTCAGCTGGGCAATTAGAGGTTGCTAATCGAGTGGTTAACATTCAATTGCCATCGCTAAAACCGCTAACAACATACCAGGGCTTCAGTTTGCTTGAGTTGATAATCGTGGTGTGTTTGATTGCTATTTTATTTGTGGCCGCGATGAGCCGATACGAAAGCTATGAAGCGCAAACTAAGCAAAATTTATTGGTTTTCCAAGCTAACACATTTTCCCGAACGATTGAAAATATAAAGGCGGTGTCGGTGTTGTATGAGTCGGATCAGATTGATTTGGGTAACGGAGTGGTGGTTGTGTTAAACGATGCGGGCTGGCCTTACACAACCTTATCAGAAAATTTTATAGCAGAACAAAAAGCCAGTGCAAATGGTTGTAAGAAACTGTGGCAAAGTTTGTTTACGCAATCGTCAGTAACGACAAATATCACCGACTTCGACCCAACTCAATCAAAAGAAATTCACCAAGAAACACAGAGGAAAAGCAAAATTAACTACAATTTTGAGGTGTCTTTGATAGGCGGGCGATATTGTCGATATGCGCTGGACAACAGCAGTAATGGAAGCTATTTCTTTGATTATGATTTATTAACAGGAAAGGTAGTGAAAAATTAGCACATATTTATTTTTATTCTATGTTTAATGTCTAAATGTTTAATCTCTAATAATTGTTTTAGGGCGCAGCAAGTGTCGAGCATAGTAAGTGCTGATCATAGTAAGTATTGAGCATGGCAAGCACTGACCATAACACGCACCGACCTTAACAAGCACCGACAATAGCAAGGTTTAGGTGTTAGAGAAATTTAAGCAATAGCAGGATATGAACAGCAGAAAACGTTAGTTTATAAATATTTTTAGGTTATAAAAAATTTAAAAAAAGATTAATGGGAAATATTGCTCAATATTAACAAGTTATATCAATAACAAACCAGGTTTTTAACCAGGAGAAAAAAATGAAACATCAACAAGCCGGTTTTACTCTGATCGAACTCATTGCGGTTCTCGTTATTCTTGGCATTTTAGCGGCAGCGGCCGTGCCTCGATTTATCGATTTATCCGATGAGGCTAACAGTGCTGTGGCCAGTGCTACGGCAGGCAGCATTGCCAGTGCGTCGTCGCTGAATTATGCCGTCGCCGTTGCTGCCAATGCCGGGGTAACCACTGATACGTTCGTGGATGTTACCGACTGCGATGCCACCTCGGT
>CAYFFE010000030.1:0-34025 GCA_964342265.1 uncultured Cellvibrionaceae bacterium | reverse complement strand
TCTTCTAACGTGTGGTCGGTGTTCATGTCGATGCCAAAACGCATGCGCAGCACTTTGGCTTCGCGGGCGGTTAGGCCGGCTAACACTTCGCGTGTGGCTTCGGTTAGGCCTTGGCCTGTGGCGGTGTCGACCGGTGAATGCACGGTGGTGTCTTCGATAAAATCGCCCAAGTGCGAATCTTCGTCGTCGCCGATGGGCGTCTCCATGGAGATGGGCTCTTTGGCGATTTTAAGCACTTTGCGAATTTTATCTTCGGGCATGTCCATGCGTTCGCCCAATTCTTCCGGCGTTGGCTCGCGTCCCATTTCTTGCAGCATCTGCCGTGAAATACGGTTGAGCTTGTTGATGGTCTCTATCATGTGCACCGGAATCCGAATGGTGCGTGCCTGGTCGGCGATGGAGCGCGTTATGGCCTGGCGAATCCACCAAGTGGCGTAGGTGGAGAATTTGTAGCCGCGGCGGTATTCGAATTTGTCCACGGCTTTCATCAAGCCGATGTTGCCTTCCTGAATCAAATCGAGGAATTGCAATCCGCGATTGGTGTACTTTTTGGCGATGGAGATAACCAAACGCAGGTTGGCCTCAACCATTTCTTTTTTGGCGCGGCGGGCGCGGGCTTCGCCGATGGACATGCGGCGGTTGATTTCTTTAATGGTGGCTAAATCGAGCCCGGTTTCCTCTTCGATTTGCGCCAGTTTGCGCTGGGAGCGCATGATTTCGTTCATCAGCGGGCGCAGGTTTTCGGAGTAGTCGCGTTTTTTGCCGACGATATCGGGAATCCACTCTTCCACGGTTTCGTTACCGGGGAATTCTTTCATGAAGGTTTTGCGTGGCATTTTGCCTTTGCGCACACACAAGCTCATGATGTTGCGTTCTTCCCGGCGCACGCGGTCGAGTACGTCGCGCACGTAGGTGTAAATGGGCTCGAACTGGCGCGGCGGCAATTTGAAGAATTTGAAGGTGTCGCCCAGGTTTTCCATGGCGGTGATGGCTTCTTTGCTGGCACGACCGTGTTTTTCCAACGCGGCAACCACGGTAGCCAATTGCTCCTGCAACTTGCCGAAGCGCTCTTTGGCTTCTTCGGGGTCTACCCCGGAAATGCCTTCTTCGTCGTCGTCATCGGAGTCGCTATCGTCTTCTTCTTCGTCATCGTCGTCGTTTTTGTCGTCGTCTTTTTTCGCTTCGGGTTGAGGCGAGACGATTTCGGCCGGCGGTACGTCTTCGGTGGGGTCGAGCCAGCCGGAGATAACGTCGGCCAGGCGGCGCTCTTCCTGGTTGACTAGGTCGTATTCGTGGAGGATTTTTTCCACGGCACCGGGCCAAAACGCCAGGGCGTGCATCAGCTCGCGCACGCCTTCTTCGATGCGCTTGGCAATGGCAATCTCGCCCTCGCGGGTGAGCAGCTCTACCGTGCCCATTTCGCGCATGTACATGCGCACGGGATCGGTGGTGCGACCGGCCTCGGTTTCTACGGCGGCCAGCGCGGCGGCGGCTTCGGCGGCGGCAATTTCATCGGTGGACGACTCACCATCGGTCATCATCAACTGATCGGTATCGGGTGCTGTTTCGAACACCTGAATGCCCATGTCGTTGATCATTTGGATGATTTCTTCGACCTGATCCGGGTCGGAGATGTCGTCGGGTAGGTGGTCGTTGACCTCAGAGTAGGTTAAAAAACCTTGTTCTTTACCGCGGGCGATGAGTTCTTTGATGCGTGATTGTTGCTGGGTATCTTCGGCCATTCTTAACCTTGCAAAAAACCAGTGATTACGAAGAGCGTAAACGCTCAATTATAGCTTGAATATGGTGTTTGGCGCTATTAAATCAAGCGTGCATGCCAAGTTGCTTGTCGGACATGAGTGGTGGTTCCTCCAAATTTGGGACTTTGTATCGATTACGCAGGCTTTGGTGTTTTGTATGACGTTGCGTTTGCTAGTAATACAACGGCGGTTTAGCTCGCGGGTTGATTATTTTGATGTTTATCGCGCAATATTTGTTCAACCAAACGTTTGCGTTCTTCTTTGCTCAGCTCACTGACGGTGCTGGATTGCAGCTTTTGCAAATTTTCGATGCGTTCGGCTTCTTGCAAGCGCTTTTTAACCTGCGCTAAGCAGGATTTAAATTCGCCTTCGGCGTCGTAACTGAGTTTGTCGCCGGCCGAGGCCAGCATGTCTTCGGCCACCAGCGAGGCCAGATCTTCTGTGGCTTCGGCACCGTGGGTGGCGCGCCAATAGCCCAAAATACGATTGATGGAATAGTGCGGGCGCTGGTGCAGCAGCTCGTAAATGGCTTGAAAGCGCTGCAGGTCTGCGTCGTCGCTGTTCAGCTGGGGCCAGTCTTGCAGTTGGTTAACCAACTGGGGGTGCTGCAACAGCAGTGCGCTCAATCGTTTTTCGGGTGTCAATTTAAATAAACTCTTATGTGTGTGTGACGAAGCCATCACCGGGCGGTTGGCGGGCTTGGTCGGGCTATTGTTTGGCGTTTGCGTTGCTGGCGATGTCGACAGCTCGGGTGCTTCGGGCACCGGCTCGGGCTCGAGGTGCGTTAGCTCGTCGAGTGTTTCCCGGCTCAGTTCGGTGCGCTTGGCCAGCAGGTTAAACATCAGCTCGCGGTACACGCCCGACGGCAGCCGATTGATTAACGGCACGGCGCGCTTGCTTAAATGCGCCCGGCCTTCCATGGAGTTAATGTTTAGGTCGGTGGCTACCGAATCAAACAAGAAGTCCTCCAGTGGGATGGCCTGCTGAATCAATGCTTCGAATCGCTCTTTGCCAATTTGTCTTACCAGTGTGTCTGGGTCTTCGCCCTCGGGCAAAAACAAAAATCTTACGCTGCGCCCGTCCTGCATGACCGGCAGGCTGTTTTCCAGTGCTCGTCGTGCGGCGTTGCGCCCGGCTTTGTCGCCATCAAAGCAAAATACCACTTCGCCGCTGTGCTTAAAGGCCAACTGCAGGTGGTCTTCGCCACAGGCGGTGCCCAGTGTGGCCACACCGTAGTGAATGCCAAATTGCGCCAGGGCCACCACGTCCATGTAGCCTTCGACGACCAACAACCGCTCAATTTTGTTGAGCTTTTGCTTGGCCGCCCAAAGTCCGTACAGCTCTTTGCCTTTGTGGAAAACGGCGGTTTCCGGCGAATTTAAGTACTTGGGCTGCGGCTTGCCTTGGCCATCGTTGGCCGAGTCCAGCATGCGCCCGCCGAATCCAACCACTCGCCCCCGGTTGTCCTGAATCGGAAACATAATCCGATGGCGAAAGCGGTCGTAACGGCGCTGGTTGTTAGGGTTTTCGATAGCGAGTCCGGCGTCTTCGGCCAGTTTAAACAGTTGCTCGCGCTCCACGCCCGGTTGTTGCTGGGCTAGGTATTCCAGCAGGCCATCCCAGCCGGGTGGGGCTAATCCCAAATTAAAATCTTTTACCACCTCGGCGCTTAGGCCGCGCTTTCTTAAATAGGCTGCGGCTTCGGTTCGGGCCGGGTGGCGCCGCAGTTGGCCCTGAAAATAAATACTGGCCTGATCGAGCACTTGGTACAGCGCTTTGCGGCGCTTTTCCGCGGCAATCGAGGCCGCCGAGCGCTCGGTGTCTTCGGGTACGCTAACGCCGGCCATTTTGGCGAGGTTGTCGATGGCCTCGCGAAAGTTGAGCCGGTCGTAATCCATCACAAAGCCCAGCGCGTTGCCGCTGGCTCCGCAGCCAAAACAGTAGTAAAACTGTTTGTCGGGGCTGACGGTAAACGACGGGGTTTTTTCGTCGTGAAACGGGCAGCAGGCGGAGTAATTTTTACCGGAACGCTTGAGCTTTACCCGGGCGTCGATGATGTCGACAATATCCAGGCGATCCATTAGATCGTCGATAAACGATTGCGATATGCGTCCGGCCATGGTGTGCCCGATGTTGTGTTGACGGATTAGGCCAAGCCTTGCCGCCCGAGCTTAGCCCAACAGCTCTTTAACCAGCTTGCTCACTTCGCCCATGTCGGCGCGGCCCTGAACTTTGGGCTTGGCGATGGCCATAACTTTGCCCATATCGCGTGCAGATTCCGCACCAGATTCGGCGATGGCATCGGTGAGCAACGCTTTCAGTTCGTCGTCGGTTAGCGGCTGGGGCAAAAACTCGACGATAACGTCGATTTCGCTTTGCTCCTGCTCGGCCAGCTCGGCGCGGCCCGCTTCGGTGTATTGGGTTAGGGAGTCGCGGCGCTGTTTTACCATTTTGTCCAACACCGCCAGAATTCGGGCATCGTCCAACTCAATGCGCTCGTCCACCTCGATTTTTTTAAATTCCGAGGTAATCATGCGCAAAGTGGCTAACCGTTGCTTCTCTTTGTTACGCATGGCGTCTTTGACGGCGGATTTTACGCGGGTGTAGAGTTCTGCGGTCATGTCGGGCTCCGGTCTACCAGTGATGTGGAAGCGGGTTGTTGGCCCGTGAATACGGCGAGAGGGCCAGAGATGCCAAAGCCCCAGTCAACAAACAGCGGGTGTTTGAGGCTGAGGCTTTGCGGGTCAGCGGCTGTTACTTAAGCGCCGCTGACGGTAGCGTTATAAAGCTTAGTAAAGACGCTGAAACTTACGGCTTTCGCGCTGCACTTTTTTCGCGTGGCGTTTTACCGCCGCAGCCGCTTGGCGCTTGCGAACGGTGGTTGGCTTTTCGTAGTGCTCGCGACGACGCACTTCAGCCAGGATACCGGCTTTTTCGCAAGAGCGCTTGAAACGGCGCAGTGCAACATCAAAAGGTTCGTTTTCTTTAAGCTTTACTGATGGCATAGAGCTACCTAATTGTCGGTTGTACGGTATTGGTCGGCTTGCTTATAAACGCTCGCGGAATAAAAACGCTGAATCAAATGACCATTTAAAGGGGCGCAAATTCTAAACGTTAGATTCCGGCCCTGCAAGCACAATTTGCCCGCTTTTTGTACGTTTGCGCCACAAATTGCCCACAAATTACTGGCGAAGACTGGATAAGGTCCTTATCATGGCGCTCCTTTTTAGTGGGCCGGGCTTCGCTGCGCGTAAGCTGTCGACCCGTTTTGGGGCTTTTTGTCCGTATAGCGGCTTTTCTCTGAATTGGCGGCTTGGCTCCGGCATTGCGGCTCCATTCAGTCTTTAAGGCCAAATTTTTACAGATCAACCGGTTTATTCATGCGTGTTTTAGGTATAGAGACCTCCTGCGACGAAACGGGAATAGCGGTATACGATACCGAGCAGGGCTTGCTGGGTCATCGCCTCTATAGCCAGGCGGCTGTGCACGCCGAATACGGCGGCGTAGTGCCAGAGTTGGCGTCGCGCGATCACGTACGCAAATTGTTGCCGCTGGTGCGCGAAACCTTGACGGCCACCGACTCGCCGCAAGAATCCATCGATGGCATTGCCTATACGGCAGGCCCGGGCTTGATTGGCGCGTTGATGGTGGGCGCTTGTTTTGCCCGTTCGTTGGCTTACGCTTGGCAAGTGCCGGCGTTGGGAGTGCATCATATGGAAGGCCATTTGTTGGCCCCCATGTTGGAAGATCAACCGCCGCAATTTCCGTTTGTGGCTTTATTGGTTTCTGGTGGTCACACGCAATTGGTTGATGTGCGCGCTTTGGGCGAGTACGAAATTCTGGGGGAATCCCTGGACGATGCCGCCGGCGAGGCGTTCGATAAAGCCGCCAAAATGCTCGATTTGGATTATCCTGGCGGGCCGCTCATCGCCAAACTGGCCGAGCAAGGCCAAGATGGACGCTTTGAGTTTCCAAGGCCCATGGTGGATCGTCCGGGTTTGCAATTCAGCTTCAGTGGTTTAAAAACCTACACGCTCAACACCGTTGCCGAACACGCTCTAGCCGATGGCCTGCCGGACGATCAAACTTGTGCCGATATTGCGCGGGCTTTTCAGGAAGCGGTGGTGCAAACCCTTGCCATTAAATGTCGGCGCGCGCTGGAGCAAACCGGTTACAAAACCCTGGTGATTGCCGGCGGTGTATCGGCCAATGTTCGCTTGCGCGAAGTGTTGGAGGCCCAGCTTGGCAAAGTTGGTGGTTCGGTGTTTTATGCCCGACACGAATTTTGTACCGATAACGGTGCCATGATTGCCTACGCCGGTGCTCGGCGTATGCAGGTGGGACAACAACAGGATTTGGCTGTACGGGTGCATCCGCGTTGGGATATGACCAGCTTGCCGCCAATTTAGCGTTAACTGCAGTTAATTTAAGAGGATAGAAACTGAGCTTGTCTTCCGTGGATAAAATTTTTATCGAAGATCTTCGCGTCGATACCGTGATTGGTTTGTACGACTGGGAAAAACAGGTACGCCAGAGTTTGTCGGTGAGCATGGAAATGGGCTGGGATATTCGTACCGCGGCCAAAACCGGTGATTTAACCGACACCTTAAATTACGCCGACGTGGCCGACTACGTACAAGCCTTTGCCAATGAGCACGATCATTTATTGTTGGAATCTTTCATCGAAGATTTGGCCGATCGATTATTAAAACATTTCCACATGCCGTGGATAAAAGTGCGTGTCGCAAAAATCAGCACGGTATCCTCGGCGCGCAGTGTGGGTATCGAAATTGAGCGCCACCAAGAGTCTGCGCATTAATTATCGATTGTGAATTATTAATTAAAAAGGGCCGATGGTTCCAATTTGTTCTTGACCAATAGGCCAAACTCTCTCAGACTTACCGCCACTTACACAATTTTCCCGATTTTATTGTTATGAATTTCCACCTCGCCCTAAACCTAATCTCTGTCCGCCGCTGGTGTGTCATTGTGCGTATGGTCTCAACAAGACTGTGGCGAGGTTACTGGGTGGATTGAATAAATCAAAAATCCCAACTAAAACCTAAAAAGCCGCAGTGAGAACTGCGGCTTTTTTTTTGCGAGCTTTTTTATTGGAGCGAATACCGTGAAACTAGCGGCGATTTATATATTCGTGGTGTTGGTGTGGTCATCAACGCCGCTGGCGATTTACATCAGCAATGCCGATTTAAATTTTATGCTCTCCTTGGCACTGCGTATGAGTTTGGGCGCGGCGCTGGTGGTTGTGTGCCTGGCGATCATGCGCCAACGTTTTTTAAATAATCGAAAAGCGTGGCTGGTGGGTTTTTTTGGCGCGTTGGGCGTGTTTCCTAATATGCCGTTGGTGTATTGGTCGACTCAGCACATTCCCACGGGCTTGGTGTCGTTGTTATTTTCCTCCACGCCTTTTTTTGTGGGCATTATGTCGAAATTATTGATGGGCGAATCCATTGGCGGTCATCGCTTGGCAGGCATTTGCGTAGCTTTTGTGGGATTGGTGTTGGTATTTTTCGATCAAATGCGCGGCGGTTTGGATTCTATCTTGGGAGTGTTGGCCATGTTGGGATCGGCGTTTATATTTTCGACCAGTTCTGTGTTGGTAAAAAAAGCCGATGCTCATATACCGCCTTTGCAGCAGGGTGGCTGTGCCATGATTATTGCGCTGCCTGGATTGTGGATTAGTTGGTATTTTTTGGATGGCACTTTGCCCGAAATGGTTAGACCTTCCAGCCTTTATGCGTTGTTGTATTTAGTGGTGGTAGGCTCGGTATTGGGCTTTGGAGCTTATTATTTTTTATTAAAACGCATGACCG
Organism: uncultured Cellvibrionaceae bacterium; assembly: GCA_964342265.1. Lineage (GTDB taxonomy): Bacteria > Pseudomonadota > Gammaproteobacteria > Pseudomonadales > Cellvibrionaceae > Halioxenophilus. The sequence continues at coordinate 26,434 of CAYFFE010000030.1, read as the reverse complement.
CCAGTTCGGTATCGTTAATCAGTATGATTTCGCCGGTGCTGGCCATTGTGTTGGGCGTGGTGGTTAATGGTGAGCTGGTTAAACCCATGTTTATTGTTGGGGCCATTGTTGTGTTAACGGGTTTGTCGTTGTATTCGGGCATTTGGCATTCTGTTGCGCGCGGCAATCGCGTGCAGCAGGCTTAAGTGCATCGTACTTATTCGGAATTATTCGCTTGCAGTTGTAAACATTGTTCTTTGCTGGGAGTTATTTGGCGAATGGGCAGTGTGAGTATAAATTGCGTACCATTTTTAGGGCGGCTAATGGCTTCTATTTGGCCGCCGTGGTTTTGAATAATGCTGTAAGAAATCGACAGTCCCAACCCCGTGCCTTCACCCACGGGTTTGGTGGTAAAAAAAGGATCGTAAATTTTGTCGATGTGTTCGTGGCTTATGCCGGTTCCGGTGTCTTCGATGATTAACTGAATACAATCGTCGTTGTGTTTTTGGGTGGTAATACAAATATCGCCAAACTCTTCGATGGATTGTGCCGCATTAATCAGCAAATTCACTAACACCTGGTTCATTTGCGGCAAAATGCAATCGATGGCAGGAATGTCGCCGTAATGTTTGGTAACGGTAGCTTTGTATTTAATTTTGCTGGCCACAATGTTCAGCGCGGAATCGATGCACGCGTGTAGATCTTCCGACTGCCAATTAATTTGCTCCGGGTGGGAGAATACTTTTAAATCGGTGGCGATGCGCGTTACCCGCTCAACGCCTTTGAGTGAGTCGGTTAGCAATGTTTGTGCATCGGCCAATAAAAATTCCGAATTTATTTGTTGTTGTCTGTTGCGAACAGATTGCCAATGGCTGTTGGTGCTTAAATCTTCGGGCAGAGCGGTGTATAGCTCCAGTAACTCGCGAAAATCATTGCAGTAGTCCATCAGAGTTTGCAGGTTGGAATTAATGTAGGCGATGGGGTTGTTAATTTCGTGGGCGATACCGGCGGCCAGTTGCCCAAGCGAGGCCATTTTTTCGGTTTGCATTAATTGCTGGTGAGTTTGTTTTAAGCGCTGATTGGCCTCACTGAGTTCTCGCGTGCGACTTGCTACTAAGTCTTCTAAATATTGTGCGCGACTGCGCAAAGCCAATTGGGTTTGTACGCGCGCCAGCATTTCTTCCTGACTGTAGGGCGTGGTGAGGTAATCGTCCGCGCCCATTTGAAACGCTTCGGCTACCGTTTCGGGCGAATCGTCTGAGGAGACCACCATGACCCGCGGCTGGCGATTGCGCGGCAGGTTGGGCAGCATTTGCAAGACTTGCATGCCCGAGAGTTTGGGCATGTTCATATCCAGCAGCAATAAATCCACACTTTGTTTTTTAAGCAGTTCTAAACAGGCTTCGCCGTCGCGGGCTTCCAATAAATGGGAGTACAACGGTTGCAGCGTACTGGACGCAACTTGAATGTTAACCGGGTTGTCGTCGGTTATTAGAATTCTGGGATTGTGGATTTGTGTGGGAGACATTGGCGCTCTGTGGTTGTGAAAAAAGCAGAAGCCTAACTACCAAAATAAAAGACATCTCTAATGATTCTAGCAAGCCTGAACAAAATCGCTGTGATCCCGGATCAAGAAATACGTCGAAGGCGCACATTAGATGAGATGAATATTGCGCCAATTTATTTTGGGCAAAAAAAACCCCTCGAAAAAGCAGAGGGGAAAGGGTCTTAGGGTGTTAGTGCTGAGCAATTAGGGAGGTGCCTGGGAGAGGCAAATTACCCAGAAGATGTGAATAATTATATACTTCCTGTCTAAGCTGTCAATCCTGTCATTTGTAAAATAAATGTATAACAAATTGTCAAATCAGATACATTTGTCATGAAAGGCAGGTTATAGTTAGATGTGATTCACAGATGTTTACGCGCCTTCTTACGACAATAACAATCACGTTGGATTACGTATTTAACTATCTCAAGGTGGAATAACAGCATGGCTGAGGTGAGAGTTCTCACTACCGGTGAAGCGGCCAAATATTGCGGCGTTAATTTCCGCACCATTATCCGTTGGATTGAGCGCGGTCGGCTTAAGGCGTACAAATTGCCTGGGCGCGGCGATCATCGTATTCGCCAGGAGGATTTTGTCACCTTTTTGCGCGATAACGAGCTGCCCATTCCCCCTGAGTTTGATGCTGGGCCGGGCAAGGTGTTGGTGGTGGAAGACAACAAAGAGATGGCCGCCGCCATTGGTCGTGTGCTGAGCCGCGAAGGCTACGCAGTAGAAACCGCCCACGACGGCTTTGCCGCTGGCAGCTTGCTCAGCACTGTAAGTCCGGCGGTGATTACGCTCGATTTAAAAATGCCCGGCCTGGACGGCTTTGGCGTGCTGGAATTTATCCGCAATCGCGATGAGTACAAAGACCTAAAAGTGCTGGTGGTGTCGGCCGAATCGGAAGCCGGCCTAGAACGCGCTCTGGAAATGGGCGCCAACGCCATTTTGCGCAAGCCTTTTCAAAACGCAGAGCTGTTGGCCGCCGTAAAATCCCTACTGGATTAATCTCTCTACTGGACTATCGCCCGGTAAAGCCCAATTGCCTAACTTTTGGCGTTTTCCTCTGGTGGCGGTGGGCACTGGTAGCTCTCGCACACTACGCCATCGTCGGTAGACACCAAATGCACGTCGAAGCCCCAAATACGGTGCACATGGCGCAGCACCTCTTCGGTGGCATCGCCCAGCGGTACGCGATTATGGCGTGTGTGTTCCAGCGTGATGGAGCGATCGCCGCGAATATTGACCTTTTTAACCTGAATATTAGGTTCGCGATTGCCCAAGTTGTACTGGCCCGCCAGGGATTCCCGAATGCTTTGGTAGCCTTCGGTATCGTGAATAGCGCCAACGATAATGTCGGATTCCAAGTTGTCGTCGACGATGGAAAACAATTTAAGGTCGCGCATAACCTTGGGCGACAGGTATTGCAGAATAAAACTCTCATCCTTGAAATTGCGCATGGCGAAATCCAAAGTCTCCAACCAATTTGAGCCGGCGATATCGGGAAACCATTCGCGGTCTTCGTCGGTGGGTTTTTCGCAAATGCGGCGCAGGTCGGTAAAAATACTAAAGCCTAGGGTGTAAGGATTAATGCCCGAAAAATAGCGACTGTTATACGGTGGCTGATAAATAACACTGGTGTGCGACTGCAAAAACTCCATCATGAAGCCGTCGCTTAATTTACCGCGTTCATACAGTGTATTCAGTAAGGTGTAGTGCCAAAAGGTTGCCCAGCCTTCATTCATTACTTGGGTTTGTCGCTGCGGGTAAAAATACTGGGCGACTTTACGCACAATGCGCACCACCTCGCGTTGCCAGGGTTCCAGTAGCGGCGCATTTTTCTCAAAAAAGTAGAGCAAATTTTCTTGCGGTTCCGACGGATACTGCAGCGCTTCTTCGGGTACGGAGTCGGCTTCTGAGGCGGGAATGGTGCGCCAGAGATCGTTGACTTGTCGCTGCAAATATTCCTCGCGCTCTTTTTGGCGGAATTGTTCTTCCGCGTTGGAAATCGGGTAGGGGCGCTGGTAGCGATCTACGCCGTAATTCATTAAGGCGTGGCAGGAGTCCAGCAACTGCTCTACGGCATCGATGCCGTGGCGCTCCTCGCACTTGGCGATGTAGTTTTTGGCAAACACCAAATAATCGATAATCGATTCGGCGTCGGTCCAGGCGCGGAATAAATAATTGCCTTTAAAAAACGAGTTATGACCGTAGCTGGCGTGCGCGATAACCAACGCCTGCATGGTCATGGTGTTTTCTTCCATGAGGTAAGCAATGCACGGCGAGGAATTAATGACAATCTCGTAAGCCAAGCCCATTTGCCCGCGTTTGTAGGAGCGCTCGGTGGTTAGAAATTGTTTGCCGTACGACCAATGGTTGTAGCCAATTGGCATGCCCACCGATGAGTAGGCGTCCATCATTTGCTCAGAGCTGATGATTTCGATCTGATTGGGGTAGGTGTCCAGGCCATATTCTTTGGCGATGGCACCAATTTCGCGATCGTAGGTTTCAACCAGTTCGAATGTCCACTCGGAACTGGTCGATATGGGGGAATTTTTCATGCCGTTTTCTTCTGAAATAATTGCCGGAAGACGGGGTAAATGTCGCTAACATCAATAATTTGTTGCATGGCAAACAAATCGGGAAAGGCACCGGCGACAGTTTCGTACTCTTCCCACAGCGCTTGGTGTTGGCGTGGGGTAATTTCGATGTACGAGTAGTACTGCAACTTGGGTAGGATTTCTTTCATTAATAAACGCGAACAGGTGCTGGAGTCGTCGTTCCAGTTATCGCCATCGGAAGCCTGCGCGCCGTAAATGTTCCATTCGTTAGTGGGGTAGCGCTCTTCCAAAATATCTTTCATTAAATACAGCGCGCTGGAAACAATCGTACCACCGGTTTCGCGTGAGTAAAAAAACTCTTCTTCTTCTACTTCTTTGGCGCTGGTGTGGTGGCGAATAAACACCACGTCGGTGCGTTCGTAATTGCGCTGCAAAAAAAGATACAACAATATAAAAAAGCGTTTGGCCATGTCTTTGGTGGCTTGGCTCATGGAGCCGGAGACATCCATAATACAAAACATCACGGCCTTGCTGTGCGGTACCGGGTATTTAACTTGTAGATTGTATTTAATGTCGAAGTCGTCGAGCCAGGGGACTTTTTGAATGGCTGCACGCAAATTGGCGATTTCCTCCAACAGCGATTCTATGCGCTTGTGATCTTTTAGCGCAGGCTCCATGGCTTCGAGTTTTTCGAGCTCGGCTTCCATTTCTTTTAAGCGTTTGCGTTTACCGCTGCTTAACGCAATGCGTCGTGCATTGGCCGAGCGCAGCGAGCGCACAATATTGATTTGACCGGGTGAACCCTGATTGGAAAAGCCCGCGCGGCGGGTTTTAAATTCCTCGCTGCCGGATAACTGCCGTTTTACTAAATTGGGCAGCTCCAAGTCTTCGAACATGAAATCCAAAAATTCGTCTTGCGTGATTTGAAAGACGAAATCGTCCATGCCTTCGCCCTGGTCGCTGGCGTTGCCCTCGCCAGAACCACCGCCGCCGCCTCCGCCCGGTGGGCGCGGAATGCGGTCGCCGCTGACGAATTGATCGTTGCCGGGCAACACTCGCTCCTGGTGGCCGCCCTGACCGTGGTGAAAAATCGGCTCGGAAATATCTTTAGTGGGGATGCTGATTTGCTCCCCGTTTTCCATGTCGGTAATGGAACGCCGACTGACGGCTTCAGATACGGCTTTTTTGATGTGACTACGATATCGGCGCAAAAAACGCTGCCGATTGACCATAGACTTGTTTTTGGAGTTCAGTCGTCGGTCGATAATGTAACTCATCAAATCTCCTCAGTTTGCTGACTTGGGCGGTGCTTTTACTGCGATTTTCTGACTCGCAAATACCACTCGGACAACAAACGTACCTGCTTCTCGGTATAGCCACGTTCCACCATGCGCTTGACAAAATCTTGATGCTTTTTCTTGTCGTCGTTGGAGGCTTTGGCATTGAACGAAATAACCGGCAGTAAATCTTCGGTGTTGGAGAACATTTTTTTCTCGATCACCGTGCGCAGTTTTTCGTAGCTATTCCATGCCGGGTTTTTGCCGTTGTTATTGGCTCGCGCGCGCAACACAAAATTCACCACTTCGTTGCGGAAATCTTTCGGGTTGCTGATGCCGGCGGGTTTTTCGATTTTTTCCAACTCTTCGTTGAGCGAGGCGCGGTCGAGAATTTCGCCGGTTTCTGGATCGCGGTATTCCTGATCCTGAATCCAAAAATCGGCATAGGTTACATAGCGATCGAAAATGTTTTGGCCGTACTCGGCGTAGGATTCCAAGTAGGCGGTTTGAATTTCTTTGCCAATAAATTCCACGTATTTGGGCGCGAGAAACTCTTTTAAATAACCCACGTAGCGTTCTTGAACTTCTTGCGCAAATTGTTCCTGTTCGATTTGTTGTTCCAACACATAGAGCAGGTGCACGGGGTTGGCGGCGACTTCGGTGGGGTCGAAGTTAAAGACTTTGGATAAAATCTTAAAAGCAAAGCGGGTGGATAAACCCGACATGCCTTCGTCGACGCCGGCGTTGTCTTTGTATTCCTGCAGCGATTTGGCTTTGGGGTCGGTGTCTTTTAAATTTTCGCCGTTGTAAATGCGCATTTTGGAAAACACGTTGGAGTTTTCCGGCATTTTTATGCGCGATAACACGCTGAATTGAGCCAGCATGTTGAGTGTATCGGGCGCGCACGGTGCTTCGGACAGCGAAGAGTGCTCCAGGAGTTTTTCGTAAATTTTAATTTCTTCCGAAACCCGCAAGCAGTAGGGGACTTTTACGATGTACACCCGGTCGATAAAGGCTTCGTTATTTTTGTTGGTTTTAAAGCTCTGCCATTCGCTCTCGTTGGAGTGAGCGAGAATTATGCCTTCAAACGGAATCGCGCCCAATCCTTCGGTACTGTTAAAGTTGCCCTCCTGTGTGGCGGTTAACAGTGGGTGCAACACCTTGATGGGGGCTTTAAACATTTCCACAAATTCCATAAGGCCCTGGTTGGCTCGGCACAAACCTCCGGAGAAGCTGTAGGCGTCGGGGTCGTTTTGCGGAAAGTCTTCCAGTTTGCGGATGTCCACTTTACCCACCAGCGAGGAAATATCCTGATTGTTTTCGTCGCCGGGTTCGGTTTTAGAAACGGCTACCTGGTCCAAAATGGATGGGTATAATTTTACAATTTTAAATTTACTGATATCGCCGTTGTATTCGTGCAAGCGCTTAACGGCCCAGGGCGACATAATGGTTTTTACGTAGCGGGTGGGAATGCCGTAATCTTCTTGCAGAATTTCGCCGTCTTCGTCGGGATCGAATAAACCCAGTGGGCTTTCAAAGACCGGTGAGCCCTTGATGCAGTAAATAGGAAATTTTTCGATTAGCGCTTTGAGTTTTTCGGCCAGTGAGGATTTACCGCCACCCACGGGGCCCAGTAAATACAAAATTTGTTTTTTCTCTTCCAGGCCTTGCGCAGCGTGTTTAAAGAAAGACACGATTTGCTCGATGCTTTCTTCCATGCCGTAGAAGTCTTCGAATGCTTTGTAGCGCTTGATGATTTTGTTGGAGAAGATGCGGGACAGTCGGGAATCTAGTGAGGTATCGATTAACTCGGGTTCGCCGATGGCCATGAGCATGCGCTCGGCGGCAGTGGCGTAAACGCTGGGGTCTGACTTACACAGGTCGAGATACTCTTGGATGGTGAGTTCTTCTTCCTGGGTGGCAACGTAACGCTCCTGGTAATGGCTGAAAATACTCATCTATATTGCATCCTCTTTCGAATTGATGGGAGCGGCGGGCAGCCGGCCCAATATGGGCCGAAAAGGCAGTGCGTAGCGAAACAAAACAACCACATGGCAGCGGTGTTGCTGGGTTGTTTGTAGCTCGGCGCACTCAAGCTGTGGCCGTCGCAGGTAGCGAATGTTTTTCGCGTTGGGTTATCTCCTCGTATACAACTTTGTTTGTGCCACAATCGTATAGTTCAAGTATTTGATTGCTTTACGCGCTTGTCCAATTTTTGGTTGATATTGAGGGCTTTAACCCGACTGTATTCACTGCATCATTACAGTTATTATTTGTCCATTGCAACAGAAACTGCAATAAAAAGATCGCAAAAAAATCGAGCTGTATAAGGAATCGTCAGATCATGGGAAAGATTTTAGTCACAGGCGGCGCCGGTTATATCGGCAGCCACACTTGTGTTGAGCTGTTGCACGCGGGGTTTGAGGTGGTTGTGGTCGACAACCTAAAAAACAGCAAAATCGAATCCCTCAAGCGGGTTGAAAAAATAACAGGTAAAACCCTAGAGTTCGTAGAGGCGGATATTCGCGATCAGCCGCAAATGAGGCGCATATTTCAAGAACACAGGTTTGCCGGCGTGATTCATTTTGCCGGATTGAAGGCGGTAGGAGAATCTGCGCAAATCCCCTTGGCCTACTACGACAACAACGTCGCCGGCAGTGTGGCGCTGGCCGAGGTAATGGCTGAGGCCGGTTGCTGCAACATTGTGTTCAGTTCCTCAGCCACGGTATACGGCGAAAACGCGCCCATCCCCTACGTAGAAACTCTGCCCACGGCGGCCAGTAATGTTTACGGCCGCACCAAGCTCATGGTGGAGGAGATTCTCAAAGACGCCTGCAATGCTCCCGAGTCGCCCTGGCGGGTGTCGTTGTTGCGCTACTTTAATCCCATCGGCGCGCATCCGAGCGGTTTAATCGGCGAAGATCCCAACGGTATTCCCAACAATCTATTGCCGTATATCGCGCAAGTTAGTGTAGGTAAGCGAGAATTTTTAGGTATATTCGGCGACGATTACCCCACTCGCGATGGCACAGGGGTACGCGATTACATCCATGTGGTGGATTTGGCGCGCGGGCATCTGGCGGCGCTCAATAAGCTCTTAAACAGCGAGCCCGGTTGGCAGGTTTATAACCTGGGTGCGGGTCGCGGTTTGAGTGTGTTGGAGATGGTGGCCGCCTACGAAAAGGCCTGTGGCAAGCCCATTCCCTACCAAATTTTACCGCGCCGGGCCGGTGATTTGGCCGAGTTCTACGCCGACGCCGGCAAAGCTAAGCGCGAGTTGGACTGGCAAGTGGAATTGGGTGTGGAGGCCATGGTGGCCGACACTTGGCGCTGGCAATCTAACAATCCCAATGGTTTTGAGGATTAGGTTGGAGGATTATAGGTTGGGCCGACTGCCTTGGGGGCAGTCGCTATAGCGCTGTTTAGCCTTCAAGTTATACAGCCTTGCAATTAAGGGCAATCGCATTGCCAGCGTTGGCCGGTCTCTAAGCATAGCATGGTGAGATTGTTGCCCCACACGCAGCCAGTATCCAGGCCAATGGCTCGATGGCTGTGGGTAGCACCGTCTAGTGCGGCCCAATGGCCAAAAATCACGGTAGGGTTGTCGGGGTTTTGCAGATAGTGCTCAAACCAAGGCTGGAAACCTTCCGGAGCGGTAGCCGGCTCGCCTTTGTGCTTGAGCTCCAACTGACCTTGGGCATCGCAAAAGCGCATGCGGGTAAAGTAGTTGGTAATGGTGCGCAATCGGTCGGTGCCGGTTAAGTCGTCGCGCCACTGACTGGGCGTGTTGCCGTACATGTTGGCCAAGAATCCATCCAGTGCTTGATCGTCCTTCAAGCAAGCTTCCACTTCGCCACTGAGAGCCAGTGCTTGGTCAATATTCCATTGCGGGGGAATACCGGCGTGCACCAGGGCGCAGCCAAATTGTTCGTCCCAGTACAGCAGTGGCATTTGGCGTAACCAATCGAGCCAGAGCGGCAGTTTGGGCGAGTGAATGATGTCGTCGAGCGTGTCGCCCCGCGACGGCGCGCGATGACCGTAGGCGTAGGCCAACAGATGCAAATCGTGATTGCCCAGCACGCTCACCACACAGTGGCGTAATTCGTAGAGGTACTCTAGGGTTGCCAGCGATTGCGGGCCTCGGTTGACGAGATCGCCCACCAGCCAAAGGCGGTCGGTTTGCGGATCGAAATTAACCTCTTTTAAGAGGCAAAGCAGTGGATCTAGACAACCTTGAAGGTCGCCAACAGCGTAAGTCGTCACGGGTACTCAGTGCAATGCGTGGGGGGGCACCAGGGCAAAGGCTGGAACCTCTGCGTCGAAAGTAGCGCCCTCGTCGGTGATCATTTGGTAACTGCCTTCCATTGTGCCGATTTCGGTTTCCAATACCACGCCGCTGGTGTAGGTGTATTCATCGCCGGGGGCCAAGTGCGGTTGTTCGCCCACAACCCCTTCGCCGCGCACTTCTTGTACGTCGTTGTCGCCGTTGGTGATGCGCCAATGGCGGCTCAGCAATTGGGTGGGGGTATCGCTGGTATTGCGAATGGTCACGGTGTAAGCGTAAACAAAACGGTGATCGGCCGGGTCGGATTGCTCGGCGATGTAGTGGGTTTTAACGCTGACTTCAATGGGTTTGGCTGTCATGGGTAACTCGTTTTACAGCATTGATGGGTTTTAGATAACAATACCTATGGGGTCTCCTTGGCAGTTTTCACCGTGTTGGGGTGATTGAGACAATGGTTGGCCAGTACCACGTATTGATCGAGTGCAAGGGTTTCCGGTCGAGCGGTGGGGTCAATGCCCAGTTGTTGCAACTGATCGGCCGTGCACCAGTTTTTTAAGGCGTTGCGCACGGTTTTGCGGCGCTGCTGGAAAGCCGCCGTGACGATTTTGTCGAGCAATTTGATGTCTTGGGCGACGTTTGCGCTTGGCACCATGGGAACAAGCCGAACAATCGCCGATTCTACCTTAGGTTGCGGCACAAAGCACTCCGGCGGCACGTCAAACAGGCTATCCACTTGGCAGTGGTATTGGGTCATCACGCTCAATCGGCCATAGCTCTTGCCGCCGGGGCTGGCGGCCATGCGCTCGACCACTTCCTTTTGCAGCATAAAGTGCATATCGCGCACTTGGGTGCCCAGGCTCAATAGATGAAAAATTAACGGTGTGGAGATGTTGTAGGGCAGATTACCCACGATGCGCAGGGGCTGTTCGGGCTGGTGGAGCGCAGCAAAATCAAACTTCAGCGCATCGGCCTGATGGATTTTAAAACCCGGATGATTGGCAAACTGCGCCAGAAGAATGGGTATTAAATCGCGGTCCAGCTCCACCACCTGCAGGGCTTTGGCTTTTGCTAGCAATAGGGCGGTAATCGCGCCCTTGCCGGGACCGATTTCCACGAGGTTGTCGTCGGGTTTTACTGCAATGCTATCGACGATGCGTTGAATAACGCTCGGATCGTGCAGAAAGTTTTGGCCGAAACGTTTGCGGGCTTTATGCATGGGCACGGGCCATAATTTGGGCTTGGTCGATGGCATAGGCTAGGCTGCCCAGGTCGGCTTGCCCGGTGCCGGCCAGATCCAGGGCTGTGCCGTGATCCACCGAAGTGCGAATAATGGGTAATCCCAATGTAATGTTCACCGCTTGATGAAACCCCTTGTGTTTGAGCACCGGCAGACCTTGATCGTGGTACATGGCGATAACGGCATCGGCATTGGCCAGCGGCCCCGGGGTGAAGGCTGTATCGGCGGGTAGGGGGCCGGTTAAGTGCAAATCTGCCGCTTTGAGCTGTTCGATTACCGGATTGATTACCGTGAGTTCTTCTGTGCCCAAATGGCCGCCTTCGCCGGCGTGGGGGTTTAGGCCACACACCAATAGTTTGGGCTTGGTGATGCCAAACTTACCCTGCAGATCATTGTGAACAATCTCAATAACGCGGCGCAGCGTGGTTTGAGTAATCGCATCGGCAACGGCTTTGAGGGGAAGGTGCGTGGTAACCAACGCAACTCGCAGTCCCTCGGTGGCCAGCATCATTACGACCTGTTCGGTATGGGTCTTATCGGCCAGATACTCGGTGTGACCGCTAAACGCAATACCGGCGTCGTTGATAACGCCTTTGTGCACAGGGCCGGTAACCACGGCCTGAAACGTGCCGTCCTGGCAGCCGGCGATGGCGGTATCCAAGCAATTCAACACATAGCGGGCATTGTTAGGGTCGAGTTGGCCGGTATTAACGGGTGCAGCTAGCGCATGATCGATAACGTACAGTTGGCCGGGCTCGCACGGGCCGGATACTCCGGGCTCAAACGGCAAAACCTGCAATGGCAAGCCCAGTTGCGCCGCACGCTCTTCAAGCAACCGCCCATTGGCGCAGATCACTAGATTGACCGATTGGGGCTGTTGCGCCCGTTGAATGACCAGATCCGGACCGATGCCGGCAGGCTCTCCCGGAGTAACGGCCAACCAGGGGCGGTCGTTACTGCAAACGGTTTTCGACATAGGCTTGGGCGCGAATTTCTTGCAACCAGATTTCCAGCTCTTCGTTAAAGCGGCGGCTGCGCAGCAAATTAACGGCCTGATTGCGAATGACCGTGTCGGTCATGTTTTCTTGGCGACGATCTTCAATGTACAAAATATGCCAGCCAAATTGCGAACGAAACGGCTGGCTGACTTCGCCGACGGCGGTGGTTTTCATCATTTCTTCGAATTCGGGTACAAACTTGCCGGGCACCGACCAACCTAAATCGCCACCAGAGAGCATGGAGCCAATATCCTCGGAGTGCTCTCGAGCAAGCTCGGCAAATTCCACCTCGCCCGACAGAGCACGCTCGCGAATTGTTTTGAGCTGCTCGACGGCTTGTTCGTCGCTGAGAATAGCCGAGGGTTTCAGCAATACGTGGCGCACTTTCGATTGCTCGATGACGGTTTCCTCGGCACCGCGGCGATCGTAGACTTTTAAAATGTGAAAACCGGCTCCGCTTTTAAACGGCTCGCTGATTTGGCCGGGCTGCATATCATTGAGTCGTTCAGAGAAGACTTCGGGTAATTCCACGGCTTTGCGCCAGCCTAAGTCGCCGCCTTCCAGAGCATTTTGACCGCCAGAGTTGGATACCGCCAGCGATCGAAAATTTTCGCCCCTTTGCAAACGCTCAAACAACGCCCGCGCTTGAACCTGGGTGTTGGTGAGATCCTCACCTCGGCCGTTGTTGGAAAACGGCACCAAAATATGGCCCAAATTAAACTCGGGCGACAACCAAAATTTGCCTTCTTCGGAATTTAAGAAGTTGTCCACTTCCTGATCGGAAATTTGAATCCGGTAGTAAACCCGCGCCTGCTGCACTCGCTGTACCAATAAATCGTTGCGCAATTGCTGGCGCAGGGCGCTCACCGACAGACCATCGGCTTGGAGTTGCTGGACAAACTCCTCCGGGCTGAGGTTTTTGGAAGTGCGCAAGCGGTTAAGGGTTTGATCGACTTCGCTGTCGTTGATTTCCATGCCTAAGCGGTCGGCCAGCGACATTTGAATGCGCTGAATAATCAAATGCTCCAGCACCTGCTCTTTGAGCTCTTCCTCCGGCGGCAGATCGCCCCGGGCGGCGATTTGTTGCTTAACGCGTTCGAGTTGCTGGTTGAGTTCGCTGGCCATCACCACGTCTTCGTCGACTACCGCGACCACGCGATCCAGATCCTCGACTTTGGCCTGTGCCCATAACGGCAACAAGCAGCACGCTAATAGGGCGGGTTTAAGCATTGATGTGAGTGATGAACGAGCGCTGAGGTGATGGGTCATAAATGTCTTAAGTTACTCTGGGAATACAGCTTGTTCCCGGGTGCTGTAACCGGGAATCGTATCTGATAGTAGTTGGTAGAATCGGCCGGCGCTACTGCCCAGGCCTTTCAGTTGGATGTCGAAAAACACGCCGGTTTTATAGTTTAAATCGTCGTCGGCGACTAAGCGGCTCAGGTCGTTGCTGATCCAGCGCCGCCAGACAAATCGGGCTCGATAACAACAACTGTTGTATTCGAGGCCGGAGAAGGTATCCAGTTCCCGGTCAAAAGTAAAATCATGCAGGTTGCGAAAGATGAAATTTACCCGTTTGTTGACGGGTAAAATCATCGAAATATCGCTCTGTTGGGTATTGTTACCGGCAATGGTTGTGGCCGAGGCGTTGTTGTCTTTGCGCTGGAAATTAAAGCCCACGTTAATCAGCCGGTGGGAGGAATCCAGATAGCGCAGGCTGGTGCGGCCCAAATTGGTGAGGTCTTGCTCTGGGTCGTAAACCACGCTCAAATCCCAGCGCAAGCGTTTGCCAATGTTGGCACCCAGCTCGCCGGCAATTTCCGATCGACCCACATCGTCTCCGCCGAAGCGATCGGCAAAAACTTCTCGGTTATCCAGATAAAAGCTCTGGCCGAGGCTTGCCGAGAAGAGTTCGCGCCCGGAATTACTGTCGATAATTCGGCTGGTTAGGCCAAGCGAAACGCGGTGGTCGTCGTCGATACGATCGCCACCGGCAAAGCGGCTGGTACGAAACAACTGATTGTAGCTGAAGGTGGTTTCGGTGGTATCGAAATCGACATTGCCACCATCGGCGGTGACGTTAAACAGAGCGCTTTGGTCGTCGGTGTTGCTGTACAAATAAAACAGGCGCGGCTCAAACGTTTGCAAATAGCGCCAGTTTGACACGCGGCCTTGGCGTTCAAAAAATAACCCGGAATCCACGCTGCCTTGAAAGGCGGTGTAGTTTTGAGACGCCTCTGCTGTGGCAATTAGGTTGTCGTCGTTCAATTCATAGGCGGTGTGCTTAATGTGCAGGCCGGGGGTGATATAGCCCCAAATGGCGCTATACGGGCGAATGAAATCATACGCTAAGCGAGCCCGCTCACCGCGAATAATTTGGTTGCCGTTATCGTCTACAAGGCCATCTTGATCAAACTGAACGTACTCGTGGGCGAGGCGAGCACTAAAACCCTGCCAAACATAGTCGCCATCAACGTTAAGTCGAGGCAGCTCCTGGTAGGGCTGCGGTGTGTTGAACTCCAGCGTTTGATAGCTGCGCGCACTCAGTGTGGCGCGCCAGTTGTCGGTTTGATAGCCAACGCTGCCGAGTCTGAGTAAATGGGTTTTTTCTGAGACATCGATCGCGGTGTTGTTGATGTCGTCAAAGTAGCGGCGATCGCTCACGCGTGTGAAGTCAATTTCACTAAACCAGGCCTGATCGCCGCCGGCGAGAAAGCCGCCTTTTTGTTGGATGCCCAAAAGCCAGCGGTCTTTATCGTTGAATAAATTGGCTTGGTCGGTCTCGGAGACACCGGCGTCGTTTAATAATCGCTCGGTGCGGCTGTCGATGCCTTGATCGTCACTGAGTCCGGCAAAGTCGATCTGGCTTTCGAACAGCGGCGACAAGTGACGAAACTGGCCTTCTAAACCTGTGCCGCGATTGTTGATGTGCCTGGGGCTCAACAACAGATCGTAATTGGGTGCCAAATTAAAATAGTAGGGTAGAGCTACATCCAATCCGCCGTTGTCGCTAAAGCCCACTGCCGGGAACAAAAAACCCGACAAGCGCTCATCACTGGCGGGGAAGGTCATAAACGGCAGCCAGAAAACCGGCACGCCCTTGAATTTAACCACGGGGTTTTTGAGCACGCCCCAAATATTGTCGTCGCGAATATCAATGGCATCGGCCTGAATTGACCAATCCTCTTGGCCTGGCGGGCAGGTGGTAATACTGCCGTGGCTCAAGTGAATACTGTTATCTCGGTGCTTTTTAAAACGCGATGCTTGGGCGCGCAATTGGCCGGGGTAGGCGACCACATTGACTTCGTTGAGCTCGGCGGTATTGCGTTGATTGTTGATTTCGCCTTTATCGGCGGCCACACGGACATCGCGATCGCGCAGCACGACATCGCCCTCGACCTTGGCTTGACCGGTATTGCGGTCGATAACCACTTTTTCGGCCTCCAGGGATTGCGCACCCTGGCGGGCCTTAACGTCGCCTTCCAGAGTAATGCTGCCGTCGCCTTGGGCTCGGCTGCGGTCGGCGGTGGCTTCTAAGGGTGAGTCTTTCGTCGCTACAGTGGATCCGTCGGGCTCGTAAGGCGAGACATAGCGACCGGAGCAATAGGTGGCATCGATTTGCTGTTGGGGGTTGAGCTCGGCTTTAGGGCGCCAATCGATGGCATCGCGCTCATCGTCTTCGGCGTGTGACCAGGGAGCGATAGAACAAGGTGCGACAACAGCCAGCGCCAACGCACTCATCTGCCAGCGGCGCGGCAAGCATCGGCGAGCGAAGCGCTCGGGGCGATTGTACAGTCGATGGCGACAAGCTGGCATAAAGGCGTGAAAACTCATGGTGGTGACAAGCAGGCCGAGATTCTACGGAAACCACCGGCGCAGTTGAAGCCGTATTGAACAATAATGTAAGGATAAATCGTGTGCCAGAAGGATTTCAGCGGAATCGGACACTGGCACAAACCGAGTCCGGCAGTGTGATAAGCTGGCGTATTAGTAACTTCTAACATCGATAAAAGAACAATGACAGCCGATAATTTGCAAGCGCTTACTAACTGGGTTGAACAACAAATCCAGAGCCTGGATACCAACACCGGGCCACTTACCTTGTCGCCTCTATCGGGCGACGCGGGCTTTCGTCGCTACTACCGTATTCACAATGGTGGCAAACCCATGTTGGCCGTGCACGCCCCGGTCGAAACCGAAGACACACCGCTGTTTGTGGCCCTGGCCAAAACCATGCAACAGGGCGCGGTATCCACGCCCAACATCATTGCCGTGGACGAGCAACGGGGGTTTTTAATTATCGAAGACTTTGGCGATGATCTGCTCGCCAATGAGTTGGAGCAGGAGCCCGACAACGCCGACGCCCACTACGGTCAGGCCATCATCACATTGCTGGCGCTGCAGCAGTTGCGGCCCTACAGCCTGGATTTACCCAGCTACAGTCCCACCTTGTTGCAGAACGAGCTTAACTTATTTCCCCATTGGTTTATTGGTGAGTTGCTTCAGCAATCCCATGCCCTAGAAAACTTCTCGTTAACGCCGGCGTTTAATTTTTTAATCGACAACAGCCTTCAGCAACCCCAGGTTTTGGTGCATCGCGACTACCACTCGCGCAACTTAATCGAGCGCCAGGGGCGATCTCTTGGCGTGATTGACTTCCAGGGCGCGGTTTGGGGGCCGATTACCTACGATATTGTCTCGCTGTTGAAAGACTGCTATCTGCGTTGGCCCGCCGACAAAGTGGAGCAGTGGGCTTTGAGTTACGCTCGATTGGCAAAAGATGTGGGGTTGTTGCCAGACATCAGTGATCAACGTTTTCTGCACTGGTTTCACTTAACCGGCTTGCAGCGGCATTTAAAAGTGCTGGGAATTTTCGCCCGCTTAGCACTGCGCGATGGCAAGCAGCAGTATCTTGCCGATCTGCCCCGAGTACTTGCCTATGTGCGCGATACCGCAGGCCGCTTTGAGCAAACCCAACCGTTGCTCGCATTCATCGACGAGCAACTAATGCCGGCAATCGAGTCACAAGCTTGGTATCAACCTGGCGAACAACCGCTATGACGGCTCGCACGGCCATGTTACTGGCGGCGGGAAAAGGCACGCGCATGTTGCCGCTCACCGAGCACTGCCCCAAACCCCTATTGCGTGTGGGCGAGCATCCGCTCATTGGCCATCAGTTGTTGCGACTCAAATCGGCGGGCATGACCAATGTGGTCATTAATGTGGCCTATTTGGGTGAGCAGATTATCGAGGCGATTGGCGACGGTGCCGCCTACGATGTGAACGTGCGTTTCTCTCGCGAAGCGCAACCGCTGGAGACCGCCGGCGGTATTCATCGCGCACTGCCTTTGCTGGGGTCGACCCCCTTTGTGTTGGTTAATGGCGATGTTTGGAGCGACTTCGATTTGGCACAACTGGCGGCCAAACCTCTGCCCGATGAATGCCTGGGCCACTTGGTTTTGGTGGCCAACCCCAGCCATAACCCTTCCGGTGATTTTGCCTTGGACGGCGACCGCATTGTGCCCGCTGAGGCCGGGCTCACTACCTTCACTTACAGTGGCATGGCGCTGTTTCGCCCCGAGATCATTGCCCAGTACCCCAAACGACGTGAGTGTTTTGGTTTAAAAGAAGTGTTCGATTGGGCCATTGCCCAGGGTCGATTGAGCGGCCAGGTGCACAAGGGCGATTGGGTGGATGTGGGCACGCCTGAGCGGTTGCAAGCATTGCGAGCGCGTTTGGTGTGAAATAGTTTTTAGCGACGATTAGTTTTTAGCAAAGCCGTGCACGCGATTGATCAGCCGGCTGTTGGATAATGCCTGCTGCGGCAAATCTTGCTGAATGTAGCGCCTAAAGCCCGCCGCTTTGCTGAGTCGTTTGCGCAATTTGGCGTCGGGGCCGCGGTTAGCCGGGTAAAGGTCTAGCACGGGCATGGGCTCGGGTAAAAACTCGGCAAAGCCCGCGTCGAGACCAATCACTTGGTTGTCGATGTCGATGAACACGAGCTTGATGCGCAAGTCTTGTCGGCTCGCTTGTAATTGCTGAGCCCAACGGCTGGCCCAAAAACCGCCTTCTCCCACACCGATAATCACCAGATTGCCGTTGGCGATATTGCCAATTTGCGCCAGGGCTTGGCGTTGCAATGCATCGATTTGTTCGTCGATAGGTGGTTTTTCTGTGGTGTTCGCCAATTGTTCCGGGGTCATCATGGTTTCTGGGTCCATCATGGCTTCCGGGGCGGGCATTGGTTTGGGTGCTGGGTTTTCTTCATTTTTGGTCTCGCCGTCGCCTGGCTTGGTTTCTTCTGTCTCGCCATTGGGCATTGGCGCTGGGTCCGCGGGTCGAGCCGGTGGCGGGGGTTGTGGTGCGTACGGCAAGCTCAGAGCCCAGGTAATCCAGCCTCGTTCGGCTAAACCGTTGCGCAGCGGTCGCACGTATTGCGGCCAGTCCGGGTGCTGACGGCGATCCGGCAGTACAATAACCACCCCTCGTGGTGAGGGTTTGGCGGCGGGTTTAAACAGCGCCAGGTAGTCTTGTTCGGCTACGGTTAGCCAGTTTGTTTGCGTGAGCGGATCGCTGTTCGCCAAACTCTGCGCCAAATCGCGCTCGGTTTGTTCGGCAATCAGTCCGACCCTAGGGGGCGGTTCGCTCATCTCTTGCTCGGCGTCTTTGGTCGCGGTCTCGGCCCTATCTGCGGCGGCTGGCTCATCGCCTGCCATGGGAGCCTTGTCGCTCATGGCTTTTGGGTCATTTGCTTTGTCGTCGAGCGTGGGTTGGGCGCCCAATGGTGAACTCAGCAGTGCCAAACTGAGCAATGTCGAACAGGGCAAATTCGAACAGAGCAATACCAAACTTTGTAGGACACGGGCAAAAAAACTGCGCGGTTTTTGGCCAAATCCCTGGGCTTTCAGTACAATGCGCGCCCCTTGTTCACTTGAACTTGCCTTCGCGCGGTTACTGGTGTGTGTGGCAGGTCTGCTGTTGCTTGCTTTCATCGATTTATTATTCAGCCAATTTAGGGCGTGATTACGGAGTTGGGTTATGTCGGAATATTTAATTGCTCCATCCATTTTAGCTGCTGATTTCGCTCGACTTGGCGAAGAAGTGGCTGCAGTGTTAGATGCCGGTGCCGATATTGTGCATTTTGATGTTATGGACAATCACTATGTGCCCAATTTGTCGGTGGGGCCCATGGTGGCTAAGGCGCTGCGCAAATACGGTATTACCGCGCCTATTGATGTGCATTTGATGGTTGAACCGGTGGATGACTTGATTGTGCAGTTCGCCGAGGCCGGCGCTACCTACATCACCTTTCACCCCGAGGCGTCGCGCCATGTGGATCGCTCGCTGCAATTGATTCGCAGCCATGGCTGCAAAGCCGGTTTGGTGCTCAATCCGGGCACGGAGCTCAGCCGCATCAAAACCCTGTTGCCCGAATTGGATATGTTGTTGCTGATGTCGGTAAATCCGGGCTTCGGCGGACAGAAATTTATCCCCTACGTGCTCGATAAACTGCGCGAGGCGCGCGATGCCATCGATGCCACCGGCCAGGAAATTCGCCTGGAAATCGACGGCGGTGTGACCGCCGATAACATTCAGGCCATCGCCGAGGCGGGCGCCGACACCTTTGTGGCCGGCTCGGCCATTTTTGGCAAAAATGACTACGCCGAGGCCATTGCCGCACTGCGCCAACAGTTGGCTCAGGCTTAAAGGTCAAACCGTCCAGTCACGAATGCACACAAGGAATTGCCATGCCCAGCCTGCTAGAGCAACTGCTTAATAAACTGCCCGAATTGGTGATGTACGATTTGGACGGGACGCTCGTCGACAGTGTTCCAGGCATGGCCCTGGCGGTGGATCGAGCGCTGGCCGATCTGGATGTTGCTCCGGCGGGCGAGGCGCGAGTGCGCACCTGGGTGGGCGGTGGCCAGAGGTTGCTGTTGGAACAGGCCCTGGACTTCGCCGGTTTATCGCAGGCGCAGTTCGAGCTGGGCTTGAGTCGTTTTCGCCACCACTACCGCGAGACCGCCAATCACCGCTTGCGTTTGTTTCCGGGGGTGGCTCAATTATTAACGTTTTTGCATGATCACGGCGTTAAGCAAACCATAATCACCAACAAACCCATCGAATACGTGCCCGATATGCTCAAAACTTTGGCTATCGATGGCTTTTTTGTCGATTGCCTGGGCGGTGAATGCTTGGCCGAGCGCAAGCCCAGCGCACTGCCATTAACCACCATGTTGGCTCGCTTGGGGGTGGCTGCCGAGGCCAGTCTGATGGTGGGCGATTCCAGCAACGATTTAATCGCCGCGCAAAACGCCGGCGTGGCCAGTGTGGCGGTGACTTACGGTTATCACCGCGGTGTGGATTTAAGCCAGTATGCGCCGGTGTGGTTGGGTGAGGATCTGGCTGATTTAAGTCAACCGATTTAAATCAGCTCTGAGTTTAAACAGGTGCTAAGGCTGGACTCCGCTGCCCGGTGTGGCTAAACTACCCCGCAAATTTTGTAGCCGGCCAATTGGAGCCTCCCACTTGGGGCCACCCAGGGGCTAAGTTGGAAAACATCTGATGTTGACGACAATTTCAATCACCCAATCTCTCCTGTTGTCGCAAGCCGTCAACACTCACCTCTGGCGATGGCGTCGCTAGTCGTTACCTCGTTGCCGCAAGGCACCCCGGGTTAACACCCACCTCATTGCAAAGCTTATTTAGGCCAGTTTACGAGAGCACCCGTGTATCTTCGAGCTGACCGACAACAGGAACCACAAACATGACGCCAGAACAATTTGCACAGTACCGCGCCGAGGGTTATAACCGCATCCCGGTATACCGCGAGGTGCTGGCCGATTTGGATACACCGGTATCCACTTACTTAAAATTGGCCCAGGGGCCTTACTCTTATTTGTTTGAATCCGTGCACGGCGGCGAGAAATGGGGCCGCTATTCCATCATTGGCTTGCCCGCGAAAACGCTGCTCACCGCCCGTGGCGAACAGGTGGAGGTTCGCGAACACGGCGAAATCGTAGAGCAGCATCAGCTGTCGGATCCGCTGGCCTTTGTTGAGTCGTTTCGCGAGCGCTATCGAGTGCCGGAACTGGACGGGCTGCCGGTATTTAACGGCGGCTTAGTGGGCTATTTTGGCTACGATTGCGTGCGCTACGTGGAGTCCAAACTCAAAAGTGCGCAACAAAAAGACGTGATTGGTACGCCCGACATTTTGTTGATGGTCTCCGAAGAAGTGCTGGTGTTCGACAACCTCTCGGGCAAAATCATTTTCATCGTTATTGCCGATGCCAATGCCGACAATGCCTTGGATAACGCCGAGCGCCGACTGCAGACATTGCAAGATCAGTTGCGCCAGCCGGCACCGGCCACCGCCCCCATCAAATTGAACGGCCACGGCGCGCGCGAAGCGGAGTTTACTTCCAGCTTTGGCGAGGCCAACTTCCACAAGGCCATCGAATCCATTAAAGAGCACGTGCTCGCCGGCGATACCATGCAGGTGGTGTTGTCGCAGCGTTTGTCGATTCCCTTTGCCGCTTCGCCGCTCAATTTGTACCGGGCACTGCGCAATCTAAATCCATCGCCGTACATGTATTTTCTCGATCTCGATGATCATCAGGTGGTGGGGGCCAGCCCCGAGATTTTAGTGCGTTTAGAACACGGCGAAGTGACCTTGAGACCCATTGCCGGCACTCGCCGGCGCGGTGCCACCGAGGCCGAAGATCTAGCCTTGGAACAGGAAATGCTGGCCGATCCCAAAGAGATTGCCGAGCATTTAATGTTGATCGATTTGGGCCGCAACGACGTGGGCCGGGTGGCGCAAACCGGCACAGTAACCCTCACCGACAAAATGGTCGTGGAGCGCTATTCCCACGTGATGCACATTACCTCCAATGTAACCGGGCAAATCAAACCGGGCTTGTCGGCTATGGATGTGTTAAAAGCCAGCCTGCCGGCGGGCACCTTGAGCGGCGCGCCCAAAATACGCGCTATGCAAATCATCGATGAGCTGGAGCAGGAAAAGCGCGGCATCTACGGCGGCGCGGTGGGTTACATCGGTTGGAACGGCAACATGGACACCGCCATTGCCATTCGCACCGCGGTGATTAAAAACGGTACCTTGTATCTGCAAGCAGGGGCGGGTGTGGTGGCGGATTCACTCCCCGAATTGGAGTGGAAAGAAACCATGAACAAAGCTCGGGCGATGTTCCGAGCCGTGGATATGGTTCTTTAACGGGGAGTGACACCAATGATTTTAATGATCGATAACTACGATTCGTTCACCTACAACGTGGTGCAGTATTTGGCCGAACTCAAAGCGGATGTAAAAGTCATTCGCAACGACGAGCTCAGCGTCGAGCAAATTACGGAACTTGCGCCCGAAAAAATTGTTATTTCCCCCGGCCCGGGCAATCCCGATGAGGCCGGGGTCTCGCTGGCGGTTATTCAGCAATTGGCCGGCAAGCTGCCCATTTTGGGGGTTTGTTTGGGGCATCAAAGTATTGGCCAGGCGTTTGGTGGCAAAATTGTTCGCGCCGGCCAAGTAATGCACGGCAAAACCTCATTGATCCACCACGCCGGTGTGGGCGTATTTCGGGGGCTGCCGAGTCCCTACACGGCCACGCGCTACCACTCGCTGGTGTTGGATAAGCACACGGTGCCCGATTGCCTGGAAGTTACCGCCTGGACTCAAACCGACGACGGCGAGCTGGACGAAATCATGGGCATTCGTCACAAGGAGCTGGCCCTAGAAGGGGTGCAGTTTCACCCGGAATCCATTTTATCCGAGCACGGTCATACCCTGCTTGAGAACTTTATCAACGCCTGAGGAGCATCGACATGGACATCAAACAAGCGCTGGCCCTGGTCGTTGATAAGCAAAATCTCAGCACCGAAGCCATGCGCGAGGTGGTCATGCAAATCATGACCGGCGGTGCCACCGACGCGCAAATTGGTGGCTTTTTGGTCGCGTTGCGTGCCAAAGGCGAAACCGTTGATGAAATAACCGGTGCCGCTCAGGTTATGCGTGAGTTGGTGGCGAAAGTCGATTTGGCGGTCGATAACCTGGTGGATACCTGCGGTACCGGTGGCGACGGAGCCAATTTGTTTAATGTTTCTACGGCTGCTGCGTTTGTGGTTGCCGCTGCCGGTGGCAAAGTGGCTAAGCACGGTAACCGCTCGGTGTCGTCCAGCACCGGCAGTGCCGATCTGCTCGAAGCTGCCGGCGTTAATCTCAATATAACCCCCGAACAGGTGGCGCGCTGTGTGGCGGAGATTGGTGTGGGCTTTATGTTTGCGCCCGCTCATCACAGCGCTATGAAACACGCCATTGGTCCCCGGCGAGAACTGGGCTTGCGTACTATCTTTAATGTTCTGGGCCCACTGACTAACCCCGCCGGCGTTAAGCGCCAAGTTATTGGGGTGTTCGATGCCGCTTGGTGCCTGCCGCTGGCCGAGGTGCTGGCGCGGCTCGGCAGCGAGCGTGTGATGGTGGTCCACGCCGAAGACGGTTTGGATGAAATCTCCATTGCCGCGCCCACGCAAGTGGCGGAACTCAACGAGGGTGTGATCAGCGAATACACCATCGCGCCGGAAGACTTTGGTGTTCAGCGCCAGAGTTTGGACGGTTTGTCGGTCGAATCGGCCCAGCAGTCCCTGCAGTTAATTCAGCAGGCGCTCGGCAATCAACCGGGCGAAACTGCACAGAAGGCGCTGGATATCATCGCCTTAAACGCCGGTGCGGCTATTTACGTAAGCGGTGTGGCGGCCACCTTGAGCGAGGGCATTCAACTCGCCCAAGATGCTCTGGGCAGTGGTCTGGCGAAAGAAAAACTGGCCGAATTGGTGGCCTTTACCGGCGTTTTTCAGCCGTAGATTCAAGCGCTCGTCGCCCACAGTGGCCAACAACAATTTAAAAACAGGTTAACAGTATGAACACGCCCACGGTGCTTAAAAAAATCGTCGATCGCAAATTTGAGGAAATTGCCGAGCGTCAGGCCAAGACCAATCGCGAGCAATTGCTGCAAAGCATCGCCGACAACGACGATCAACCGCGCGGCTTCCTTAACGCCATCGAGCGCAAATTGTCTCAGGGGCAAGCGGCGGTGATCGCCGAGATCAAAAAAGCCTCGCCCAGCAAGGGCGTGATTCGCGAAGATTTTTACCCCGGTGAGATTGCCCGCAGCTACGCCCGCGGTGGCGCAGCGTGTTTGTCGGTACTCACCGACGTAGACTTTTTCCAGGGCTCCAACGACTATCTGCGCCAGGTGCGCTTAGAGGTGGATCTGCCAGTTATTCGCAAGGATTTTATGGTCGACGAATACCAAGTATTCGAAGCCCGAGCCATTGGTGCCGATTGCATTTTATTGATTGCCGCCTGCTTGGAGCCTGAGCGTTTGCAGCAGCTAAACGATTTGGCCATGGAGCTGGGTATGGATGTGCTGGTGGAAGTGCACAATCAAGCCGAGTTGGAACAAGCATTGGAACTGCCCAACCGATTAATCGGTATTAACAACCGCAATCTGCACAATTTTGAAGTAACCCTCGATACCACCTTCGATTTACTGGCGAATATTCCCGACGATCGTATTGTGGTTACCGAAAGCGGTATTCACACCATCGACGACATCGCCGCCATGCGCGGTCACGACGTAAATACGTTTTTGGTGGGCGAGGCATTTATGCGCGCCGAAGATCCGGGCTTGCGATTGATGGAAATGTTCAACTGATACGCTGCTGCAGTAATCAAAAAAGGCTCCTAAACGGGGCCTTTTTTATGGTCAAAATATAAATTTAAGTGCCAATTTGGGACGGCGTTCGATTCATTTTACCGCTCATTAGTCAAGCCTGTCGGCTAGTCGACGCGGCCGCTCTGTCAATGTTCCACGGGCCAGTTATCCACAAAACATAGAAAGTACTTTAAATTAGACGGAGATAATTCGGCCAGTTGTTCTATTGCGGTGCAATATGATGCAAAACTCATAACCAGGGTTGTTACCCGCCTGTGCAAAAAAAGCGCGAACTGTAAATTAAAGAAACAAGTCGCGATGGGGTGTTACGCAGGATTAGCAGTGGTTAAAAAGTGATCAGTTGAGGTAAGTCGGCGAATTATGACTTTTAGACTTCACTATCCACAGTTTATCTTCAGCACTATTCACCAAAATTGTGAGTTAGTGGGGTTTTTGGCTTAAATTGCCGGTCTTGAACAGTTTTGAGCAATTATTCATGTGGTTTTTATAGCAAAATAGTACAAAGCCCAGTGTGTTTATTAACAGGCCCGATTGTTTCACGCGGATGTTAGTTAGAACTCAGGAGGTACGCCTGAGTCACCCAAGGTTACATTTTTATTTCAAGGATAAGAGAGAGTCAGATATGAGAGCCTTCCCCACCACCCGAATGCGTCGTATGCGGGCGCAGCATTTTTCCCGTCGATTGATGCGCGAGCACCGCTTAACCGTGGATGATCTAATTTACCCGGTGTTTGTATTAGAAGGCGAGCAGCAGCGCGAGAGCGTGGAATCCATGCCCGGCGTGGAACGTTTAAGCATCGACTTACTGGTGGCAGACGCCGAGCGCTGGGTGCAATTGGGCATACCTGCGGTGGCGTTATTTCCCGTTACGCCGGCATCGGCAAAAAGTGAATTGGCCGAAGAAGCCTATAACCCGGAAGGATTGGCGCAACGCGCGGTAAGAGCTCTCAAGGCGGCCTATCCGGAATTGGGGGTGATGACCGACGTGGCGCTCGACCCGTTCACCACCCACGGCCAGGACGGCATTATCGATGAAAACGGCTACGTGCTAAACGACATTACCGTCGACACGCTGGTTAAACAGGCGCTGTCCCACGCCGAAGCCGGGGCCGATGTGGTAGCCCCTTCGGATATGATGGACGGTCGCATCGGCGCCATTCGCACACAGTTGGAAGCCAACCAGTACGTTAACACCCTGATTATGGCGTATTCCGCCAAGTACGCCTCGGCGTTTTACGGGCCGTTTCGCGATGCCGTGGGCTCGGCTGGCAATTTAAAAGGGGGCGATAAATTCACCTACCAAATGGATCCCGCCAACACCAATGAAGCGCTGCACGAAGTTAAACTCGATTTGGACGAGGGTGCGGACATGGTCATGGTTAAACCGGGTATGCCGTATTTGGATGTAGTGCGTCGAGTGAAAGACGAGTTTGGTGCACCCACTTACGCTTATCAGGTCAGTGGTGAATACGCCATGCTGAGCGCTGCCGGAGAAAAGGGTTGGCTAAATCTCGACGAAGTGGTGCTGGAATCGCTGGTGGCGTTTAAGCGCGCGGGAGCCGATGGCATTTTGACTTACTTTGCACCGCGTGTGGCGGAATTGTTATCGCGTGGTCGCGATTAATTCAGCCATCCAATCAATAATCCAATAGCGGGTCCAGTCGATTAACTTGATCGATTAGTCTGATCGATTGGATTATCGCTTCGCAATAAAATATCTTGCGTGAAGTGCTAGGGCCTGTTAACCCTAATTAGGGGCCACTGTTGATTCAGAAAATAGTTCAATCTAGGCGAGAGCCGCG
>CAYFFE010000029.1:0-34231 GCA_964342265.1 uncultured Cellvibrionaceae bacterium | reverse complement strand
TGCCTGCACATCCTTGTGCAGGAGGAACCTCTGGGTTAATCAGAGGTTCCCTTAAACAATTCACGCTTTTATATTTTATTTTAGTAAACTCTGATAAAAGCGTTTAGAGTTAATATAACGTTTTGATGTCTACTTATTTTTACAGTCTAAATTCTACGCCTGCATAAAGACTGAACGGTAACCCCGAGCTGAGGATTTGCTCATCTTCACCGGCCTGGTCGCGCACACTGTGAGAAGACACGTAGTTTTCATCAAACAGGTTGTGAACCTCAACAAACGTGCGCCACTGTTTAGTATCGTAGCCACCACGCAAGCCCAGTAACTGATAGTCATCAACCTTATAAGTATTTTCAAAGTCGGCCCAACGCTCTCCAACCCAATCAATTACTGGGCCCACATAAAAACCACTGGTATGCCGAGCAATAAGTTCTCCACGTAAACTAAAGTCCGGCGCCGCTGGCAAATCATTGCTACCGTAATTGGGATCGTCGTCGAATTTGAAGTAATTTAATGTAGCACTTAATGTGGGTGCAACCGACCAAGCATTGCCGCTGGCAATTTGAATATCGCCCGTTAACAGCGCCTCAATACCAGCATGGATGGTGGAGTCCACATTGGTTGCCAAACTTTGACCCGGCGCATTGGGGTCTTCACGCGATAAGATTTCATCGTTAATGCTGGCATAGTACGCCGCCACATCCCAATTCCAGCGATTGTTGTTTCGGGTAACTAACCTACCACGAGTGCCAATTTCTGCAACCACACCATTCATGGCATCTAGGGGTTGATCGTTGCCACGAACGTCGTCTTCCAATTCAAAATTCGTTGGAGGCTCGTACAATCGACTTACATTGGCATAAAGGGTTGAGTTATCGGCATAGTCCCACAAAATACCAATGCGTGGATTAACTGCGTCGTAGTCACCTTGTGGATTGTTGGTAATGGGATTACCTGGCTCAGCACTTCGCGACTCCACAGTGCGCTCGGCGATAACTGCTTGAAGAGCGGTAATAAAACGCAGCGAGTGAGATACTTGCCACTCATCCTGAATATAAAACTCCCAATTCTCCGCATTGTTGTCAACCAATGTACTCAATGCAATAGGTCGTGCGCCCTCATGACTAAAATGCTCCCCCTCCACGGAATTTCTGCCGTAGTTTAGTCCGAGTGTTATTTGGTGGTTTTTAAGATCTTGCTCATAGCGAACCACACCGCCAATGTCTTGGTGATCGGTATCGATCAACAAACTGAAAAATGGCGTTTGCACAATGGGATGAAATAATTCCTGCTCTTCCAAAGACACACCAAATTCCAAGCGTTGGTTATCACTGATTTGCCAATGCGACTTACTGGCCACCCGCCACGTCGTAACATCTAACTGAAAGTTACCCTGGGAGGCGCTGGCACTCGCCTGTTCGGGATCATCTTCGAATTGTTGGCGGGAGAGCGAACCTGGAATTTCTTGGTCGTTATCGAGGTAGGTAAAATACAAACGAGTATCCAATTGTTCGCTAATTTGCCAGCCACCATTGGCGTACAAGCCCGTACGATCTTCACGGTTTTGATCTCTATAACCTCCCCAGGAACGCGCTTCAAGTGTTACTAAGCCATCGAGCGTACCGGCACCGGTAACACCTCCCGCGGTTAACCGTCCTTCGCTTAATTCGTGGCTACCACCGTTAACACGTAAATTCACCCCGGAAATATCACGACCTGTAGGCGTTTTAAAATTAATGGCGCCCCCTAATGTACTGGCGCCTAACGAATACGCATTAGCACCGCGAGCAAAGGTAGCAGAGCGAGAACTGAGTGGATCGATAATACGATTGTGATTATTGCCGTCGGCCGTAGTAACCGGCAAACCGTCTTGCAGTAATTTAATGCCGTTGTTATCAAAGTTGGTTGCATCCAAGTTAGATCCACGACTGCTAAAAAACACGCCCTGACCACCGTTATCGCTGGCCGCCCAAACTCCCGGCACGTAGCGCAAAACATCGGCTAGATTTTGTAAGCTTTTTTCACGCAATTTTCCGGTATCCAGCACGGTGACACCACCGGGAATTTTTGCGGCCAGCGCATAATCCTCGGCAATGGCTTCGGAATCGCCATGCACCCATATCTCCTCGATATTTTGTTCAGATTGTGTTGAATTGGTATTAGTAACATCCGCAATGCTTGTTACCGATACAAACACAGATATTACGGGCAAAATACAGCTCGCGGCTTTAATACACTGATGTAATGGTTTTTCTCGGAACATTTCCAGTCCTTAATTCGATAATTTTTATAAGAAAAATAAGTTTAAGACTTGCGGGTTTTGAACAACTACAAGTTAAACTCGAAGATATTTTTTTAACGGCAACACAACGTCAATAAGTCCACTGCACTTAACAATGGCTTAAACGAAATAATTTAGTTGCAATAAATAACGAATTAAAAGAAGAAAGGAGGTGCGCGAGAATTGTACAGCCGAACTAAAGTTTGCAGAACACTGTTAAGGTAAAAGGCAAGAACTAACGTGGAAGCAAAAAAAATCGACGGCAAGAAATCGATGGTATTGATCAGCGCCGAACCTGCATAACCACTGCCTAAATCACATTGATCAACAGTAGACGCAGAATGACTATCGTGGTCGTGATGATGGTGGTGACCATGATCACCCAAAAGAATTTGAACAACTTCAGCCGTTAAGCCATGGTGGCACAGCTTAAGGTACCAACCCTCCGATACATTGCTAGGCATATAGCCACTAGGAACCAAAACCCGCAACAAAACGGATAATAGCGCCAAACTAGCAATGGTGCGATGGTAGCGGTACATGGGCCGGTACGGTCAATTCCCTGATTAAGTGAGTTTTATACAGTGTGTATTTGTGTAATTTAGGGTAAAAACTCTATGTTTAAAGCTCAGCAACTAAAGTTTATCGTTCAGTTTTAAAAGTTTAGCCCTAAAGAACGCCTAAAGAGCCCCTAAACCAAAAGAGTAAGCCCTAACACCATAAATAAAACCTGGCAACTTTAACCGGAAAAGCCTCTCGCAGCAACGCCTTGTTTAAGGTTTGCTTGAGTTGGTGAGTTTTAGCGAGGCAGATAAAAGCGTTCTACCTCTAGCCGTAAATCCTTTACGGCTTGTGAATCACTCAGGTAACTCACTTGTTCAAACAACTCTAAAATGCGATACATATGTTCACGCTTAGAGGGATAAATGGTACCGAGCCTTTGTATGTAGGCTCGCGCGCTTTCTCCAGTTTTTTTCTGGTGGCCGTTAGCCTTGCAACGCTTACAAAATTTGTTAAACAGTATAATTTCTTCTGCGGGCTTTATTGGGCGATTACTTAGCCATAAATACAAAGCCACCAAGCCCAACACACCACCCACACTGCCAACCAATAACAAACCGGCATTCAACCAATTGATATTACCTAGTAATTTGGTAATCAAATTAGACTGTTGCTCTTGATTGTAATTCAACACATAGCGTTGCCATTGGTAATTCCAGACATCCATTTGCAAACGAATACGATTTAAAAATCCAATGTGTCGATAGGCCTCCATGGATAACAAATTATCCACGGGTCGAGAAAAAACCTCGCGGATACCCGATTCGATGCGGTTGGGGGCAACCGCCGATGTGGGGTCCACTCTTACCCAGCCCTCGCCTTCTAACCAAACTTCTGCCCAGGCGTGAGCATCGGCCTGTGAAACTTGCAAAAAATTCCCGATCCACTCGCCACCTTGATAACCCGTAACGACTCGCGCCGGTATTCCGGCAGCTCGCATAAAGATTACAAAAGCACTGGCAAAGTGTTCGCAAAAACCCGTTTTGGTTTGCCACAAAAACTCATCCACACTGTGTTTGCCCAGTGCAGGCGGCTGCAGGGTATAAACAAAATCTTGTTGAACCATAGCCAAAAAACGTTCGATAACTTCTTTATCGGAATCGGCAGTATTGGCCCATTGTTCGGCAATGGCTAACGTTTGAGGGTTATAGTTATCGGGTAATCTTAAATTTCTTTTTAAGCTGTAACCCGTTAACTCTGATTGATCGATAGTGTATGTGAGGCTGGACTTTGCATCGTATTTAACACGATTAGAGACAACATCCTTATGAACCAACGTAAATTCGCGCGTAATTCCCGTGTGTTCTTGATTAACCTCTGCTAGCGGTAGCACAAACATCCAAGGTCGATGAGTTGGTTCTAAAATAATTTGGTAATTAATGGGATCAGATAAAGCAACGCCCTGGTCTCGCCAGTCAGGCTTTTTGAGATCTTGCCAATGTACTTGTGTGTTTTCTGGGTATTCACCCCATTGGCTAGGCGACCAGGCACGACCGTCAAAATAAGAGAGCGTTAATCCACGCCAGTATAAATCTCGATTGGGTGGAACTTGGTCCTCAAATGTAACCGTAAACGCACGCCCGCCGTTTCTGGATAAATTGGTAATATCCCCCGGCGACATAAAATCGCTGATGCCGGTTTGCGCACTGGTTTGCGGTAGCGGCACAGCCCACAAAGAACCAAATCGGGGAAAAAGTAAAAACAGGACCACCATAACGGGAATGCATTGAACCGTTAACTTAGCGGCCAGAGGTAATGTTTTACTGGTACTGCGTGAACCCTCACCCTGTGCCAGAGAAACCAGCGTGGCCACCAGTAAAACAAAACATAAAAGACCGTACAGAAAATCAAAAAAGGTTTGACTGAATAAAAATTGCGTGGCGGCGATAAAAAAACCTAACAAAACCACGATAATGGCATCTCGGCTGCGATACATTTCCAACAGTTTTAACATGACGGAAATAACCAACAAGCCCACCATAGGCTCCATGGCAAACAGCGATCCGTACTGTAATCGCAATCCAATTACCGATAATACTGCTAACAGTAATTTTGTCCACCGCCCCGGTAAAAACCAAAAACCTCGGTGTAATTGAATTCGCCAAAATAGCACACCGCTGATAGCAACTAATTCCCAGACAGGTAAATGCCGTGCATGGGGAATTACCACGGCCACTAGAGCCAGCAACATCCAGGCTAAGCAAGCGCGCGGCAGTTGTTGCATTTGGCTCATAAACTCGACTCCGCCTCAGTGGGATTGGGTTGTTCGAATAAAGCGAGAGTTTTTAAAACAGATAATAAGTGGTTATTGCCACGGCTGGGTTTAATTTCGATTCCGGGTATTCGCAAACCGTATTCATCCTTAGATTTTTCGGCTTCGATAGCTAAAAAGGTTAATCGCGATAATCGCGCCTCGCGATCAAGCCCCGGCAACAAATCCCAATCCAGCCAAATGCGACTGTCTAAAAAGTCGCTGTAATTTTTGGTGTGCAAGCCGCGGCCTTGAGCATAATGTTTCCAAGATACGTGCTTGAGCGAATCGCCAATTCTAAACGCTCTTAAACCGTGAAAATCCTCGCCGCCTTCCACCGCTTGCAGCTGCCCTTCTCGATCATCGCTACTAGTGTGCGGTAAGTGCTTGGTAGCCATGGGTTTCGGGTAGGTTAAAATTTTTACATCCAAATCCAACAGCGTCCAACAGCGCCATAAACCAACGGGGTAAGTGGACTCCACATTTAAACGCGGCGGACGATACCAGCCACGATGTTTTGTGGGCACATACAAGGTAATAACGTCCTGTTGCCCCTTGTTAAAATCGTGAATGGTTTTGTTGCCACCGGGCCAATGCATTTTCACCGATAACCTATCGCTATTACCCGCAATAATTTGCAACTGAATTTGCGCCAGCTCACCACTAAACACGGGTGTTGCTTTAATAAATTTTAATTGCAAGTGATGGAGATTATTAAAGGTGTGGTAAATAGTGACTAAAAATAATGCTGCAATAAAAAAAGCCAACGATAGCGCTAAATTATTGTCGTAATTGGTACCCAGCAGCCAAATTAAAATACCCGCCAGAACAAACGCCCAGCCGTTCATATTGGGGAAAATAAATAGGTTTTTTTGCCGCAGCTGAATGCTGTCTTGTCGGGGGATAGAACGTTTTAAAAAACGCTGAAAACGATATTCAAACCACGGCCTAGGATTAAGCGACAACTTCCACATTCTCAAGCGCTCGCTCGATTAAGGCCAAACCGCTTTGCCCAGTGTAATCTGCAGTATCCCGCACTCGGTGGCCCACAACCGCCGGTAACAACAGTTGTATGTCTTCCGGCACAATGTGGCTGCGGCCATGCATAAACGCCCAAGTCCGTGCACAACGCATTAACGACAATGCACCACGGGTGGATATGCCAAAGGCAAAATCAGCGCTGGTTCGCGTATAAGCGATTAATCGCTGAATGTAATCCAAAATAGCCGGCGCAGCCTGTACTTTTTGCGACTCCACCATAAACTGCTGCATTTGTTCCGGTTTAATTTTGCAAGTCAACCCGTCCATTTTTGCCCGTGGATCTTCGCCGGCTAGCATGGCGCGCTCCACTTCCGCATCGGGATAGCCCAAACTGATACGCATTAAAAAGCGATCCAATTGCGACTCTGGCAACGGAAATGTTCCGTCTTGCGAGGAAGGATTTTGCGTGGCAATAACAAAAAAGGGATTGGGCAGTGCTCGGGTTTCGCCATCGCTGGTAACTTGCCGCTCTTCCATGGCCTCTAATAAAGCACTTTGTGTTTTCGGCGAAGTGCGATTGATTTCGTCGGCCAACAACAATTGAGTGAAAATTGGGCCAGGATGAAAGTCAAAGCGCGTATGTGTTTGATCAAATACCGAAACACCGATGATATCGGCGGGTAATAAATCGCTGGTAAATTGTACACGGGCGTATTCCAGGCCGAGTACTTTAGCCAGTGATTGTGCCAGTGTGGTTTTACCCATTCCGGGCTGATCTTCAATTAGCAAATGGCCTTGGCTGAATAAACAAGCCAAGGCCATTTTTACTTGTTGCTCTTTTCCGTGAACAACCTTACCGATTTCTGAAATTAGTGCCGATACCAGCGATTGCATTATCTTCGCCTTGTTTTAAAAAGCGCTAAAATACAAAACGCTTTTAAATTCTGTGTTTGAACAACTCGAACAAGCCATTCTCGTAATTAAAATTAATTTTTTAAATCTTTTTGTTCTTCAAATTAACTCAAGGATGAGTTAAACAGAGCTTCCTAAAGAATAAAAAGCTTACTTATACTACCCGATGCTTCCGTTAAAAACTGGATACTAATTCAAAGCCGGCATTTAAAATAATCACGAAAATATAATGTTTTTAAGTGTTAACAGTTATGAGCAAAAAAAACACGCTCTTACTGTAAGGCACTAATAACTTACTGCCGAATAGCGGCAATACCTCGCTCTAAATCAGCGATAAGATCTTGCACATCTTCCAAACCCACAGCAACTCGAATGAGCGATTCCGTAATGCCGGCTTCTGCTTTGTCGTCATCGCTTAAACGGCCGTGCGTCGTCGTGGCCGGGTGTACGATGGTTGTTTTGGCATCACCCAAATTAGCTGTGAGCGACATCAGTTGTGTGGCATCGATAAATCGCCAGGCCTGTTCGCGCCCGCCAACCACTCTAAACGATAAAACACCGCCAAAAGCGCTCTGTTGCTTTGCTGCCAAATCGTAACCCGGGTGACAGGGCAATCCCGCATAAAACACTTTTTCAATCGCCGGGTTTGCAAGTGCGGTTTGCGCTTGCAGCCATTCGGCAAGAGCTTGGGCATTGGCCGAGTGCGCTTGCATCCGTAAGCGCAATGTTTCTAGGCCTTTTAAAAATACCCAGGCGTTGAAGGGGCTCATGGTTGGCCCGCAGGAGCGCAGAAAGCCCAGCACTTCGTTCATATCTTCGGCGTTGCCCACCACGGCACCGCCCAGGCATCGCCCCTGCCCGTCTAAATATTTGGTGGCCGAGTGAATAACTATGTCGGCACCCAGCTTTAAAGGCTGTTGCAACGCCGGTGTACAAAAACAATTATCGACAATTAATTTGCACTGATAATCGTGTGCCAATTGGCTTAACTGCGCAATATCAACCACATCGCACAAAGGATTAGACGGGGTTTCTAAAAATAAAAACCGCGTGTTTGGCCGAATAGAACTGCGCCACTGCTCCATATCCAACGGATTAACGAAAGTGGTTTCTACTCCGAATTTACTCATGTATTTATTGAATAAAACCGTAGTGGTGCCAAATACACTGCGCGAACATACCACGTGATCACCGGCCGATAACAAAGCCATGCAGGTACTTAAAATAGCCGCCATCCCCGAAGCTGTGGCCACACAATCCTCGGCGCCTTCCATTGCGGCTAAACGATCTTGAAAAGTTCGAACGGTTGGGTTGGTATAGCGCGTATAAACATTGCCCGGCTCTTCGCCCGAGAAGCGATCGGCAGCGGCTTGTGCTGATTCGAAGACGTAACTGGAAGTGGTAAAAATGGGCTCGCCATGCTCGCCTTCCGGTGTGCGAACCTGCCCGGCGCGTACACCGATCGTGGCAACTTGGGCGTTATCTAAATAACTTTGCGACTTGTTAGGGTGTTGGTTGTTGTCATTCGACATAAATTCACTTTTATTCGATCATCGGGGGCTAGTTGCCAACCCAAATTATTTTTTAGCCGTAATTGCTGGCATCGCTCTCGTTGTGCAAGCCAATCACTGCAGTGCCATCGCTGGTATTGATTTTACTGGCTTTTTTGGATTGATCGTTGCGCACGGCGTCCAGTTTATCGAGATAGGCTTGATCCACATCGCCGGTGATGTATTCGCCAGTAAACACGGCGGCTTCGAAGCGATTAATATTGGGATTTCCGTCTTTGGAGGCGGAATACAAATCGTCCAAATCTTGGTATATCAGCCAGTCGGCTCCAATTTCCTTGCACACGTCTTCGACGCTGCGCTCGTGGGCAATTAATTCTTTCGCACTCGGCATATCGATGCCGTAAACGTTAGGGTACTTCACTGCGGGTGAGGCCGAGGCAAAATAGACTTTGTTTGCCCCGGAATCTCTAGCCATTTGAATGATTTGTTGGCAAGTGGTTCCACGCACGATGGAATCATCCACCAGCAAGACATTTTTACCTCGAAACTCCAACTCAATGGGATTGAGCTTTTGGCGCACAGATTTTTTGCGCTGCTGTTGGCCGGGCATAATAAACGTGCGACCAATGTAGCGGTTTTTAACCAGTCCCTCGCGGAATTTAACGCCCAGGTTTTGCGCCACCATTTGACCGGCTACACGTGAGGAATCCGGAATGGGGATAACCACGTGAATATCGTGATCGGGACGCTCGCGAGCGATCTTGGCCGCTAATCGCTCGCCCTGACGCAAACGGGATTTGTACACACTCACGCCGTCCATAATGGAGTCGGGTCGAGCAAAATACACATGCTCAAAAATACACGGGGTTAACGACGTGCTCTCTGCACATTGCTGGGCGTAAAAATCGCCATCGTTGGTAATATAAATGGCCTCGCCCGGTGCCACATCACGCACCAACTTGTAGCCATTTACGTTAAAGGCCACGCTCTCGGAGGCTACCATGTGCGATACCCCCTGGCCCGTTTGCCTTTGGCCATACACCAATGGGCGAATACCGTTGGGATCGCGAAATGCCACTAAACCGTAATTAGCCACCAAAGCCACCACGGCGTAACCGCCGCGCACACGCTGATGAACACTTTTAACCGCCGCGAATATATCCTCGGCGGTGGGTGTTAGTTTGCCGAGTTTTTGCAACTCATGGGCAAATACATTGAGTAAAACTTCGGTATCGGAGTCGGTATTTACGTGGCGTAAATCCGTTTTGTAGAGCATTTCCGCCACTTCGGCGGTATTAGTGAGATTACCGTTGTGAGCCAGGCCAATTCCGTAGGGCGAATTCACATAAAACGGCTGAGCCAGGGCCGGGCCAGAGCTGCCTGCTGTGGGATAACGCACGTGACCAATGCCCACATTGCCCACCAGCCGCTGCATATGCCGGGAGCGAAACACATCGCGCACCAGACCATTGGCCTTTTGCTGGGCAATGCGACCGTTATGACACGTCATGATACCGGCGGCATCCTGGCCACGGTGTTGCAACATGGTCAGGGCATCGTACAACTCCAGGTTGACGTTCGCTTTACCCACAATTCCAACAATACCGCACATATAGGCACCTCTATTTCAAACTTGCTATTGCCAGATGATTGTTCAACCTGGCTTGTAACCAATCCGTTAGCTGATACTTTTGCTCAAATCTGAGATGAGTTGACTCCTACGAAAGCCAACCAGACACCAACGATTGAATTCCGTCTTTTAACTCAACCACAGCGGACTCGAGCGTCAGGATATAGGGAATTAACAGCGATTGCTGCCACCATTGATCCTGATCCACCGGAATAAACTTAGGCAAGAGCATCAACACAATCAAAACCACCAATACACCGCGCGCCAGGCCAAAAATTAGGCCGAGAAATCGGTCGGTGCCGGTTAATCCACTGGCTTTAACCAAATGGCCAATCAGGTGGTTAATCAACCCACCCACAATTAGGGTGAGTACAAAAAGAATGATAAACGCCACAACGATCTGCAGCGATGGCGCCTCGATATAGGGCGCGAGCACCAGCGCCATGGGCTCGCGAAACGAAATTGCAATAAACAAAGCGGCCAGCCAAACGACTAGAGACAACGCCTCTTTAATGAATCCACGCCACAAACTGATCAGCCCCGAAATGAGTATCACGGCGATAATGGCAATGTCGGCTCCGGGCATTCCGCTAAAAGTCCTACAATCTTGTAATATTCACGAGAAATTAAAGCGCGCGATTCTAGCAGTTTAGTGGAAGGCAAAGCCAGTGGTGCGCCTGGCACACCAATTTATTAGTCATTTAGGCAGAAATTTTTACGGCGTAAACTTTAAAACCAGCGTTTGGGCGTTTAATTCTTTATCGAGCGCTTGTTTTAGCTGCTCGGCGTCTTTTTTCTCCACCTTGGGGCCCACAAACACGCGATACATGGGCTGCTCCAGGTGATTCACTTGTCGGTAGTAGGCGCGATAATCCTTTGCTTTTAACTTATCAACCATGGCTCCAGCGCGAGGTTCTTCGCTAAAGCTTGCGACCTGCACCACCCAGGCTCTGGGCAGGCCCGATTCATCAAAGCCGGTTTCGTCCGCCTTGGATGGCTGAGGAGCTGGCGCAGCGTCGCTGTTGGATGCCTCTTTTGCGGAGGCCGGCTTTACTTCTGCTATTTTTGGCTCGGGCGGCTGCTCGTTGTCTTTCTGCTGCTCGATGTCTTCCTGTTTGGGCACAAACAATTCGGATTGATCGGGAGGCGGCTCAATACCTTGGGGTGGCTGGGGCGATGTGTGCGGATACAGCGTAAAACTGGGCTCGGGGGGTATTTCTGAGGTGGTATCCAGAGTCTGCTCAGCGGGACGCTCCAGCAAACTCGGTAGAAAAATTACGGCGGAGGCAATAAGTACGCAAGCGCCTATAAGCCGTTGCTTGACGCCACTATCCACTCGATTCTCCTGTGACTGGCAGTCTTTTTGAGGTGATACAAAACTTTAAAATGGCACAGATACCGATTAATTAATCGCCCTATAGCGATTTTACAAACGTTGCGCTGATGTTAACGTCACTGCTGATGTTAACGACACTAGGGCCTGTTGACACTAAGCGGATGAAGATACCTTAACGCCCTCACAACGCAAACAAGCCTCGACTGTGTAAAACGAGCCAAATACTAATATTAGGCCATCATCGTCGATTTGACTGGCATGTACCAACGCCTGAGTCATATTCTCACAAAGTACAGTGGATTGATTAAACGCTTTGAGGGCTTTATCCAAATGATCGGGCTGCATTGCCCGAGCATTGCCCGCCATGGCCGGCAAGTACCAGCGCTCTATTTTGCCGAGCAGAGGCTCGATCATGTTGTCGACGTCTTTGTCGGCCATGGCCGCGAATACCGCAACAATTTTACCGGCGATATTCAGCCCGGCAACTTTATCGGCCAGCAAAGCCACCGCGTCGGAATTGTGCGCCACATCCACAACGAGCAACCGATTTTGAAAACTGGCCCGCTGAAATCGCCCCGCCAAATGACACTCGCTCAGTTGCTCTTGGCAGTCGTCCCGCTCGGGTAATCTGTCGAGCAACTTTAGCGCAGTGAGTGCGCCTGCCACACTGGGCAACGGCAAATTCGGCTCGGGCAGCGTTAACTTTACCGCAGGCTCTTTACCCAAAGCTTTGCAGGTCCAAACCAGTGGCAACTCCGCATCTTGGGTAATTTGCCAATCGAAATCGACGCCAGCTTGCAGCAAGTAAGCGCCGGTTTGTTCGGCCACTGCGGTGATAGTGGCTGGCGGGGTTTTATCCGCGCACACAGCCCATCGATTAGCGCGCAGGATACCGGCTTTCTCGCGGCCAATATCTTCGCGATTGTCGCCCAGCCATTTGATGTGATCGATACCAATGGAGGTAATGATGGCCACATCGGCGTCCCAGATATTTACCGAATCCAAACGCCCGCCCAGGCCCACTTCCAACAGCCAGTAGCTCAATTGTTGAGTTTTAAACAGCCAGGCAGCCGCGAGGGTAGCGAATTCGAAATAGGTTAAGCTGATGGATTCGCGCGCTTGATCGATAGCGTGAAAGGCTTCGAGTATCTGCTCATCGCTGGCATCCAAGCCATTTAAGCGAATGCGCTCGTTGTAGCGCAGTACGTGTGGCGAAGTGAACGCGCCCACGCTCTTGCCTTGGGCTAACAACAACGACTCCAGCGTTTTTACGCAAGAGCCCTTGCCATTGGTACCGGCAACGGTGATGACCTTGGGGTAATCGCCCTCTTGCCTAGCTGGTCGCAGTCCTAACCGCTCCGCCACCAGAGCGATTCGCTCAAGGCTCATGTCGATGGCTTTGGGGTGCAGCGTTTGCTGCCAATCCAGCCAGTCCTGCAATGTGGTGTAGCGCATCAACAAACGGCTCTTAGGACGCGTTGGAGAAACCCGTAAGCTTGGTTAACAAGCCGTTGATTTTGTCGCGCATTTCATTGCGATGAACAATCATATCGATGGCACCGTGATCGAGCAAAAACTCGCTGCGCTGGAAACCCGGCGGCAATTTTTGGCGAATGGTTTGCTCAATGATGTTGGGGCCGGCAAAGCCAGAACGAGCGCCGGGTTCGGCAATATTAATATCGCCAAGCAGCGCCAGTGATGCCGAAACACCGCCGTAGACCGGATCGGTTAACACCGAAATGTAAGGCACGCCATTTTGCTTGAGCTTTTCGATAATGGCGCTGGTTTTAGCCATTTGCATCAGCGAGATTAACGCTTCCTGCATACGCGCACCGCCAGTAGCCGAAAAACACACAAGAGGAATTCTCTCGGATAACGCCAATTGCGCCGCGCGGGTAAAGCGCTCGCCCACCACGTAGCCCATAGAGCCGCCCATAAAGGCGAACTCAAAGGCAGTCGCGACTACGGGCATGGTTTTAACCGTGCCACGCATGGCGATTAGAGCTTCTTTTTCGCCGGTGGATTTTTCGGCCTCGCTTAAGCGATCGCGATACTTTTTAATATCGCGAAACTTAAGCCGGTCTTTTGGCAATACATCCGTGGCCAGCTCTTCTCTTCCCTCTTCATCGAGGAAAATATCCAGTCGACGACGGGCACCTATTCTCATGTGATGTTCACATTTTGGGCAGACATCATGGTTGCGTTCTAACTCTGGACGATAAAGGATGGAGCCGCAATTAACGCACTTTTTCCACAAGCCTTCGGGCACTTTACTGGCGCCACGTTTGCGTTCACCTTTAGCAATATTAGGACGAATTTTTTCTAACCAGCTCATATTTCTCTCTGTTTTTCAGGGGAAAGGCAAAACCACCCAGCGATTTTACAACTCGTCGAGTGCAGCTCGGATGGGAGCGATTAATTCGGCGACGGCAGAAGCAATTGCTTCGGGTTCCCGCCCCGCCATTTCTCCCATGTTTGCCACTAAAACACTACCGACTACCGCGCCATCGGCGTGTTCGGCAATGGCTTTGGCTGATTTACCATCCTTGATACCAAAGCCCACACAAATAGGCAGTTCGGTAATTTGTCGAATTCTCGCCACATTTTCGGCGACGTTGGCGGCATCTAAGTGCCCGGCCCCAGTTACGCCTTTGAGTGACACGTAATAAATAAAACCCGAGGCCAATGCTGCTACGGATTTAACGCGATCGTCGCGACTGGTCGGTGCGAGCAGAAAAATATTTTCCAGACCGACTTGTTTGAGCTCCACATTCAGCGCTTCGGCCTCTTCCGGCGGCAAATCCACGGTTAATAAGCCGTCGACCCCAACCTCGGCCGCCCGTTGTGCAAATCTGGCATAACCCATGCGCTCCACTGGATTAGCGTAACCCATTAGCACCACGGGTGTAGTCTGATTGGATTGTCGGAACTCTGCCACCAGTGCCATCACATCTCGCAAGCTGGTGTTGTGTTCCAAGGCGCGCTCATGGCCCTTTTGAATAACGGGCCCTTCGGCCATGGGATCGGAAAAAGGCACACCTAATTCGATGATGTCCACACCACTTTTCACCAGAGCGTGCATGCTCGGTAAGGTGGCTTGTGGGTCGGGATCGCCCGCTACGATGTAGGTGACTAAAGCTTTGCGGCCCTCTTGTTTGAGTTGGGCCAGACATTGATCAATTCGATTCATTTTTTATAAACGCCAATTAAACGGTAATGCCATCGATGGCGGCGACTGTATGGATGTCTTTATCGCCTCGACCGGACAAATTGACCAACACAATGTCATCTTTAGAGAGGGTCTTGGCCAATTTATCGGCGTAGGCAATAGCGTGGCTGCTTTCCAGTGCAGGCATAATACCTTCTACTTTGGTAAGCATGCGAAACGCACCCAGAGCCTCTTGGTCGTTAATGGCCACGTAATTTACCCGACCAATGTCTTTCAGCCAACTGTGTTCCGGGCCAACACCGGGATAATCCAATCCGGCCGATACCGAATGGGTTTCGATAATCTGGCCGTTTTCGTCTTCCATCAAATAGGTGCGATTACCATGCAAAATGCCGGGAATGCCCTCGTTGAGCGGTGCTGCATGACGGCCTGTTTCAACGCCATCGCCGCCGGCTTCCACGCCATACATGGCCACAGATTCATCGTTTAGGAATGGATGAAACAAACCAATGGCATTGGAGCCGCCACCGACACAAGCCACCAAAGCATCCGGCAGACGACCGGCCTGCTCTAGGCATTGCGCACGCGCTTCCCGGCCAATAACCGACTGAAAATCGCGCACTAATTGCGGATAAGGGTGTGGGCCTGCCACTGTGCCGATGATGTAAAAGGTATCGTCAACGTTGGTTACCCAATCGCGCATGGCTTCGTTCATGGCATCTTTGAGCGTTTTCGAGCCAGATTCCACGGGAATCACTTCAGCGCCCAAGAGCTTCATGCGATAGACGTTCAGCGTTTGACGTTTTACGTCTTCCGAGCCCATATACACTTGGCATTTTAGGCCCAGACGAGCTGCGATGGTGGCGGTGGCCACACCGTGTTGACCGGCGCCGGTTTCGGCGATAACACGCGTTTTACCACTGTGCTTGGCCAACAGAGCCTGGCCAATGGTGTTGTTAACTTTGTGTGCCCCAGTGTGGTTAAGGTCTTCTCGTTTGAGGTAAATCTGCGCGCCGCCGGCTTGTTGCGTCCAGTGTTCGGCCAAATACAACGGCGATGGACGACCGACAAAATGAGCCAAATC
Organism: uncultured Cellvibrionaceae bacterium; assembly: GCA_964342265.1. Taxonomy (GTDB): domain Bacteria; phylum Pseudomonadota; class Gammaproteobacteria; order Pseudomonadales; family Cellvibrionaceae; genus Halioxenophilus. The sequence goes on along the minus strand of CAYFFE010000029.1, from coordinate 18,518 downwards.
GCGATCGAATTCGCTGATAAATTCCGGATCGGATTTCAGCCGATTGTACATTTCGGCCAATTCATCAAGGGCGCAAATCAGCGTTTCGGAAACAAACCGACCGCCGTAGGGGCCAAAATGGCCTTTTTTATCGGGAAATTGACTGTAATCCACCGGCTGAGCCGATGTGTCTTTAGCATCTTGCACAAGCGTACCTTTTTCTTGTTAACTCACTCAGTAGCATGTTCGAGCGGCCTCAATAAACGCCGCTACCTTCCCCATGCATTTTTGGCCAGGTTGTTTTTCTACACCGCCGCTCACGTCTACGCCGTAAGGCTGGGTTGTGATCACTGCCTGGGCAACATTTTCTGGATTTAAACCCCCCGCCAATACCAGATTTTTTTCCGACGATTGCGGAAAGCGCTGCCATTCAAAACTTTTACCCGTACCGCCCGGCACTCCCGGTTGGTAGCTGTCGAGCAGTATTCCACAGGCATCTGGGTAGGAATTAATGGCCTGCTCAACGTTCAATTCCGGTGCCATGCGAATGGCTTTCATAAAGGGTCGGTGGAACTGAACACAAAATTCGTTGGTTTCATTGCCGTGAAATTGCAACAGATGCAGAGGCACTGCTTGCAAAATTGTTTTTACATCATCCTCGGCCATATCCACAAACAGCCCCACTACTGTAACAAAAGGCCCGACTGCGCGAGCTATGGCTCTGGCGGTATTGATATCAATATAACGCGAGCTTTTTGGGTAAAACACCAAGCCAACGGCATCGGCACCGGCGGCGGCGGTTAACTGGGCATCCAAAACAGACGTAATTCCGCATATTTTAACTCTGGGCGGCTGTTCAACGCGCATTGTTCAGTACTTTATCCGGGATAATAAAAGACCGAGGATCATAACAGATTGGATCTGTTGGGAGCTAACGCTTGTTGTTACGAGCCTGGATTGGAGTCGCTTTTTACCAAGGGTAATCGCAAAAACGAGGGCCCAGGTTGCCAATTTGGCAGGTTAAAATGGGCCGGATATTCTACCTTCACCAGATACAAGCCCGCAGCCGGTGCGGTTATTCCGCCTTGCGTGCGATCTTTGGCGGCCAATACTTCATTTACCCAATTGAGCGGCTTTTCGCCGCTGGCAATGGTTGCCAATACCCCAACGATATTGCGCACCATATGGTGTAAAAATGCATTGGCGCTGATTTCGATTACGATGTAAGGCTCAAGCTCGATAACTTCCAGATAATGAATACGCCGCACCGGATTCTTGGCCTGGCATTGCGCCGCTCGAAAGGATGAAAAGTCGTGTTCGCCCACCAACTGTGCAGCCGCCTCGCGCATGGCCGACAAGTTTAGCGTGCGCTTATCCCAAGTGACTAAACCGTTGTGAATACCGGGCCGGGTACGTGTATTTTGGATAATGTAGCGATAGGTTCGGCTGCGGGCGCTGAAACGAGCGTGAAACTCCATGGGCATTGCGCAAGCCCAGTGCACAGCCACACGATCGGGCAATTTAGTATTAACCCCCATGGTCCAGGCTTTGGCTGGGCGATCGGCCAGAGTATCGAAATGAACCACTTGGTTGGTGGCGTGTACGCCGGCATCGGTGCGCCCGGCGCAGACTAATTCGATGGGCTCATCGGCGACTTTCGACAACGCCTGATGTAAATGCCCCTGCACTGTCTGCGGATCGTGCTTTTGAACTTGAAAACCGCGAAAATCCGCACCGTTGTACTCCAACCCCAAAGCAATTCGTCGAATGCCAGCAGGGACCTCGGTGCCCGCTAAAACCTCACCATTGCGCGTGTAAGGTTTTGATGTTTCTGCCATTGAGGTACCTACAAATTCTAACCACCGATTCCGAGAATCTTCAACCACATTCAGGCCGATTAGTACGAGCCAATTTTAGCGAAGTCTCTAACAAAAACCCCCAGCGCAAACTGGGGGTTTTTAAGCGAGAAAAGGCTCGACGCTTAACCGCCGATTTTCTCCATCAAGCTTTGTGCTTCGGCTTTTTGCTCGTCGCTGCCATCGAGCAAAACTTCGCCCAAAATATCGCGAGCGCCATCGCCATCACCCATGTCGATGTAGGCTCGGGCCAGATCGAGTTTAGTGTCTGACTCATCGGTATCGGCCAGGAAGTCCATATCGCCGTCTAGGTTGTCATCTGAGTCTTCTAAATTATCGTTGTCCTCGAAGTCATTTTCGCTGGAGGCCAATACTTCTTCAAACACGGCCTCGGAACTCAAGGTGTCATCCAGACTCGGCACGGGCTCTTGTTCTACCGCAGTCGGCATATCGTCCAAACCGACGTCGGAAGCTAACGCGTCCATTTCTTTATCGAGCTCTTCAAGATCCAGCCCAGCGTCTTCTGAACCGGCTGGCGCATCGTCATCCATTTCCAGTTCGTTGAGTACGGCAGCATCGGATTCGCCTAAATCACCGGAGAGGTCGTCATCGGTTAAACTGGGTGGATCCAAATCCAGTGATAAATCCAGGTCGTCTTCATCGGTTAATTCGGGAATGCCGTCGTCCGATTGAGAGAGAGAGTTATCGTACGACTGGGTAGAAATCTCTAATTCATCTTCCAAATCGCCTGTAGATTCACCGCCACCACTTTGCTGTTCTACCGGGTAATCAAAATCTTCATCCAGTGACAATTCTGATTCGGCGATATCCAGGCTCAAATCGTCGCCCAAATCATCGTCTAGGTCGAGACTCGGCGCTGCGCTGCTGGCTTGCTGATCGTCGCTGTCGGAATCAGCATCGTCCAGTCCTAAATCGGCAAACTCCAAATCCGAGTCGATGTCGGCAAACATGGATTCGTCCAACTCATCACCGGTGATGGTGAGATCGTCCATTGCGGCCAAATCATCGTCGCCTTCTTCCGCTCCAGCATCAGAGCTAACGGCAACCTCGCCATCAGTTGTTGGCTCCAAATCGAGATCCGAATCGGATAATTCGGGCAAATCTAAGCCTTCATCATCAACGGGCTCTCCAGCGAGTAAATTACCCTCTTCTTCGGCGACTAAATCATCACTTAAGTCAAGATCGAGCAGGCCGGATTCGTCGCTGCTTGTTTCAGCTTCGGTGGCGAGATCTGGCGCTTCGTCGGCAAGATCGAGTAAGGATTCTGATTCGTCGTCTTCAAGAGACAGAGAAAGCTCACCGTCTTCGGTATCTGCCGGTTTCCCGTCATCTAAATCCAAGGTTAGATCGTCGTCTAAATCCAGCGAGAAGCCGTCGCCGGTGGAGTCAACGCTCGAAAGTTCGTCAGTTTGTGGGTCAGAATCGGATTCGTCCAAATCAAACGATAAAGTAATTTCATCGTCGCCTTCCAAAACACTGGATTCGTCGGCGTCTGACAAATCATCCAAAGACAACTCTTCGTCAAGCAGGTTGTCGTCTAAGCTAATTTCGTGCTCGGCGGTTATGTCTAACTCGTCGGCATCCTCGGCGCTGTCGGTATCCAACTCGCCAAGATCTTCGGCAAAATCGCTGTCCAGTGAAATATCGGTTTCTTCGTCATCACTGTCAGTATCCAGTGCATCGGTATCCAGCGCATCGGCATCCAGATCAAAGTCCGGATCCAGGTCGAAATCGAAATCGTCATCGGATTCAGCATCACTGGATCCTTCCAGAGCATCGAAGTTGGGTTCCAAATCATCCAGGCTTAACTCCGCTTCTGGCTCTTCCAGAGCCTCAGGCTCTGGGGCGGATGCTTGGCTTTCGGGTTCATCCAATTCGTCGGCCAGGCTATCGAAATCTAAGCTGTCGAAATCTTCATCCAACCCGCGCGTAGACTCCGAAGGTGTGATGTCGGAGTCGGCCAAAGCGCTGGCGGCAACACCGCCGGCAACCGCTGCCGCTGCAAATGGCGCAGCATCGGCAAACTGACTGCGCAGGCGATCTCCGCGAGCAATCGCGCTGTTGTCGCCAGAGGCGTGAATATCGGTGAAGCACTGATCAAACTTATCAAGATCGCCGGATTCGGCAAACACTTCCAGCAATTTAACTCGGGCATCGTTGTTATCGGGTTCGACCTTAATGGCCTTTTTAAGCATGGATTCCGCTTGATCGTACTTGCCGTAGGCAATGTAGATATCGGCTTCGGCGATAACTTCTTCGGGCACAATGCCAGATAGATCTTCTTCCGGGTCTTCTTCAGGCTCTACCGATTCATCGACGTCATCGGGTAGAGGTTCCAGGTCTTGATCCAGCTCGGCGTTAAAGAGATCGTCGTCCAAATCCATCGGCGAGGCATCGTTGTCGTTGCCGTCGTCCTCGAATGGGTTAAAGGTCTCTTCTGCTTCTTCTTCGGATTTGTTCTTGCTGGTGAGCTTGCGAACTAACAGGAATGCAGCCACGAGCAAAGCGATGAATACCGCAGCCACCAATACGATGTTTTCCATAATCGTATCGATAAAACTTGGCTCTTTAGGTGGCGCAGTGGTGACTACACTGCGTGGATCTGGGCGAGTTGCCGGTTGTTGAGCCTGCTCTTGCTCGGTCTGCTCCGCTTCGGCCTGAGCTTCAGTGGTATCTTGGTCCGCAGGGGCTTCAGCTTCTGTGCCTAGGCTGTCACCTGTAAGTTCCGAGTCGATGGGCTGCTCGGCTTCGGCATCAGCCATTTCTGGCTCGACCATCGCCTCGTCGCCCGGCACTTCGCTCTCGGCACCGGTTGTTTGACCCTCAGCATTTTTGGCCTGCTCAGCCGCTAGCTGCAGCGCCCGCAATTCCGTACTCGAAACCTCAACCAAGCGCTCCATAGTCTCGATTTGTTCTTCAAGCTCAGCCACCCGACTCTTAAGCTCGGTGTTTTCTCGCTTGCTCGAATCAAGTTGCTCAAGCGTGATGGCCAGCTCGTTTTGCAATGCTGCAGAGGTTTGACCTTCCGATCCACGACTGGAACTGGAGCCAGACCTGTCGCTGATGTCGTCGACACCCAAACTCACTCGGCCGCCGCTGGTTTGCGGGCCTGCAGCTTCTGGCGCATCTGAGCCGGCAATTAACGCGGGTTTTGAGCCAGTGGTTTTATCCCACTGGTTATTTTGGAAAGCAACTTCACTAACAGCTTGGCTTTGGTTCAGCTCAGCAATTTGATCGCTGGACGGCACTCGCAGTACCTGGCCACGACGCAGTAAATTGATGTTGTTATCGATAAAGGCTTCTGGATTTAATCGCTGAATAGCGATCATGGTTTGTTGCACGCTGTAAGAGCGACTGGGCCGCACTTTTAATGCGATGTCCCATAGTGTATCGCTAGCATCCACCGGGCCGTAGGTATCTCCACTAAAGCTTGGCGCGGAAGCTCTCGGTGAGGACGATGGACGACTGGGTTGCACAGGCTGACGGGCAACGGGGGAAGATTGCGCTGGTGTACTGGCCGGCGCCTCTGTTTGCTGGCTGGGCGCTGGGGCCTGCACTGGGGATTCGGTTTGGGCGCTGAATACCGGCAAATCCATTAACAGGGTGTATTCGCGTAAAATGCGACCGCTCGGCCACTGGCTTTCGATCAAGAAATTTAAATAGGGCTCGCGTACCGGAGAGCGGGAAGTAATTTTTACCACTGGGCCGCTTGGAGCTTCTAGATCGACGTTAAATTTAAGCCCGGTGAGAAAAAAGGTTTTCTGAACACCGACTCGGTCGAAATCGGCATTGGATGCCAGTCCAATTAGAATTTCTTCTTCGGTTAAATCGCGAACCTGCAGTAAACGAATTTCGGCGTCTAGTGGTTCGTTTAGAGCAGAATTTAACTTTATCTCCCCCAAACCCAGTGCGGCAACGTGCTCTGCCAACGCTAAGCTTGCAGCGGAGATGATCAAAGCGAGTGTACGAAGACGCATTCGACGCCCCTTATTCATTTATTTCCATTGCTTTTTGGGTTAACGAAAAGCAAGCAGCTCACCCACTCGGGTGACGGCCTCGCGACTTAAAACCCCATTACTCTGCGAGTGTGATTGTTATCCAGGGATGCGAGTTAGGTTAAAAACCTCGAATTTGGATTCACAGATCCTCGTAAGTATTCATTATAAATAGCATTTTCGCAACGATCGCACTTGCGATTGAAGCGTTTATACCACAAATATCTTGATTATGTTGATGTAATGCACAGTTTTAAGGCTGTGGCGGACGCGCAAAAAAAGAAATTTTGGCTTTTTTAGGGCCAATCCAGGTTTTAACTCTTTTTAAACCCAGCTTTAAAACCCAGAAAGCGGCGGCTGAACAAACCGTCTCAACCGCCGTTGTTATTATGATAGTTTATTTTTCTACGAGGATTCGAAGCATTCTTCGCAAAGGCTCAGCCGCACCCCAAAGGAGTTGATCGCCAACGGTAAATGCGTTGAGGTATTCGGGGCCCATGCTTAATTTACGCAACCGACCAACCGGAATTTGTAAGCTACCGGTTACCTTAGTAGGCGTTAATTCCGACAGCGTAGCCTCTTTGGTATTGGGCACTACTTTCGACCAATCATTGGCCTCATTCAACAGCGCTTCCACATCCGCCAGCGGTACATCACGAGTTAATTTAATCGTTAACGCCTGGCTATGGCAGCGCATGGCACCAATTCGCACGCAGGTGCCATCGATGGCCACGGGCGAACCTTGAGTACCCAAAATTTTGTTGGCTTCGGCTTCGGCTTTCCACTCTTCGCGGCTTTGGCCGTTGTCCAGTTGCGTATCGATAAACGGCAAAAGGCTACCAGCTAAAGGAAAACCGAACTGCTCAGCCGGAAAATCACTGCTGCGCATGGTCTCGGCAATGGTTTTATCAATGGTTAAAATCGCCGAAGCCGGATCGGCCAACTCTGCGGCGACCGACTGATGCAACGCGCCCATTTGGGCAATTAATTCGCGCATATTTTGCGCGCCAGAGCCGCTGGCGGCTTGGTAGGTCATGGCGCTGGCCCATTCCACCAAACCTTCTTTAAATAATCCACCAAGCCCCATGAGCATTAAGCTTACAGTGCAGTTACCGCCAATAAAGTTCTTGGTGCCGGCGGCCAAATTTTTATCGATCACATCGCGGTTAACCGGGTCGAGCACAATAACTGCATCATCGGCCATACGCAGTGCCGAGGCGGCATCAATCCAGTAGCCCTGCCAACCAGAAGCGCGCAACTGGGGGTAAATTTGCTTGGTGTAATCGCCACCCTGACAGGAAATAATCGCATCCATCGGCCGCAAACTGTCGATATCTTTGGCATCTTGCAGCGATGGCACTTCTTTGCCAATCGTCGGTGCTTGGCCGCCCACATTCGAAGTGGTAAAGAAAATTGGCTCGATATCGGCAAAATCATTTTCTGCCAACATCCGCTCCATGAGCACCGAACCAACCATTCCACGCCAACCGACAAAACCTACGCGCATTGTAAAACTCTCTTCTCTGCAATTTTTTGGACCGGAGATTTTACCACCGAGGCGATTATTGAGCTAACAATTCACCGATTTATTGGGACTTAAGCCGGAAATAATCAATTTTTATCGGCGCGAATGCGTTAAATATTGATAAACGCTTACTCTTCCAACCAAACTTGGCTCACCCAAGACCAAATGGAAGACCAATGTTGATCCTCTTGCTCCGGCCATAAAAACACCTCGCCCTGCTCGTCGATAACATAATAGCCATCACGCCATTCGCAAATGGGTAATAAATGGCGTTCCACGCCTTGCGACCAAGCGCGAGCGGCCATATCGGGCAAATAAGTGTGCAGGCTGTCATCGGCGATGGTGGCGGGCTCCAAATGACCGTAGACTACATCGCTGACCTGAAACAAAAAGTCCCGGTAATCGTCGGGGATATGAATCAACATCGCCTCTTGAACGGCAACGAATTGATCAAACGTAGGCAGCTCTAGCGGCACGGGAACGGGCTCGTTAGCTTGGCGCAAGCGTTCTATGACTTCTTCCATAAAATGTAATCTCGATAGTTGATGAAATGCCGTAATAAGCCCATGACTACTGGGGAATATTCCAGGACGCCCCAAAAGTTATAGTTTTGTGAACCTTTAAAGAACACTTACTTTTGTAAAGTTAGTCCTAAGTAAATTATAGAAATCATAGTGTGGGCCACTTTTAATGCGTCATCCAAAGTATTAGTAATTCGCCAGTACATTTGGTACAAGACACCTCACGGATACATCCACGCAAACTCCAGGCGCGAGCTTGCCAGCAGATAGACACAGGGAAAACTATGGTGATTCATCCCAACCAACAGTCCGAAACGCCGAGCGAGAAGCAATCCGTCGAACAGCGTTATCTGGTTATCGAAGACGAAAAGGACATTGCCGATTTAATTCAACTGCATTTGCAATCCGACACAGTGGCTGTCGAAGCCGCCTACGATGGTGTGGAAGGTCTCAAACAAGCCGTCGCGCAAAACTGGGATTTAATCATCCTCGATTTGCAATTGCCCAAACTGGACGGCCTGGAAATCTGCCGCCAACTGCGCAGTAACTACAACTACGTGCCTATTTTAATGCTCACCTCGCGCGATACCGAACTCGACCGAGTACTGGGATTGGAACTCGGTGCCGACGACTATTTAACCAAACCTTTTAGTATTCTGGAATTAACCGCGCGCATTAAAGCCCTACTGCGCCGGGTGAATATGATGAGCGAAGTTAAGCAAGAATCCCAGGATGTGTTAGTACGCGGCGATTTAATTTTGGATAAAACCCGTCGCAATGTTTCCGTTGCCGGCAAATCCGTGGAGCTTACCGCGAAAGAATTCGATTTACTCTGGTTTTTTGCCTCTCACCCGGGCCGCGCGTTTACGCGCTTGGAATTATTACAGGAAGTGTGGGGTTACGGCCACGAAGGCTACGAGCATACGGTAAACTCACACATCAATCGCCTGCGTGGCAAAATCGAGCCAGACCCCGCTCACCCCAAGTACGTGCATACGCTTTGGGGCGTGGGTTACCGCTTTGACGTTAGTGAATAGATCCTTTTAAGGGACTAAAACTTATGCCTATTTACGGAAGATTATCCATATTGCTGGTGGCTTTTACGCTGGCGGCAAGCTCCGCCATTGTTGCTGTGAGTGTTTGGAGCAGCAATCAGTACCACGCCGAAGTAACACAATCCCTCAACCGGGATCTGGCCAATTATATTACCCACCATCAAGAGCCATTGTTCGACGAGAGCGGTCAGGTGCGCGAAAAAGTGCTCACCGATACCGCCATGCACACCATGATGATTAACCCACTGGTGGAAGTGTATTTGCTCGACACCAACGGCAAAATTTTGGGCCACGCATTACAATCCGACGACGTAGTGCTCGACCACGTGGATTTAGCCCCCATCGAGCGTTCGTTAAATGGCAGTAAAAAAGGTCCTATTTACGGCAGTGATCCGCGCCAACCTGACGAGAAATGTATTTTTTCGGTATCCGAAATCGTTATTGATGGCGAGAAAAACGGATACTTGTATGTAGTGTTATCCAGCCAACTGTTCCAATCTCTGGCCGCGCAATTGGGCACCAGCTACATTACCCGAGTCACATTGGTGGCGATTATTGCCCTGGTGTTGGTGTTGTGCACTGGTTTGTATTTGGGCTTTAGCCGCATCACCAAACCACTGAAACAGCTCACCGACAAAACCCGCACTTTCTTTAGCGAAGAACAGCAAGCGCTGACCACCGACGCCAAATTGCCAGCCAACGAAGTCAAAGCGCTGGAGGCCTCATTCGAATTAATGCAAGAACGCATTAAAGGCCAATTTAATGAAATGCAACAAAGCGAGCATTTGCGGCGCGAGTTAATTTCTAATATTTCCCACGATTTGCGCACGCCGCTGTCGAGTATTCAAGGCTACATCGAAACCACACTGTTAAAGCTGCATCAGCTAGACGAAAAACAACAAGAAAATTACTTAAAAATTGCGCTCAAGCACAGTAAACGCTTAGGTAAACTTATCAGCGCGCTGTTTGAGCTATCCAAGCTCGAAAGCCGCAGCGTTAATGTGGAAAAAGCCCCTTTCCCACTTGCCGAATTGATTAACGACATCATGCTGGAATTTGCCATTCGCGCGGAGCAAAAAAATATTCGCTTGGCCATCGAGCAAGACCACGACCACATTATGGTTTTGGGTGATTTAGGATTAATCGAACGGGTTTTTCAAAACCTTATCGACAACGCCTTGCGCCACACTCCCGAGGGCGGCTCGGTGTGCGTTAATCTCTCTACCAATCACGATAACGTGTACGTATCACTGCAAGATTCGGGCGTTGGTATTTGTCAGGAAGAACTGCCGTATATTTTCGATCGTTATTACCGCAGTGCTAACGAAGCCAGCCATGCACCACAGGGCGGTACTGGCCTGGGACTGGCCATCGTTAAACGAATTTTGGAATTGCACAACAGCAAAATTAAAGTGGTTTCCAAACCCAACGAAGGCGCGTGCTTTGAATTTCCGCTGCCATTGGCCAATGCCTAAAACAATACTTATAGAGTTGCAGCAACATTGGCCTGCGCAAAACATTGAATTACTTTGCCCAGCGGCACAAGTGATTTACCTGAAAATCGGAAAAAAACACAGCATAATGCCTTTTTAGTTAAGGTCATTTTGTAAACGTTTTTTGTAAACGACCATTTTCGCAAGCACCCTATTTGCATCAAAGATTACGCGCAGCCTATTTTTTTGTGAGGCCTCTGATTAACTCATCCTAGTGTTAGTCTTAGGCTTCTTTTGTTTTTTACGTCGAATCTCTTTCGCGCCACGTCCTTACTTAACCGACCAATCAATAAAAGAGTAGATTTAGCGGTAAATAAAAGCTGCGGATGAACGCTTGCTCAACCTAAAAGCTCGCAAAATCAACAAACTCCATTTTCATAAATTTTATTTTTTATACAACACCATTTTTTTGTAATACGAACTTCACTTCCCCAACAGAGAATGCTCCCGAGGAATTGTCATGTGGAATATCCACATAAAATGTAAATAAAGGGAGACAAAAATGGGTTTTAAACCTGGATTTTTAGCAGCGGCCATTACTGCGCTGATGCTTGCTGCATGTGACGGCGACGATGGTCGCAATGGTACCAATGGCGTTGATGGTGTAGATGGCTCAAACGGAGCTCCTGGCATGGACGGAGCCCCGGGTTCTGACGGCAGCAACGGCGTTAACAGCTTGGTTATTCAAACCTCTCTGCCACGCGGAAGCGAAGCTTGTTTTTACGGCGGCATTCAAATTGATAGCGGTCTAGACACCAATAACGATGGCGCTTTAACCGCTGAAGATGGCGACATCGAAACTTCTTTCGTCTGTGGCAGCACACCGGCAGATACCTTTAACCGCAACTTCAATCGCATCGCAACCTTTGCAGCGTGTGATCAGGAAGAAATCGGTTGCTTCGAAGACAACGAAGCTGCCGCCGAAATCGTTGCAGCCAGCACCGATGGTATGACTCTAATCTACACCGGTGCCGTTGAAATCGACGATCCTGAAGCGGAATTTGGTGCATTGGGTTTTATCGACATCACCAACCCTTCGAACCCAGTGGGTAACGGACTTTTACCCCTAAGCGGTGAACCAACCTCTGTTGCGGTAGCTGGCGATTACGCACTAGCAGGCGTAAACACCTCTGCAGATTTCATCAATACTTCCGGCAGCCTAGAAGTTGTTGATATCGCAACCCAATCCATCGTTGCCAGCCTAGATCTTGGCGGACAACCCGATTCCGTAGCTGTTAGCCCATCTGGTAACTACGCGGTGGTAGTCATCGAAAATGAGCGCGATGAAGACCTTGGCGATGGCTTCCCGCCACAAGCACCGGCTGGATTCTTGGTCGTTGTCGACCTAACAGGTGAACCCACTGAGTGGACCACACGCACAGTTGATTTAACCGGCCTAGACGGCGTGGAATTCCCTGGCGACCCTGAGCCAGAATACGTTGACATCAACGACGACGATATCGCGGTTGTGACTTTGCAAGAAAACAACGCCATCGTTTTGGTTGATCTAGCCAACACAGAAGCGCCTATTGTTAACAGCTTTAGCGTTGGCAGCGTAGATTTGGAGCAGATCGATAACGACAACGACGGCGTTATTTCTCTAACCGAATCCGCAACTGGTTTGCTTCGTCAGCCAGATGGCGTAACTTGGCTTTCTTCTGAATTATTTGTTACCGCCAACGAAGGCGATCTAGACACACGTGATGGTCGCGACTTGGCACCAGAAGACGGCGGTCGCAGCTTTACCGTATTCAATACCAACGGTGATGTTGTATTCGAAGCGGGTAATCAGCTTGATCACTTGGCCACTCGCTTTGGTCACTTCCCAGACGAACGCGCAGACGACGCCGGTAACGAGCCCGAAAACGCCGAGTTTGGTGTATTCGGTAACGAACGCTTCCTATTCGTCAACTCCGAGCGCTCCAGCTTGATCTTCGTGTACGATGTGGCCGACTTCGCCAACCCTGTTTTCAAACAAGCCTTGCCAGCCGTTACCGAGCCAGAAGGTGTTCTAGCCATTCCTTCGCGCAACTTATTGGTTGCTGCGAGCGAGGAAGACGATCGTGGCGCATTCCGCGGTGGCATCAATGTTTATCGTTATGCAACGGCTCAGCCTCAGTACCCAACCATTCACTCAACCGAGCGTTTAGACGGCACGCCAATTCCCTGGGGCGCAATGTCCGGTTTGGCCGAAGATCTCCTCAACCCCAACGTGTTGTACGCCGTTGAAGACAGCTTCTACAACCGCAACCGTATCTTCAAGCTAGACATCAGCCACACCCCTGCTCTATTGGCTGAAGAAATCAATATTGTTGATACCAACGGCGTGTTTGCCGCTATCGACACAGTAGTATTGGACGATGCTTCCGTTGACGATGACGACGCCAGCCGCGTTGATGTATTCGATGAAGCCGACTTGGCCGCATTGATTAACGACGACAACACAGTAAACATCGATCCCGAAGGCGTTGCTGTTGCCAATGACGGTGGTTTTTGGGTTGTTTCCGAAGGTTCCGGTACCGTGGGTGATTCAGGTCGTCCTGTTAATAGCCTGAACTTCCTAATCAAAACTGATGCTAACGGCGTTATCGAAAACGTTGCCACATTGCCAGCAGACCTTAATGCAGTTCAGCGTCGCTTTGGTTTCGAAGGCGTTGCCGTCGACAGCGATGGTATTGTCTATGTGACTTTCCAACGCGAGTGGGATGGCGAAGACATGGTTCGCATCGGTGCTTACGACCCTACGGCTGAAGCTGACCCTTGGCAGTTCTTCTTCTACCCACTGGATGCCGTGGAATCACCGAACGGCGGCTGGGTTGGTTTGTCCGACATCGCAGCGTTAGGCGGTGGTCAGTTCTTGATACTTGAGCGCGACAACCAAGGTGGTCCAGACGCAGCCATTAAACGCATTTATTTGATTGATGTGTTCGGCGATGTCGATCCGTTCACTGGAGAGTTGGGTAAATTGTTGGTTCGCGATCTAATCGGTGATTTGGCGCAACCTAATGGCCAAATTCCAGAAAAAGTTGAAGGTCTAGCCCTTACCAACAATGGCGATGTATGGATTGTTAACGACAACGACGGCGTCGACGACAACAGTGGTGAAACACAATTGCTTAACTTGGGTACGATTTTTCTTCCTCAATCGTTTTAACCTCAGTTTTTAAGCGCAATTCATTAAAAGCCCCGGAAATCCCGGGGCTTTTTTTTATGGCTCCGAGTTACGTTGTAAAGCAGTCGAGAGTTTTAAAGCGTGCATGATAAAACTCGAGAATCAATCGTTCGATACAGCGCTTACGGGTTCTTAGCCTGCGTATGCCTACTTTTTGCCGTGTTGATATTGTTTGGAAAAGACTACGGGAGGCTCGTGTTACTGACCATTTTCCCTGCTTACTCAACATATTACGCCGTTATGTATTATCGAATTTGCAGCGGCTATAAAGATGACGCTAAGCGGATTTCTGCGTTCGGGATTCCGGCTAGAGGTACGTTTGTGGGTGTCGTTTATTATTTATCGTTATTTTTTATTTTGACTGCATGCCTGATGTTGTTAAAAATTTATTTAGATTTCTGATGAAGCAATCAGCAAGATTGCACTGAACAAGGTAGTACTAAAAACCTTCTATTCTACGGCGGTTTTGCGCCCCTCAAATTCTCCAACCCCCGCACTATTACTGGGCCGCAGGTCCTATCCAATACTGGGTCACAGGCTTTATCCATTACTGAGCCGCAGGCCCTAGGCAAGTTTACTGGCCAAAAACCCCAGGTAAGAATCAACCCAACGCTTGCTGGCCGCCGCTCCGTAGGCGATTACATCAAAGCCGTGTGGCGCACCGGGAATGGTGAGTAGCTCGCACTCCACGCCCGCGTCTTTGAGTTTTTGTGCGTACCGGCAGTCTTCATCGTAAAACAAATCCAGCTCGCCAATGCCAATCCAGGTGGGGGGCAATCCCGCGACCTGCGCATGTCGGGCGGGCACCGCGTAATCGGGCACGGAGTCGCTGCCGGCTTTTTGGTTTAAATACCAACCCCAAGCAGCGCGATTGCTTGGGTTGTTCCACAAAAAATGGCGCTCTCGATCAAAGTCGCGATTGGCACCGGTTCGATCGTCTAACATGGGGTAAATTAAAACCTGGGCAACGGGCAAAGGCTGATGGCTATCCAGCAAGCGCAGTGCCAGCCCTGCCATTAATCCGCCACCGGCACTCTGCCCGACTAGCGCGATTAACTGTGGATCAATTGCCCATTCGGCGGCGTTAGCCACTAAATACTGCCATGCATCCCTGCAATCGTTGTGGGCGGCTGGGAATGGGTGCTTGGGTGCCAGGCGATAATCCACCGACACCACCAGCACACCCAGCTTTTTGGCGATTTGAATGCACTGTAAATCGGTCATGGCGAGGCTGCCAAACAAATAACCACCGCCGTGAGCCCACAGCACCGCGCCCTGACTCGATCGTTGCTGTGGCTCATACAGCCTAAGCGTAATGTGTTTGTGCTGAACATCTCGTATGCTTAAACCAGAAACCGCCGGCAACACCACTTTTTGCCGACGCTCTTTAAATCGCAGCCAGTAGCGCACCAGCGCATTGTTAACGGTAAAGCTCGGAATGCGCTGATAAGCCGCCTGCATTTCGCCATCCAGCCGATTAATATCCATTCCCTTGTTCCCCTAGCACTCGTAGATTGTTTTTGGAGTTTTTGATTATTGTTTAGCGGCAAACTCAAAACGTGTAGGCCAAAACCCTACAGTACGGTCGACAGGCTCAGGAGCAAAAAGCAATAGCAAATCGTCACACAGATGAACTAACATGCCGAGCCAGACACCAAGCCCAATAAGCACCAGAGGCTACCATAAAAGCCCGCTAAAAAGACCAACGCCATTGGAGTTAACATGCTAAAACTCGCTCGATTACAGAGCCTGCTGCAAGTCGTGGTTGTTATCGCGATTTTTTTACCCGGCTGCCAAACCCTACCCTCCAATCAGGCCGAATCTGGCAAGGAGGCGTCGGTTACCGCGCCCACCCTGGTGGCCTACAGCCAACTGCCGGCCGATACTTTTGCCTCGGGCCCCGCCTCTGGTAACAACAACGGTAAAGGCGAGCCCATTAGCGCCAACGACCGCCAGGGCCCTTTCCCCGGCCAACCAGTGCAGGGCTTTAGCGGCGTGCAACGCAACCCCAACTCGCCCGAAACACTGCTGTTTTTATCCGATAACGGTTTTGGCTCTAAAAAGAACTCCGCCGATTATCGGCTGAGAATTTACGAAATCAAACCCCACTTTAACAGTGCCCAAGCGGCGGAAGTTGTCGGGTTTGTGGAATTATCCGACCCCAATCGCCACGTGCCTTTTACCCTGGTAAACGCCAACAGCACCGAGCGAGCATTAACCGGTGCCGACTTTGATGTGGAATCTTTCGCCATCGATAACCGCGGCGACTACTGGATTGGCGACGAGTTTGGCCCCTATATGCTGCACTTTAACAACCAAGGTGTTTTATTAGAGCCACCCATCGCCACACCGCAAGTTGTAAACGGCAAGCTGGATCGCCAAAACTTTGTAGTCTCCCCGGATAACCCAGAGCTCCAAGGTTCAGAAAACTTAGGCCGCTCCAAAGGTTTTGAAGGCATGGCTATTAGCCCCGATCGAAAAACCTTGTACCCGCTGTTAGAAGGCGGCGTTGCCGGCGACCCCAAAAACCGCTTGCGCATTTATCAATTTTCTACCGAATCATCGCAATACGAAAAATTTATTGGTTTTTATCCCACAATAAACCGCAACCCCATTGGTGATTTTGTGGCCATTAACGATACCCAATTTTTAGTCATCGAGCGCGATCACTTTGAGGGCGCTAAAGCGCAATTTAAAAAAGTGTTTTGGCTAGATATAAGCCAACAGGATGCCGACGGCACCGTTAAAAAAGAAGAACTGGTGGATTTGCTCAACATTGCCGACCCACACGACCTCAACAACGACGGCTACACCCAATTTGATTTTCCTTACGTAACGATAGAAGACATACTCATTGTTGACGCACACACCCTACTCATCGCCAACGACAACAACTACCCGTTTTCGCGTGGCCGAGCGGACGACATCGACCGTACGGAAATCATAAAAATCAAACTCCCCTCGCCCCTGGCCGTTGAGTAACGGGATTACACAAGTATTTTTTTAAGAGCTTATTTTTAAGCTACCCAAGCTTTTTAAAACTCCCCTACAGACCGTGTTAAAGAGATGTAATCGATGGATGCTAAGCAGTTTTCAAAATTTCAAAGCGCTTTTTACCGTTTGCGATCCAACAAAGCCTTCGAATTATTTGTTATTTCAATCATTGTATTTTCGGCACTGGTTATTGGAGTAAAAACCTTCGCCCTACCGCCACTGCTATTGCAAGCCGTGGTGATTATGGACTGGGCCATTACATTGTTTTTTTTGGTAGAAATTACCATTCGCTTTTTGGGCGAGCCCAACAAAAAGCAATTTTTCCGCAGTGGCTGGAATGTTTTTGATTCGCTCATCGTGGTAATGAGCCTGGTACCCGTAGACGACAGCGAAGTGGCCATCATCGGCCGTTTGGTAAGAATATTTCGCGTTTTGCGGATGGTATCCATCATTCCTGAGCTGCGCATGTTACTCAATTCGCTACTGCAAGCACTGCCCCAACTCGGCTACGTAATGCTCATGATGTTTATTATTTTTTACATCTACGCCGCCGTGGGCACTACTTTTTTTGCCAGCATCAACCCAACCCTTTGGGGCGACATCGCCATTAGCCTGCTAACCCTATTTAGGGTAATGACCTTTGAAGACTGGACCGACGTCATGTACGAGACTATGGAGTCTTATCCATTCAGTTGGATTTACTACATGAGCTTTATCTTCTTTACCGCGTTTGCGTTTTTAAACATGGTAATTGGCATTGTGGTTAATGTACTGGAAGACGAACACAAACGAGTAGCCAAAAAAGAAGCCGAAGAAGCCGGCGAACCCACCATCAACGATTTGCACAGCGAAATTCAAGATTTAAAAAAGCTAGTACTGGCCATCTCGCAAAAAGAGCAGCCCTCCCCCACCCAACCGAGCCAATAAACCATGTTTATAAACTACGTATTTATCATCTACGCCGACGGCGTAACCACGACCTTTATTGGCAGTGCCGAGCCGAAAGATGCCATTGCATCCTTTCGCGAAAATTGCCAGAAATTATCGGCGGATTGGGGGTATGTTTTTCGGTGTGATGATGGGGAAGTTTTGGAACGGTTTGGGGGTAGCTTTTAAAATAGTCGACCACCGGCTATTTATTATCTGAAACTGCGTAAATATAAAGGTTAATTGACTTTAAAATGTGTTTAGACCAAACGCCTGGCAGCAGCTATTCAGTTTAAATAAAAATCCTTTAGTAAACACAAATGATTTTTAAAGTGTTCAAATGCAGTTTATTTTTAAGAGGCTGTTATTACTTTCGATTTAGAGAATTAGTGTTCGATTTAAATATTTATCAACTAATCGCGCGATTTTACTCTGGCCGATTCCAGGTTATTTTTAGCTGCTTTTGTATAGGGGTGATCCTTGCCAAGCAAAGACTCAAGCGTGGCCAATGCCTGCTCATAGTAGCCGATCGCTCGCTCGTATTGGCCTAACGAATCATAGGCCCCACCCAGGTTATTTCGCAGTGTAGCCACATTCGGGTGATCCTCACCAAGAACAGACTCAAAAGTGGCTAATGCCTGCTCATAGTAGCCGATCGCCCGCTCGTATTGGCCTAACGAGTTATAGGCCAAACCCAGGTTACTTCGGTCGATAGCCACATCTGGGTGATTCTCGCCATAGGTCTTCAAATCACTGACTAGGGCCTGCTCATGGTAGCTGATCGCCCGCTCGTATTGGCCTAACGAGTTATAGGCCGAACCCAGGTTATTGCGACGTATAGCAACCAGCGGGTGATCCTCGCCATAGGTCTTCAAATCACTGGCTAGGGCCTGTTCATAGTAGCCGATCGCTCGCTCGTATTGGCCTAACGATTCATAGGCAAAACCCAGGTTATTTCGGACTCTAGCTATAGCCGGGTG
>CAYFFE010000028.1:0-34454 GCA_964342265.1 uncultured Cellvibrionaceae bacterium | reverse complement strand
TAATGCGTTAAACCACTTTAACGATTCGATTGGCGCCTAAATGTTAATCCCGACTGGCACTCAATTAGCGAGGCGAGTAGACTGCGGCCATTGGCCCCTTGAGCTATATAAGCTCGATGGGAAGCCGCACAAACACCACGGGATTTATTATGGAAACCGATCAACACCCCTATTCCAAACTGACTCCCGATGTTGTTATCAATGCCGTTGAATCCCTCGGCTGGATGAGTGATGCGCGTATTTTAGCGCTCAACAGCTACGAAAACCGCGTCTACCAAGTGGGTATCGAAGACGCCACACCGGTCATTGTTAAATTTTACCGCCCCGAGCGCTGGAGCCGTGCGCAAATTCTTGAGGAACACAGTTTTTCCCAGGAATTACACGATCTGGAAATTCCGGTAGTGCCGCCCATCGTCAACAACCAGGGCGACACTCTGCATCACTTTGAAGGTTTTGATTTCGCGATATTCACTCGCCGAGGTGGCCGCGCGCCAGAGCTGGATAATTTTGACCACCTTTTGATCATTGGCCGATTGCTGGGGCGGCTGCACAACTGCGGCAGAGCCCAGCCTTTCGCCCACCGTCCCGCCTTTTGCGCCCAGGACTTTGCCCAAACTCCACAGCAGTTTTTGCTTGAGCAAAATTTTATTCCCGCACAGTTGCTGGAGGCCTATCAAACCCTTACGGACGATTTAATTCGCGTCACCGAAACCATCTGGCAGTCGGTGGATTGCACCAGCTTGCGCCTGCATGGCGATTGCCACCCCGGGAATATTTTGTGGCGCGACGACAGCGCCTTTTTTGTCGATTTAGACGACGCTCGCAGTGGGCCGGCGGTACAGGATTTGTGGATGCTGCTGTCGGGCGACAGGCCCCAGCAAATTGCCCAATTGAGCGAAGTTCTGGAGGGTTATCAACAGTTTGCCTCGTTCAATTTTGCTGAGCTTAATCTTATCGAGTGCCTGCGCACGTGGCGCATTATGCACTACGCCGCCTGGCTGGCTCGGCGCTGGCAGGACCCGGCCTTTCCCATGAGCTTTCCCTGGTTTAATACCGAGCGCTATTGGGCCGAGCACATTTTGGAATTACGCGAGCAATTGGCGGCCTTACAGGAACCGCCCCTGGAATTGTTTTAAGCGACATTGTGCATTTTTACATAGGATAATTTCATTTAAGCACTCATTTTTGTGGAATCTGTTGTTTTTGGATGGTTGGCATTGCCCGAATTTACGCGGATAATGCTCCGTCATGTATTTGCAAGGCCGCGCGGTTTTTGATTCCCGCCAACGTGCCTTCCACGGGATTTGTAGGGGCCTGATTGTGATCCACTCCACTTGGCAAACCATCCGCGAAGAGACCGCAGTGCAAGCTGCCCAAGAGCCGATTCTCGCCAGTTATCTGCACGCCACTATCCTCAATCACAACACGCCCATGGCCGCGCTCAGTTATTTGTTAGCGACCAAGCTGGACAGCGCCACGGCGTCATCGCTATTGATTCGCGAAGTCATCGAAGAGGCCTTTGCCGCCGACGAGAGCATTGTGGAATCCGCAGTGGCCGATTTGCACGCAACAATGGCTCGCGATTCGGCCTGCCAGCAATTGTCGGTGCCCTTTTTGTACTACAAAGGTTTCCACGCCCTGCAAGCGTTTCGTGTGGCCCATTGGTTGTGGCAGAGCGATCGCAAAGCTTTTGCGCTGTTTTTGCAAAATCGCATTTCCGTGGTGTTTTCGGTGGATATTCATCCCGCCGCGCAAATCGGCAAAGGCATTATGCTCGATCATGCCACCGGCATCGTTATTGGCGAGACGGCAGTTGTTGAAGACGACGTATCGATCATGCAATCGGTAACACTTGGCGGAACAGGCAAAACCAGCGGCGACCGCCACCCCAAAATTCGCCGCCGGGTGCTTTTGGGAGCCGGCGCTAAAATTTTGGGCAATATCGAAATTGGCGAAGGCGCCTTGGTGGGTGCCAGCAGTGTGGTGCTAAAGCCCGTGGCACCGCATCGTGTCGTCGCCGGTGTACCGGCAATTGATTTGGGAGAAGCCAACGCCGATAACCCCGCCGAGGCCATGTGCCATTTACTGCAATGCAAACAATCGAAGTTGGGTGTGGGTTAGTCGCCTAACCCTGCTTTTCGACCAAGCGAGTAATCGACTCGCAGCGAAAACAGCGTCGATTGTGGATGGAAATCACGTCACCGCACTTCGGGCAGGCAAATTGCTGCGCATGCCGTTGCGCCAGCGCCTCGGGTCCGTCACTGACAATAACGTTCATAGTCTCTTTGATACTCATACCGTACTGGCTGCGATAGCGCTTATCCATGCACTCGATTTGCGCACAGGGATATAGCTCGCACTCGCCACAAAAAGGCGCATCGGCGTTGCCGGCTCGATTAGCGTTTAGGCCTGAGCATTTCGCAAACAGATAAGTACAGTGTTTGTTACTGGGCCGGCAACCCGCACACTGGCTGCGATTGAGGTGATGCACGTAAGCCAAGTAACGGCTGCACAGCGCACAATTCATGCCGCATGGGGCAATTAATTCGCCTGGAGTTGTTGGGGAGGGGGCTTTAGGCTTCATGATTGAGTAACAGCCATGATTAATATTGAGCTTTCGGCCATTGAGCTGCCGCCAGTGAGTTCTATGATAAGCCAACGCTCACAGAGTGATCAGACTTTAATCAAAAATACTGCAAACTCTAGCCAGCTTAAGAGACACCGGCTATTGCGAGACCGGTTATTGCGAAAAAGGCGCAAAGGCCAAAGTTTGCTGAAGTGTCTCCGCCCCCAGGGCGGCCATAAGCACGCGATCAAAGCCAACGGCTATGCCGGCACACTCCGGCATGTTCTCGGCCATGGCCGCTAAAAAGTCTTCGTCGATAGTGGGCACGGCTTTACCTTGCTCGCGGCGCAAGGTCTGGTCCAATAAAAACCGTTGCCGCAACTCTTCGGCATCGGTTAGCTCCCAATAGCCGTTACCCAGCTCCAAGCCATCCACGTAAAACTCAAAGCGTTTTGCCACCCAATCGCCGTCGGTAGTGGTCACGGTTTTCGCCAGCGCACTTTGGCTGGCGGGAAACTCCTCTACCACCACCAATCCTTGCAACTTAGGCTCAATGCAATGGCTAAACAACAAATCCAACCAAGTGTTGCGATCAGCATCGCGAAACGCCGGTTGGCAGTGTTTCGTGGCCAAGATGGACAGCTGCTGCTGAGAAATGGTGTGGGGGTTTTCGCCAAACGCGTCTTCAAATAAGCGTCGGTAGGTCACTCGTCGCACACTGCGATTGGGCAACAAGACCTCGAACAGTGCTAGTGTTTCGGCAATTAAATCCTGATCGTTAAACCCCAAGCGGTACCACTCGAGCATAGTGAATTCGGGCTGGTGGCGGCTACCGGATTCATCCTGTCGAAACGCTTTGCCCAGGTAAAAAATAGAGCCGCTGCCGGCAGCCAAAAGGCGCTTCATAAAGTATTCGGGAGAAGTTTGTAGGTAGCCGGTTTTAGAGCAGGCTGTGGCACTCAATTGTGCGGCAATAGCCTCTAAATTCGGATCGGTGACGGTGTGGCGGCCCAAAACCGGTACCTCCACTTCCATCACCTCGCGCTCGCGAAAAAAATCGCGCACTTTTTGCAGGGCCCGCGCCCGAAACTGCAGCACGGGTAATTCGGCCAGCGGTTGCCAGTTGTGCTGCGTCATCAGTTGCTAACGCTCGGGAGTATGAGTGCGCGAGAGAACAACAATTATTTGCTGGCGCGACCCAGGTATTCGCCGGTACGCGTATCCACACGCACCACTTCGCCTGTGGACATAAACAAGGGGACTTTCACCACGGCACCGGTGGATAAAGTCGCCGGCTTGGTGCCACCTTGGGCGGTATCACCTTTTAGGCCCGGGTCGGTTTCAACAATTTCCAGCTCTACGTGATTGGGTGGCGTTACCGCCAAAGGCGCACCGTTGTAGAGGGTCACGATGCATTTATCTTGCTCTTTTAGCCATTTATCCGCGTCACCCACGGCTTTGGCATCGGCGGCGTGTTGTTCGAACGATTCTGGATCCATAAAATGCCAGAATTCGCCATCGTTATAGAGGTATTCCATGTCTTGATCGACAACGTCCGCGGCCTCTAAGCTGTCGCCGGACTTAAACGTGCGCTCTAAAACTCGACCTGTGGCTAAGTTGCGCAGTTTAACGCGGTTAAATGCCTGACCTTTACCCGGTTTAACGTATTCGTTTTCCAAGATATTACAGGGATCACCATCCAGCATAACCTTCATGCCACCGCGAAAATCATTGGTAGAAAAACTTGCCATAAAATCCTCTATTTAAAAGTAACCCTTTGGGCTGCCAGCAAGCTCCACAATCAAATCGCTCGTGGACTGATATGATTGCCGCCCAAAATAATCGACAGGTGTAAAAAAGGTGGACATGATAACTGATGCCATTCAGCAGACCAATACTTGGCAACAGCAGCTGCAGGAGTTAATCACCGATGTGGCGGAGCTGGCAGAGCTTTTGGACATTGCCCCCAGCGCCATTTGCCCGAAAGCAGACGCCGCTTTTGGACTGCGTTTACCGAGAGCTATGCTCGGCAAGATCGAAAAGGGCAACGTCAATGACCCGATTCTACGCCAGTTTTTACCCGCAGCTAGAGAGATGGTGCCAACCCCAGGCTTTGGCTTAGATCCACTGGCCGAGTCCGAATCCAACCCAGTGCCAGGCCTGGTACATAAATATCGCGGTCGCGTACTGATTATGGCGGCCGGCCACTGCGCCGTGAACTGTCGCTACTGTTTTCGACGCCACTTTAGCTACGAGGACAACCGTTTGAGCGGGCCAAACCTGCAACGCGTACTGCAATACATCGCAGATGACCCTTCGATTAATGAAGTCATACTGAGCGGCGGCGACCCTTTGGCAGTAAGTAACCGCCAACTAACCAATTGGATTGAGCAATTAGAAGCCATTGAACACCTAAGCCGATTGCGCATTCATTCGCGGTTGCCGGTGGTAATTCCCGAGCGCATCGATTCCCCCTTGTTAGCCCTGCTGGCCAGCTCTCGGCTGCAAACTGTGATGGTCATCCACAGCAACCACCCCAACGAACTCGACACGCACTTAGCCCAGCATATGGCGCGATTGCGAGAGGTTGGTGTGCACTTACTTAATCAAACGGTACTCTTGAAAGGTGTTAACGATTGCGCAGATACGTTAATGCGCCTCAGTGAAGACCTATTTAAAATGGGCGTGATGCCGTACTATCTGCACCTGCTCGACCCAGTGCAAGGTGCTGCGGATTTTGATGTGAGTGAAAAACGGGCCAAAGAATTGCATCAAACACTAATGGCGGGACTGCCTGGCTACTTGGTTCCCAGGCTAGTAAGAGAAATTGCCCATCGGCCATCAAAGACCTGGGTCAATGCGTGAGGATTGCGCACTACTGATTTAACAAAACCATCTCCACTATCAATGCTCCAAATTCATCAAATTTGGAATAAAGAGCGGATTACTGCACGTTTTTTGGTCACTTTTACTGAAACTGCGGGTTTTTACTGAGATTAGTTTTACTGCGTTAATCTTTCAAGCCCTCAGTCAGACCAAGCTGTACTAGAGTATAAATTAAGCACTTTGCAGCGATAGTGTCCGAGGGTGATCACAGAAACAACCTGTAAAATATGATAAGAAACCGCTGAGTTACAACCTATCTTAGCGTTTCATTAGACGACTTAAGCCACCAAGCCCTATGCTGAAACACCTATTTAACCGGCCCTCCTATCAACCCTGCGACCTAGCCATTGCGTTTGGCTTGCCAATGGAGGAATCGGGTAGCCTGGGCTTTTGTGGCAGCAACAAACCCGCACGAGTTAATGCTTGGTTCGACGCCCTGCCGGTGACCGATTACGGCACCACCTGCACCCAGCTCTATCACGCCTTGCCCGAGCTGATTAAAGTTAAGCTCTCAACCAGCCACCGAGCGGATATACTCGAACACATTCGGCCCCTAATTTTGCGCAGTGTCGCCAGTGTTACTACGCCGCTGACGCGCCATCCGCTCAATTTAAACGAAGCGGAAAAGAAAATAGCCACGATTGCCCAAGCATCGTTGAAATACTTAGCCGCCGCCTATTGCCGCAACGCCATCAACGCTTTGGCCGAAAATAAAAACGATTCAACCCTCGCCGCAAAGTATACCCACCGCTCACTGCACGCCTTAGCGCTACTTTTAAAGAGTAATTACCGCCTTTACACACCGGTCCCTAACAGTATCTGGAGAATGATCAACACGTTTTATCACTTCAGTCGAGATAAAGATTTCCACTCCAAACTCGTGCGAGACCCGGTGGACAACCAACAGTCGGGCACCATCGATCAACTGTATTTGCGAATTTTAGCCTTGGCCAGCGCGCGACCACTGCAATTGCGCCCATCCGAGGTCGAAAACCTCTACAACCTGCTACCGGAATGGTCTCGGCAATTAAAGCTCGATTCCTATCAGGAAACACAACAAGGGTTGTTTGCCGTTCTGTCCTGTTCCGATCGCGAACCCGATTACACAGATACATTCACTCAGGAAGAGCTGGAAAAAGACGGCTTAGTATTTGATTTTCAAACACTATTGACCAATCTCGACAATCAGAACGACGAGCGAAGCGGTATCAACTTGGCGTCGGGTTTACGCAATCACTTGCAGCAACACTGGGGCACTCGCGTGCAGCGGCGCAACACCCGCTCGCAATGCGAAGAGCAATACGAAGTGTGCTTGGGCTTAACAGGTGTTCACAGCCAGTTGATTAAAGGCGGCAACTTCGAGGAGTTTGTACTGGGCAGCTCTGCGCAAGATACTCTGCCCATTGGCAGTAAAAACAACTGGACAAGCAGCCCTAAAGAGGCGGGCAACGTAGCAATAATCACCATGCAGGCACAGAATACCGGCCCCAAAGGCTTTCAACTGCGTTGTCAGGATGTGATTCCCGCCCATTTACAAACCGGCGAGCTATTGGGTTTTCGCGAGCCTGGCAAACGCCACTGGCAACTGGCGGTGATCCGTTGGCTAAAGCGCAGCGACAAGCGAGGCGTCGAGTTGGGTGCGCAGGTGATCGCCCATCGCATAGAAGCGTTTGGCGCCGCCACCATTACCTCTTCAGGCCGCGACTCCGACTATTTGCGCGTGCTACTGATAAAAGAAAGTGTGGATAACGTTGCCGAAAGTATCGTAACGCCGAGCCTAGTCTTCAGTGATCGACACCCCATCACACTCAAAAAGCGCGGCGAGAGTCAACGCATTCAATTGGGCCAATCATTGTTGGTTACCCCCTCATTTACCCACTTCCGTTACAAAACTCTGTAACGCGACGTGACGCAATTAACAGTTATGCTGCGTTGCGACTTAACAAACCCTTAGCGTTTTAGTTAGACTCTGAAACTATTGCGCGCAGTTATTCCAGCGATTTAAAATTTCATGGAAAAACAAGCGACTAGAACACCCTGTTAGACCGATATCTGGCACTGAATAAGTCCCGGACCCCGCGGCCTAATTAAGGGTATAGCTTGCTGCACTCCTGAAAATGAAACGAGCGCGGCCATCTCTCGGCAGGTATAATCGCCGAGTTTAATATTAGAAACTGCGCTAATTCGATTTAGGTTTATAATTTAAGGGTGAAAGCATCAAACTCTTGGCGGGCCGTCAGATTACTGCGCCCAGATGGCCTTCTACTATTAGATTGCCCACTGCTACCAGATCGCCCACGGCTAAATTGTTGCTTGATATGAGCCAGAACTTGCTAAAACTCTGGCCTAGCACCTGGCGCAAGCCAGTATTACGTGTAACAAGTATCGGATTGGAACCACATCGCTAATGAGCCCAAGAAAAACACTTTTTCTGTGGCTTGAGTGCCCATCGCCGCAGACGAATTCATGAATTTAACTGAAACACTCCGTTTACTGGTTCTCAACAACTCCCGCTCGGAAGTAGAACGGCTGGTCAGCATGCTACGCAACGCGGGCGTGGCCGCGCGTACCCAACACGCCGAAAGCATCGAAGCGCTTTCTAAACTGCTGCAGGAACAAACCTGGGATTTACTGGTGGGTCACGAAGACACCAGCAACTTACCCATACCGACCGCCATCAAGGAAATTAACCGGCTCAATAAAGACATTCCTGTTATTGTGCTCACCGAGTCCGATCACTCCAAATCGGTCATCGATGGCATCCGTGGCGGTGCCAGCGATGTAGTAATGCTCGACGACGACCAGCATCTGCTGCTGGTGATCGAACGTGAATACAAAAACCGCGAACAGCGCCAAATCCGACGCATCGCCGACCGCAAACGACGGGAAGCGGAACAACATGCCCTGCAATTGCTCGAAAGCTCCCGCGACGGCATTGCCTACATACAAGACGGTATGTTCGTTTTTGTTAACCAATCTTGGGCCGACTTTTTGGGTTACGACGACCTGGACGATTTAGCGGTTATGCCCTTTATCGACCTGGTTGCCAATAAAGATCAGGGAGCATTTAAAAACTGCTTAAAAAAATTCAGTGTACGCAGCCACGATGTATCGCCCGACACCATTAATCTGCACCTACTTACTCACAACGAGCAAGAAGTTCAGGTTACGATCAATGTAAGCCTGGATACCTTCGATAACGAACCTTGCGTGCTGCTGCGCGCTGCCAACTTGCCCGTCGTTGCAGTTAATCCTGCGCCACAAGCCAATCATAAGCCAGAAGCCCCTGTCGCCCAGCAGGAAAAAAAATCCGAAGACTCCGCCCAGCAAAAATTGCGAGATCAAGGTACCGGCCTGCCCAACCGCACCGCCATCTATCAGCGACTGGAAAAATGCCTGGACGACTGTGCAAGCCAAGGTTCATCCCACGCGTTCTTACTCTTAACCATTGCCGATTTCGACAAGCGTGTGGTTTCTACACTGGGTTATCGCCTAGCCGAACAAGCCGTAAAAGACTTAGCAGCGCGTATTCAAAAGCAATTGGGCGAAGGCGAATTTTTGGGGCGCTTCAGTGAGAGCCGGCTTGGTTTGGTGGTCTCGAACATTTCCGCCACCAAAGCGCTGGAGCGAGCCGAAGCACTGACATCGTTTATTGGTGATCAAATCATCGAGGTTAAAACCAAGACGGTAAATATTCGCCTGCAAATCGGTATTAGCCTCATTACCGAAACCATCGACCACAGCGATGAAATCACCGAGCATGCGCGCTTAGCCGTGGATGCCGTGTGCGAGCAAGACCCCAGCAACGAAGGCGGCTGCCACCTATTCGAATTGCCCGAAGAAGACGAGCAGCAAGAACAAACCGTCGATAGCAAAATTCAGGATGCCATCAAAAACGATCGGCTGCATTTGATGTTCCAACCGATTATTGGCCTGCGCGGCTCGGACGAAGAACAGTACGAAGTGCTACTGAGAGTACAGGATGAAAACGGCCAGCAAATCAATACCCAGGAAATCTTCCTCAACGCCGACGACCTCACCACATTGGGCAAACTGGACCGCTGGGTAGTGTTAGAAGCCGCAAAACGATTGGCGGAGCAGCGCTCACGCGGTAATAACACGCGTTTGTTGGTTAACCTCAGTCAGGCTTCGTTTTACGACTCCAGCTTACCGTCGTGGCTTAAAGTTGCCTTGAAAGCTGCCGATTTACCGGTTGATGCGATGATATTCCAGCTTAAAGAAAGCGACGTGGCCGATCACGTTAGCAAAGCGCAAAAATTTACCGAAGCCGTGCGCGCCAACGGTACACCCGTATCCATCACTAATTTTGGCTGTGTGCTCAACCCCATGAACACACTCAAGCACGTGCAAGCCGATTTTATTAAGGTAGATGGTTCTTACACCAAAGAGCTGCAGGAAAACCCCGACTCCAACGGCTTAACCAATATCGTGCGCGACCTGCACGCCGAGAAAAAAATCACCATTGTGCCGTTTGTAGAAAATGCCTCGGCGCTGTCTAAACTCTGGCAGGCTGGTGTGCATTACATTCAAGGCTACTACCTGCAAGAACCTCACGCGCAAATGAATTACGATTTCGATTCGGACGGCTAAAAAGACTCGTCAAAACCCTAATCGACCGTATACAACCACATCGCTTGATTGTTGCTCGCCGCCGATTCGTAGGCAAACTGGACCTGCTCCAGCTCTTCGGCCGCCCGCTCGGCCAGAGGTACACTGGCGTTTTCTCGCTCTTCGTAGTGATCGAGTAACGCAGCCAAATCGCCTTCGGCAATGGCTCCCAGATCCAACGACAACAGCGCCTGCGCCAATTTAACGACCTCAGCAGCCTCAACCACCTGGCTAAAATGCACTTCTGGCTCGTGCAATCCACCCAAACTTTTTATCAGCAGCGTCTGCTCGATAGCTGTCAAATCCAGCTTTTCAGCATCGCCGGTAACCAGCGGGCGATAGCCCGGGCAACACCAAGCGAGTAATAAATACTGGGGAATCGCCAATTCAGTGGGGGCCTCAACACAGGCCGCCTCTAGCGATTCGAAATCGGCTGAGGACGATAAATCTTCGCCTTGTAAGGGTTGTAATCGTAAATACATAGTTTACAAACTACCAAATTGTCGCTAAATCCGTGAGCTGCGCACCATTGTCGCCACTGACGATAAATCGTACATTGCGATAAATGCCGCCCATATTTTCGTACACCCGCATAGCCGCCTCGGTATTTTCATCGGGCGTGGCCAAGCGACGCAAGTCGGCTAAAGCCTCGTCGGGTGTTTGCTTCATATTTCTAAGATCGATGATCAAGTCCTGTTGCATCTGACCTGGCATATGCTCGAACCGACCACCCACTTGATGCAGAAAATCATTGCGGGAGAAATTTTCTTTGTGGCTGAAAAAGTCGTAAACGGTTTGCGAGTGCTTTGAAGGTGTTTTGATTTCGTAAGCCACATCTACGGCGCGATGGCTAATGCTGCCGTCGGCATTGCTAATCGCCCGAACTTCTCTCCCCACCACATCGGGATAGGTTAGTCCGCCGCGTGCGGCAATTTCTTCTTTGAAGGTTCGCCAAGCATTCATTCGCGCTTCCCGAGCCATTTGCTTTTTTAGCTCCCTGGCCATGCCCGCAGGGTAATAATCGTCATCGGCGTACCAACCGCGTGTATCGATCATTAAGGCATCACATTTTTCTTTGCGCGTCCAATCCCGACCAAAGCCCAAAAACTCGCCGTTACTGTAAGCCGGCTCACCCATGGATATAGGGCGCTTGCGCCCCTTACGAGAGGGGCTGTCGGCCAAGATGTCGCCCCAGTCGTGGGCAAATTCAAAATTATCGTCATCCCCGAGAATTCGCTCTAAATCTCGCTGGCTTTGCGCCTCGCATAAATTGTGTACCACAATCCCGAGCGCGGTAACCCAGTAATGGTGGTGCTCGGCAATTTCTAAGTTAACAACCGGGCCGGTGTAGGCAATGGGTTGCTTGGCAACAAGATGCGCAGTCTCGCCCGAGCCACAGGTAATAATCGATTGCAATGCCAGCTCTTCGGCAGCGACAAAACCCGCCGGCGTGGCAATGGGGTGGCGCGGAGTCACCTTGAGCACTATGGTGCCCTGCTGGCTGGCAATTTGTAAGCGATACAGTTCGCGGGTCACACGTCGATGGGTTTGCAGTACCGGCTGTTCGCTAACTCCGCCGTTTGCGTCAAAACAGCGAATGCTGTCGCCGATTTGAATGTCCTCGATGGGGCGCAGTTGTCCATCGCCCATCCACACCAGCGTATCGGGTGTAAAACAAGCTGCTCGCCGGGATTGCTCGTAACGGGCCATGGCCTCGGAGACATCATCACCGGAGCGGGCGGCGGCCTCTGCTAGCTCATCGACGTGCTTACCGGTTCCAGCCAAAGCCCTTGCCGCCCGCCGGCTGGCAACAAGGCTAGCCAACGCGCCACCGGCAATGGGCACCACCCCCAAAACCCGCTCATACCAAGCCAAATCTTCGCCGGTGATGGCATCTTTGCCAGTCCAAGCCTCGTGCAAGCCTTTGGCGGTGCCCACCACGGGAATAAAGTCGATGAGTAAACTCAGCAGCACAAAGGTAACGGCCACACCGGCGACGGTCGCCAACGCTTCGATCACTGGCGGCACGCCGGCGTTGGAAAAGGTGATCACCACCTTTTGAGCGTGTTGACCGCTGCCAAATACGCCCTGCACACGCAATGATTCCAAATGGGTAACCCGCTCGGGAATGGTTAAGCGACCGCTGTTGTTAATCGACACCGACTGCCTACCCCAAAAGCTGCCACTAAATTGCGCGGTTATGCGATCAATACTCTGATAAGCGTAAGCTTTGGAAAGCTCGTTGAGTGTATAGACGTAATCGAATTCCAAAGGGCCGGCGTTGCGGCTTTTATAAAGTTCGTTGGGCACCACTCGGCTAGCGCCCAAGCCCACATGTAAACACAGCTGCTCGCCGCACTGATTTACCGCGAGCTTAGGGTTAATGCCAATGCGCGTTTTGTAGAGAACACCGCCGACTTTAACGCCCGGTGGCGCAAATGCTGCCACGCCGCGATCGTGTGTTTTGTAAACAAAGTACTTGGCCCCGGTTTCTGATTCGGCCTTGTCCTGTAACGGCCACGGCCATTGAGTCCGCGCCAAATCGGCCAGAGCCAGAGGAGCCAGCACAAGCCATAGGCCAAAAACGGCGGCTAACGTTTTCATGCGGTCCGCCTTTTGAGAACCCAGGCGGCCAATACTCCGCCAATCGCACCGAGTAATAATGTGCGCGATTGACTGGTTGAGCCCAACAACTGGCAAATCCCTTCGATTGCCGCGCAAATCAAGATGATCGCCAGCGCCACAAGCCAGGGTCGGTTAAGCCGTATTTTGCCCGCCAGCGCCATGAGCCCGCGTGTTACCGGTTTTCTGACCAGCCCAAATACCGTGAATAGCAACACTGCCACCGCAGCGCCGATCAACCCAGCGCCACTGGCCAATACCACTGAAGCCAAAACGACTGCCGAAATAATCGGCTGGATACGCTTTACCAAAGGCCAAACCTCGCGGGAGTTATCGGCTAGACGAGTTTGGCAAAGCGCCAGATTCGCTTGGTTGCCCCATCGACCTGCCAACCAATTCAACAATACTCGGCCACTCGCCGCCAAACTCGCCGATGCGGTTAACCACAAAAAGGCGGGCCGATAGGGATCGATAACCGGGTCTTGTGGCGGCAAAATTTCTACAACGGCAACCTCGGGGTAGTCCAGCAACAAACCAACGTACAAGTGCGCCATCACCACATTGCCTAGCCATAACAGGCCGTAACTCAACCAAGCACTGAGTGTTGGTCGCCAGATTTTTAACACGCCGATGAAGGCGGTAACGGTCGTTGGGCCCAGCATCGCCAGTAGCAGTAAACGGTAGCCGTTAATGAGCGACGGCCATTCATTAAAATGACCAACGACTCCCCAAGCCACCAATACACCGAACGTAAAGCTGAGCGCCAAAGCACTGGACCAACAGGCCAAAGCCGCGCAAACGCAGCCGCTAAGCCACAACAGGGCAATCTGGGAGGGATCGAGCACCAAACCGCCCAAAGCGCCACCCGCAATGAAAATAAGCATGGGCAATGCCACACTCAGCCATGGCCAGGCGGTTAACGGATAGCCGTCGTGCAAAACGGTGTAAATAAAAGTGGAGAGGCGCGATGCCCAACAGGCAGGGGTGGACCACAGCCTAACCGAGACAGACAATACTCTGGCCGCAGGCATGGGTTGAGTAACACTATTTTCCCGATCTTGACTCATCAGTCGTCCTCGACAACTAATAATAGAATTTCGGCGATTTATTATTATAGTTTTGAGGCCAGAGAAACTGGCCTCAGCAATTGAGTGTAGACTTGCTTTGCATAAACCGGCAGTTGTCAGATTGATCAGTTTGCAACTGCTCCATTTACGGATCACTGGGCGAACGAGGATGACGGAGAAAGACTAACACTGCAGGGGCGGCTATCGCGGTGCTGATGAAATGCGGACAGGCCAAAGTCAAAAGCGGGCTCACTTCAGAATGAAGAGAATGTAGTGAAATCAAATACTATGACCTCCGAATAGCTGTAAAGTCGGACTCCTTTTGTGTCTCGCTATTTCTCTTAACCGCAGTTTTTCGTACTAAGTCGGACCCTCTATTCTCCACTTCAAACGAAACTGAATTAACTTCTTCCTCCTTGCCAAGGAAGCAATCGTGAAAGGCTTTTAGAATCTCCACATTTTCTAATTTTTGTGGTTGAGGGTGAGGGTTGTTTCTGGTGCTTGGTATCGTGGAGGGCATAAGGTATATGCAAGGAGGTGGCAGGGTAGAAGAGCCTACATCTGTCGTCCGCTGTTCGTCTCCAGCTAGTTTTGGGCATGGTCGACCTAAAGTACCGCATACCATATCCCATATAATTACCCCATCCACTCGTTGGCTACGGTAGATAATCTCCGCACTAAGTCGTGTATGAATTCCTGACCAAGCATTGTGCCTTGGGTCTGCCCCTGGGTTAGTGCATACACTCCAGAGTACAAATTCTTCTGCGTGAGGTGGCCTTTCAAAGATATTCGTGTTGTTCCCATCAAGGCAGCCTTTCAATTCAATTATTGCGGTTTTGCCTGACATTAACTGAATTGAATAGTCGTGACGATTTGACTCTCCTACTGATTCCCATTCTGAAATGAAACCTTTGTCTTGCATGTGGTTTAGTACGTGCTTTACAAAGTCCCTTTTATCTCTCATGGTTGCTGAGAATTGGCCTCGTATACGCTCAATAGCACCTCTGAATAGCCCGCTATTATAGAACTCCTTTTCAGATAATCCGTGTTCGCCTAGTTTATGTGACTCTGTTTTTAGAACCTCTGAAAACTCTTCAATCTTTTTTCTTAGTTCCTTGTTCTGTTCGCAAGGGATTATACTCATGCTGCCTTCCGTGACTTACTATTTCGATTTTTAATTATTGGTTCAATAATGTGTTGAGCTAAGTGTCTTACTACAGGAACCGCTACGCCGTCACCAGTTAGGTGGTATGCTTCGTTATAATTATCCGGTAGCAAATAAGTATCTGGTAGCCCCATGAGACGCGCTGTTTCTCTGCTGGAGATAAGGCGAGACCGAACTTTATTTCCATCGACTACCATTATAATTTGCCGGCTTGAACCGCCAGCTGGTGTTCTCAGGCAGCCCGCCACATCATCAAATCTTATTTCTGCCCGCTGCACTTTGCATCCGTGCTCGTCCTTTCTTGTTCGTTTATAAATGGTTCCCACCATCCTTTTACCGGATTTCTTGGCTTGAGCAACCTTTTTCAAGTTTACATCACTCATCATGGACAAGAGCTTTTTGGTTTCACCTGCTGTATGCCATGGGACGCTCTTGGGCTTTTCTTCGATAAAGTCAATGAAATTAACTGTTCTTGGCGGTGGTAATTCAATATTCCACCATACCCAGTTTTGGCGCTCTATAGGCTTCAGGCTGTCGTATGCGTTAGATAAAGCACGGGTATGCCAAGGCTTTAAAGGTACGTCCTCTAAAATCTTAAAAGGAATTTCTACCCCTTCTCTAACTGCGATAAAGAAAAGTCGCGGTCTAGATTGAGGAACAAATAGAGCGGCATCAATTACTACGGCGCCAAATCTATATCCTGAATTGCTGAGAGTTGAACAAATAGCTCTGAAGTCCTTTCCCTTATGAGAAGTGAGCGTTCCGCATACATTCTCTAAGACAATGATGTTTGGTGCTCTACCATCATTGTCTAAATCGATCATTAAATCCCAAAATGGCCAAAATGTACCTGACCGTTCACCTTTTAATCCAGCGCCGCCGCCAGCTAGAGACAAATCCTGACAAGGGAAAGATGCCCATACTAGGTCGCAGCCATCGGGTAAATTATCTGTGGAGAGGGTCTTTATATCTGCTACCTGTAAGTCTCCTCCTCCCCAGTTCTTACGGTAAGTATTTCCTTTTTTGTGGTCGAAATCGTTAGCGAATAAGCATTCCCAATCGCTTCCTAAGCCTGCTCTAGCCATTCCACCGCCGGCAAAGAATTCATAGAACGAACCGATTTTATCAGTCATTACTTCGCCTCCCTTTTTATTTTGATGTCGAATAGACCATGTTGGTCGGATAGTGATTCATTTCTTTCAAGTAGCTGGATGGTGGCTTGGCGGCCAACCCAAGCCATAGATACATCGAGTTCTTTAGATAAGGTCTGAAATCGTTGGTATTCGTTTCCTGACAAGTTGACTGTAAGCCTATTTTTTGAACTCATGGTATTACCGTGTACATTATAGTGTTAGGTGCAGCACCCTGCTGCACAGTAGGTCATACACTTTGGCTCTTCAATACATTTCTGTATTCATGCGGCTAAACCGACCTTGCAAGCACTCAATCCCGATAACCGATCAAATACAGCAAACCATCCAAGCCCAATGTCGAAATCGCATGACGCGCCTGTTCGCGCACCAATGGCTTGGCTCGAAACGCCACGCCCAATCCGGCAATGGACAACATAGGAATATCGTTAGCGCCATCGCCCACGGCAATAACTTGCTCAAGCGACAGGCCTTCACGCTCGGCCAATTCACGCAGCAATTGTGCTTTGCGTTCGCCGTTAACCACTTCGCCCTGCACTTCGCCGGTGACCTTTCCGTCTTCGATGGCCAATTCGTTGGCGTACACGTAATCGATACCCAGCTTGTCTTTAAGATGATGGGCGAAATAGGTAAAACCGCCGGATAAAATCGCCGTTTTGTAGCCCATGGTTTTTAACGTGGAAATCAATCGAGCCGCGCCTTCGGTGATGGGCAACGACTCGGCGATTTTGGCCAACACGGATTCATCCAAGCCTTTTAAGGTCGCCAGGCGATGGGCAAAGCTTTCGTTAAAATCGAGCTCGCCGCGCATGGCTTTTTCGGTAACGGCGGCCACTTCTTCGCCCACACCGGCGGCTTTGGCCAACTCATCGATGACTTCCACTTCAATTAAGGTGGAATCCATATCGAAGCACACCAAACGGCGGGTTTTGCGGTAAATATCGTCGGCCTGCACCGCAATATCCACCGAGAAACGATTCGATAACTCCAGCAATTGCCCGCGCATGGATTCCAGATCATTGGGCTCGCCAGTGGTTTCTATCTCAATGCATTCACGGCCCAATTCGCTTTCGGCGGGCTCCAAAGACACACGCCCGCTAAGTCGCTCAATGTTGTTAATCAACAAGCCAAAACCGGCGGTAACCTCGGTAACGGCGGCGATGTGATCGGCGGTAATTTTGCGCGCGAGCATCGTAACAATGTGGCGTTTCTGGCCGTGCTCTGCCACCCATTGTTGATATTCTGGCAGACCGATAGGCTCGAAGCGCACGCGCAAATCCAAGCCATGAGCAGCAAAGAGAATGTCTTTATGCAAACTACTCGCACTCGCCGCTGCGGGTACTTCCACCAGCATTGCCAAGTTGGCCTGGCGATGGGTAACAGAAAGCTCCATATCGAGCACATTGACCGAATGCTCGGCCAAAATTGAAGAAAGCACAGGCACCAAACTGGCGTGATTGGGCCCAGAAAATGTCATGAGAGAGAGTTCGCGCACTGGTTTATATCCGTTGTGATGAGTTTGTCACGGCCGTGAGGTAAATCGCCGAATTGGCACAAGGCAATCGAATAAATGGCCGAAATATCGATAATTTGGCCTGGCATTATAACTTCATGGATCAAATCCACTACAATGACAGGCAGTTTTTTCCCACTCGCCGCCGAGCTCACACCACAATAACAATATTGCGATGCCCACTACTGATTTTCCTCAATGGCAACCACTCTTGCACCGACTACTGAATGACTACCGCAGCCAAGTGCTCTTGGCCGCAGCCGGGTTTTGCTTGGGTTGCGCGCTCAGCTTGTTGATCAACCGCGAGTTAAGCGATCAACGCGCCCACCACCTTGCCAATGAGCACGCCCGCGATATTGCCAGTCTAGGCGCCGATCAAGCCGGTAAATCGCTGTTTAATAACGATTTATTAGGGTTGCGAGTATTGCTCACCGACATGGCACGCTTACAACAGGTGCAGGGTTTAACCGTGCACGATGTTGAAAACCGTATTTTGGCTCAGGCCGGCACCATTGCCCCGCCCGGCCAGAGCATTCACCAAAGTGCGGCAATTACTCAAAACGATAATGTTGCCGGTTATCTCACGGTTATTACTCCCATCGTGCCATCGAACAGCCCGCTTAACTTATGGCTGGGCGCGTTAACTCTGGCGCTGGCGGCGGTGTTTGCAACACTGTATTGGCGCACTTTCCGTCCATTCGAGGCCTACACCGACGAAGACGACGCGTCGCTCCATTCAGAGCAGGACGAGACCTATCTGGACGAAAGCTCAAAGGCACAGCACGATTCTTCTTTATTTAAAAATTCGGTGGCATTGGCGTTTCATTCCGACACACTAACCACAATGGCCCATCAATTGAGTGAAGAGCGCTTTGCCGAGCAATTAGAGGCGATGCTGTTTAACCTTAATTCCGTAGCCACACTCTATAACGCACGCATCGTTTACACCGGGCAGAGCCTACCGACGCTGTTGTTCCGCAGCCAGGATCAATCGCAAAACACCTTGCATGCGCTCTGCTGCGGCCAACTGATGATGGCTTTGAGCTACCAATTGGAGCAACCCATTAATTTGCAGGCGCACATCGAGCCGCTGGCACTCAGTGCCGATTGGGCAAACAACCCACAACGCGCCAAAAGTGCCCGGCAAAAAATGTTTTTGGGGGTGGCAGAACCACTGATTGCGGGCGTGGATGATCGGATAACTTTTAATAACGAAACCGGTTATTGGCGAGAAACCCAAGCATTTAATGAATCCTATCAACAATTGCTCGACAACCAACTGCAGCAATTGTTGTCTCAAGGTCGATAACAATAAAGGCGTCAAAAGGTATTAACCCTGCATTTAATTGACGCATAAAACAGCAAATGGTTGAGCCCTTCGGCGCGTGTCTTTATTATTTACCGACACTGCTGACTATATGACCAATTAGTCACACAACTGTAACTTTTGATTCATCCAGTTGTCACTATTCGGACATAAGCTCGGCCAATTAAACCTAACTGAGACCCATATGATAGACATCGCTCGCTCTGTCACAGAACGTGTACCAGTTTTTGCCCTACCCGGGGCCCTATTGCGCAAGCCAGCCCTGAAACTACTCCAAAAACTCACGCACGAAAGTGAATTTAACGCTTCTCTCTGCGAACAGCGTGGCGTCGGCTGTTTGGATTTTATCGATCAATTATTCGATAAATTCAACTTCACTTATCAGATCTCAGCGCGCGATCGCCAGAATATCCCCGCCCAAGGCCGCGTGGTAATTATCGCCAATCAACCTCTAGCAAGCCTGGATGCGCTGGCAGTTTTACGTTTAGTGGGCGAATTCCGTCGGGATATTAAGTTGGTAGTCGAAGACTCCACCAACGATTTAATGTGTTTATCACCTTTAGTCATCCAAAGTAACGACCCATTAACCACAGAACAAATGGTCGTAAACGCGCTGGATAACGAACAGGCCGTTATTATTTTCCCCGCTGGAGGTCTGGCTAAAACACGACAAAACGCCAGCCAAAAAGCCCGCTGGCGACCAGAGTTTTTAAATTATTGTCGGCAAACGCAAACGCCGGTTTTGCCTGTTTTAATTCAACGGCAAAAACGCTTTTTAGCATTCTCCTCCGATCTTTTATCCAAACCTCTCAAACCTTTGCTGTTTCGCAATCGTGCCGTACCCGCGAGCATTGTTAAATTTCGAGTGGGCGAACTTATCTCTCCGGGTGCGCTTAGCCACAGCCAATTAAATGATCGCGCCCTGCTTCAGCGCATTAAAAAACACTTACTAAAATTGCGACGCGATGCCATTTCTAATTTCGTTACAGTGAAAACCATTGCCCACCCGGAAGACCGGGGAGAATTACAAAAAGAACTCAAACAAGCCACGGTATTAGGCGAAACCCGCGACAATAACGTTATTTATTTAGCCAGCTTCGACAGCTACACCTTGATGCTGGAAATCGGCCGCATGCGCGAATACACCTTCCGCAAAGTGGGCGAAGGCACGGGTTCGCGGCGCGATCTCGATACTTACGATCGCGACTACCATCATTTGGTACTCTGGAATCAAGAACAATTGGAAATCGCCGGCGCCTATCGATTGGGCCACGTGAAAACCTTAATGCGCCAGCACGGTGTTAACGGACTTTACACCAGTTCGCTGTTTAACTTTTTACCCGCGTTTTCGCCCTTTTTACCCGAGGCCGTAGAGCTGGGCAGAAGTTTTGTGAGCCCCAAATACTGGGGCAAAAACAGTTTGGATTATTTGTGGCAGGGCATTGGCGCGTATTTTAGGCACAACCCAGATGTTCGTTACGTGTTTGGCCCCGTTACCATCAGCGCCGACTACCCAATGGTACTCACCGAAGAACTGGTATTTTATTACGAGCACTACTTTAGCAATAAAGAAACACTGGCCGTGGGTAAAATGCCGTTTACCATTGCCCGTGAACGACATCAGGCATTGACTGAAAAATACCGAGGCCTAGAAAAAGACGAAGGCATGAAATTACTGCAGGAAACCTTCAGCAACGCTGGTTATAAAATGCCCGTTCTATTTAAGCAATACGCCTCACTCTATGAAGAAGGCGGTTTTCATTTGCTGGCCTTTAACATCGATCCGGACTTTTCCGATTGCATCGACGGCTTGTTCATTGCCGACTTAACCAAGCTCAAAGCCAGCAAACGCAAGCGCTATATTGGTTAATACTGCGCTTGCTCGCTAAAAATGTAACCCTAAGCTTCGCTAAGCTCTAGGGTTAGATCGATTTTTACATCAACGTTAAAACCCACACTCTCATCGTCCTTCCAATCACCGCTGCCAATATTAAACGTGCGTCGATCGAGTGTTGCCTCTCCAACAAAATTCACTGAATCATCCTCCAGTGCCTTCCACTCAAAGTTCACAACAACCGGCTCGCTAATACCTTTTAACGTTAAAACACCGCGGGCGACAAACCCATTAGCCGTGGCTTCTATGTCATCACTAAAAAAGTAGGCGTTGCTGAATTTCGAAAAGGCAAACCATTCCCCACCCGATAGAGTCATGTCCCAATCTGATGTGTAAGTAGTAACGCTGGTGGTATTCACAGTCACATCCAATACGCCATCTTCTGGCGATTGGGGATCAAAATAAATTTTGGGATCAAAACTTTTAAACTCGCCGTCGAATGGCTCACCGGAATAACGGCCAATAAACCCCAGCTCGCTATCGGCTGCCACCATTTGCCATAGTGGCGAGTCGGTTTTAACCGCGGGCCGTTCAGTGGTTGGGGTATCGATGTCCTGCGCAGTGGCCGCCTCCTCACTCGCCGCAGAATCTTTTTCTTCTACCTTGGAGGCCAATACGGTGTACACAAGCAAAGCACACAACACCAAAATCAGCACAACGCCCGAAGCCATTTTTTGCCCGGGTAACATGCGCGGTAAAAAGACTTTGTTGTGGGCAAATTTATGATGGAATAACATGGCAATATGCCCAAGCACAGCCGCAGCCAACACGTAAAATAACGCCACATGAATGTTGCCAAATATGCCTTTGAACTCTTCAGAAATGGGTAACACGGGCACAGAAATTAGGTGAAACCAAGCAAACGGGTAACCTGCTGCGGAATTAAGCAGATAGCCCGACAAAGGAACCGCCAGCATCAAGCCGTAAAGCCCCCAATGCCCCAGATGAGCCAACTTCTCTTGTTTGGGCGACAATCCCAAGCTGGGCGGCGGACTTAAAAAACGCCACAGTAATCGCAACACCAATAGCACCAACACGCTAATGCCCGCTGATTTGTGCAGTACAAAAAGGTTGACCTTTTCGGGAGAACTCGGCATTTCTTCGGCAATTTTACCCAGCGCAATGGCCCAAAATATTAGTAGCGCCATTAGCCAATGAAACGATTGGGCCAGCAGGCCGTAATTGGTCTGGTCATTTTTAAATTTCATAGACCGGTCTCCTAGTTAAACACTCATGGTCATTAAATTTTACAAGGGCGAGTATAAAGCGAAATGACTAAATTAGCTGAACAAGATTACCGGAAGTTGGCAAAAATCAATTCATAGGAATTTTAACGATGACTGTGAATGAAAATCATTAAGTCGTTGAGCAAGGGAAAATTATCGGTAAGGGTTTAACAGAGAGGGATCTATGAGCAAAAAAAAGCCGCCCCAGGGGGACGGCAGACGCTGCTTACAAAAAATTAGGAGAATTAAATTTTCTCGCCTTCCACCTCAATGCGAATGGGGACTTCAGTACCCACATTGGGTGCGTAGGTATCCAGGCCGAATTCGGTGCGATCGATTGTGGTGGTCGCGCTAAAGCCGGCTTTCTCAGTGCCAAAAGACTCGCCAGCTTTGTTAAAGATTACATTCAATACAACCGGCTTGGTAACGCCTTTAATGGTTAAGTCGCCAGCCACGTCCATGGTTTTGTCACCGGTTTTCTTAACTTTGGTGCTTTTGAATTCCATAGTAGGGAATTTTTCGCTATGGAAGA
Source organism: uncultured Cellvibrionaceae bacterium (assembly GCA_964342265.1). Lineage (GTDB taxonomy): Bacteria > Pseudomonadota > Gammaproteobacteria > Pseudomonadales > Cellvibrionaceae > Halioxenophilus. The sequence goes on along the minus strand of CAYFFE010000028.1, from coordinate 11,876 downwards.
AATCCTTACTGGTCATGTGCTCAATCCACTTTTTGTGGTTGGCTATATCGATGCTATCGGTGTTGATCGTTACGTTAACTGATGACTTGGAAAAATCTTTCTCATCAAAAGTGAAACCGCCGTCGAAATCGGTAAACTGACCCGTCGAATTACTAAAACCCAAGTGATTAATGCTAAAAAAGATTTGGGTATGGGCTGTGTCGAATTTGTAATCTGCGGCATTGGCAGCAATTGCTGCAAAACTTAGGGCCACACCTGCCATGAATTTTTTCACTTTGTCACTCCTGATAGAAACCAAATTAGTATTGACCGATTTGTTAGCAGACTGTGTTAACTCCATCTGCCTCGGTACCAAGACTATGGTATTCAACGATTGGTTCCTAAACTATTAAGTGGTTTAGAACACACTCAACGGTTTTTTTGATCAACTGGGCCAAACTGCTTAGTTTTGGAAGGTTTGGCCATCAATTTATTTGACCAGACAGTTAACAAAACTATTGTTCAATCCATTTTTTACTCAACTACTTAACCGTTAAAGCAGGTCGCAGATTGACTAACCACGCTGGTAAAAAAGGTACTGTTGCTTTAATGCAACGCTGTATTGCTCTAGCTTGGTAACGAATGCTACAAAATCACCCACGGCAAACATATTCAAATATTTCGATCAAGCCGTTGAATGCCGCCGTTGAGATTATTGTGAGGCTCATCCACACTAGGCCGCCTACTGCTCCACAAAAGCTCGCTCGATAACATACTGGCCTTTGTGGCCGTGGCGCGACTCGGCAAAGCCCCAGCCTTCTAGCATGGCACAGGTATCTTTTAACATGGCCGGCCCGCCGCAAATCATAAAGCGATCATCGTTTAGGTTAGGCCGCTCCAGCCCCAAATCCTCGAACAATTGCCCAGACTCCATTAAATGGGTTAAACGACCGGTGTGTTCAAACGCTTCGCGAGTAACGGTTGGGTAATAAAGTAGTTTGTCTCTCACCAACTCGCCGATAAATTCATCGTTGGGCAATTCTTCTTTAATCAGTTGCTCATAAGCCAGTTCCGATTTAACGCGCACGCCGTGCACTAAAATGATTTTTTCAAACTGCTCGTAAACGTTGGGATCGCGGATAATACTTAAAAACGGTGCCAAACCGGTGCCGGTGCTCAACAAGTACAGGTTTTTACCGGCCAATAAGTTATCCGCTACCAATGTGCCGGTGGATTTGGTGCTGAGCAGCACTTCATCGCCGGGTTGAATATTTTGCAACGGGCTGGTTAATGGGCCGTCGGGCACTTTAATACTGAAGAATTCCAATTCTTCCTGGTAGTTGGCACTGGCCACACTGTAAGCTCGCATCAACGGCTTGCCGTCCACTTCTAACCCAACCATTAAAAAGTGGCCGTTTTCGAAGCGCAGCGTGGGCGCACGCGTGGTGCGAAAACTGAATAACGTGTCATTCCAATGATGCACGTGTGTCACTTGCTCTTTGATGATTTTGGCCATAACTACCTCGGTCGATAATTGATGCTGCGCAGTTTAATCTGCGAGCCAATAACTGTAAAATGGATTAATATTGTTTAATTAATCGGTTTTATCGATATGCATTTTACCCTTCGCCAACTGCAAGTCTTTATGGCCATCGCCCGGCTCGAAAACGTTACCCGAGCTGCCGAGGAGTTGGCCATGTCGCAATCGGCGGCCAGCAGCGCTTTAAAAGAATTGGAATCGCACTACGATCTTCTGCTGTTCGACCGAGCCGGCAAGCGCATTAAGCTCAACGAGCACGGTCGACAATTGCGCCCACAAGTGGAGGCGCTGCTCGCCCAGGCGCAATCGCTGGAGCGTTCACTGGCCGCTCACAACTCGCCCGGCACGCTCAAAGTGGGCGCAACACTCACCATTGGCAGTTACTTGGCGGTGGATTTAATGGCCCGCTATCTGGCCGAGCAGCCCAGCGCCCGAGTTGAGTTGTCGGTAGCGAATACGCAGGCCATTGTCGATCAGGTTTTACACTTTGACCTTGATTTGGGTTTAGTCGAAGGGGAATTGAACCATTCAGAGCTGGAAGTCACGGAATGGCTGGACGACAAACTGGTGATATTCACCGCCCAGGATTCGCCCCTGGCCAACGAAACCCTCAGTGACGACACCCTACTCTCCCTGCCCTGGATCGTGCGCGAGCCGGGCTCCGGCACTCGCCAAGGCTTTGACCGGGCCATGCACGGCCTACTCAATAAACTCAATATCAGTTTGGAGCTGGAACACACCGAGGCCATCAAGCGTGCCGTGCAAGCGGGCTTGGGCGTAGGGTGTTTGTCGGAGATCAGTGTGCGCGATGAGTTTGAGCGCGGCCTGTTAAGGCCGCTGCACGCGCCGCAAAGAAATTGGCTGCGCAAATTTTATGTGGTGCTCCACAAAAACAAATTCCACAGCCCGGGAGTGGCGGCCTGGTTACGGCTTTGCCGTGAGTATGCGCGAGAAGTAGGCTGAAATATCTTGAATCTCGGGCAAGGATACCGAGTGATCGATGGGATAGGTTTTATACTCCACCTGATAATCCATCGCTTTGAGTTGTTCGACGGCTTTTTGGCCGAGTATTTCCGGCACGATGGAATCCGCCGTACCGTGGCACACCAAAATAGGCATGGATTGATTGGCCGAATGAGCCTCAATGCTCGCTTCGGTGGCAAAGTAACTGGATAACACCAGCAATCCGGCCAGTGGCTTGTCGTAACTGAGCGCCGCTTCGTACACCACGGCACCGCCCTGAGAAAACCCGGCCAAAATAATGTTGCGACTATCAACACCGCGCTCAATTTCGCGCTCGACTAAGGCAATGGTGGCATCGGCGGATTGACGAATTTGATCGTTATCGATTTTGCGATCCAGCGTCATCGAATAAATATCGTACCAAGCGGGCATCACCATGCCGTTGTTGATGGTTACGGGTCGCTCGGGGGCGTGAGGAAAAATAAAACGCACGCCCACACCCGGCGGTAAATCCAGCGCCTCGGCCACGGGCACAAAGTCGTGACCACTGGCGCCGAGCCCATGCAGCCAAATGACGCTGGCCACCACGGGCTCGGCGGTTTCAATTTCGATTGCGGGTAGATAATCCATAACGCTCCCTTTTACCGTTATTTGTGTGTGTTACCGTTATTTGTGTGTGCCGTTAAATCAATTTATTCGATAATTTCGTAACACGGTGAGTACTGGCTGCCGGGCAATTTCATCCGGCCCTGATCCACAAACGCCTGCAGCAAATCATCCAGCGGCGCCATAATGGCCCGATCACCGTGAATTTTATACGGGCCTAATTTCTCGATTTTTTTCAGCCATTTCGGTTTAACGTTACCCGAGACAATACCCGAAAACGCCCGCCGCAAATTGGCGGCCAGCACATGATTAGGCAGTGAGCTGTGCAAATCCAGCGCCGCCATATTGTCGTGGCTGGCTTCAAACGGTTTTTGAAATTCGTGATCGATTTTTAGCGCCCAATTAAAGTAAAACGCATCGTTTTGCTTAACGCGAAAATCCCGCACAGCCATAACCCCTTGAGCCATGGCGTGAGCTGCAGCGTTGGAATCGCCGATAATAATTTCGTATTTATCTTGCGCCTCGGGCCCGAGTGTTTGGCCAATGAATTCGTGCAATTGATTAAAGTAGTCCGCCGAAGACTCTGGCCCGGTAAAAATTAACGGAAACGGAATATGTTGGTTGGCCGGGTGCAACAAAATACCCAGCAAATACAGCACCTCTTCTGCCGTACCAGCACCGCCGGGAAAGACCACAATCCCGTGGCCCATGCGCACAAATGCCTCCAGGCGTTTTTCGATGTCCGGCATAATCACCAGCTCGTTAACGATGGGGTTGGGTGCCTCGGCGGCAATAATGCCCGGCTCGGTAATGCCCAGATAACGACCGTTGGTAATGCGCTGTTTGGAATGAGCAATGGTGGCGCCTTTCATCGGGCCTTTCATGGCGCCCGGGCCGCAGCCCGTACAAATATCCAACTTGCGCAAACCCAACTCGTGGCCCACGTCTTTGCAGTAATCGTATTCGGTTTGATTAATACTGTGGCCGCCCCAGCAAACCACTAGACGCGGGTATTCACCGGCGTGTAACGCTCGGGCATTGCGCAATAAATGAAACACGTAATCGGTAATGCCGGCGCTGCTGTGCAAATCTTCGGCCGTTCGATCTCGAACACTTTGCCAATAAAGAATGTCGCGCAGCGCGCTGAAAATCATCTCTCGGCTGGAGGCAATCATCTCGCCATCGACAAACACATCCGCCGGCGCATTGTGCAGTTTTAAACGCAGGCCGCGGTCCTGCTGAATTAAATCGATTTCAAAATCGTGAAACGTTTCCAGCATAGCGCTGGCATCATCGGAGGCCTTGCCAGAATGCAAAATAGCCAATGCACATTGGCGAAAAAGCGAGTAAAGACTGTTTTCGTTTTGGCTGGTATTGCGGAGGTTTTCAACTTCTCGCTGGGACAAAATCTCCAAACTGCGCTTGGGCGATATGGAGGTATCCACTTTTTCGATCATAGTTTTTCCTGATAACACATTATTTTTTCGCTTTTAAAAACGCGACCTGTGACCAACACTAAAACGCCTCACCGCTGGCACGCAGCAACGCCAACTTGAGCAACGCCGCCACCGATAAAGAATCGGTAATTTCTCCGCGCAGTACCATGTTGATGGCTTCGTCCAACGGCAGTTGGCGACTGACAATGTCTTCGCTGTCGTCTAACTGAATTTCGCCAGATGCACTAATGCCGCGCGCCACATAAAGCACAGCCTGCTCGTCCGATACGGAGTTGGATAAGTGCATGCGCAATAATTCCTGCCACTCGGTAGCCACCAGCCCCACTTCTTCCTGCAGCTCGCGCTGGGCCGTGGCCAAGGTGTCCTCACCGTTGGGGGAGCCGCCTTCGGGAATCTCCCAGGTGTATTCTTGTAGCGGATAGCGACTTTGCCGCACCAGCCAGGTGTTGCCCTGATCATCGATGGGCACCACCCCCACGGCCGTGTTCTTAAAGTGAATTAAACCGTAGATGCCATCGGTGCCGGCGGGCGTAATGACTTCGCTGTGCGTAACGCTGATCCATGGGTTGTCGTACACCTCAACCCGACTTTTCTCACGCCAGCCGCCAATTTTGGCTTCGCCTTCGGTACGCTGCGTGGTGTTTGACTGATCCTGACCCGTCATGCGCAAATCCTTGATTGGTTTAATCCGCGGCCATAAGCGCCGCCACTCGTTTGCGCAACTCTACCACGACTTGCTCCTCAAACCAGGGATTGCGCCGCAACCACAACCGATTGCGCGGCGAAGGATGCACCAGTGGAAAAAATTCCGGTAGATACTCGTGCCAATTGGCGACTCTATCCGTGAGGGTTTTGTGGCGCTTACCCAGGTAATATTGCTGCGCGTAGCTGCCCACCAACAGGGTAAGCTCTATGCGGGGCAGCGCCTGGCGAATGGGAGCGTGCCACAGCGGCGCGCACTCCACACGCGGCGGTAAATCACCGGATTTGCCCTTGCCCGGATAACAAAAAGCCATGGGCATAATGGCCACATGGCGCGTGTCGTAGAATTGCTCCGGCGTCATTTGCAGCCAATCGCGCAATCGCTCGCCGGAGGCATCGTCCCAAGGCACGCCGCTGGCGTGAACCTTGGTGCCGGGTGCTTGGCCAATAATCAGCAATCGCGCCTCGGCTGCGGCTTTAACCACCGGATTGCAACCGTGGCTAAGCGCATGCTCGCACACTCGGCATTGCCTAGCTTGCGTTAGTATTTCCGTTAAACTATCAGCCATTGCCCACGAATCAATCTAATTAAGTCGAAAAGGCCAATATAACATCATGGATTACGCCCAAGCGAAGCAATATTGCGCTCACAAACCCGAGGCCGAACTGGATTACCCGTTTGGCCCAGAGCCCGCCGCGTTTAAAATTAAAGGCAAAATATTCGCGCTGCTCAGCCGCTACCAGGATCGCGATATCGTCAGTTTAAAATGCGACCCAGAACGAGCCATTGCATTGCGAGATTTGTACGAGGATGTAATTGCCGGTTATCACCTCAACAAAAAACACTGGAACACCGTGTTTTTAGACAATGATATCGCCGACAGCGAACTGGAAATAATGATCGACCACTCCTACGCGCTGGTGGTTAAATCCTTAAAAAAGGCAGAGCGAACATCGCTGGAAGTAAAATACCCCAGCGAGCAACTTTACGCGGGCCAATAACCCTTTATACGCAGGCCAACTTATACGCCGGCCAACAGCCCTCAAGCGGTAGGCAGTTTTTTAAAATCGCTGCCCGGCGGCGGCGCGCAGTCTTCAATTTGAATAGAATCAACTCGCGCAGCGCTCGGCCCTTGCCAACAGGCATCGATCATGGTCAGCACTTGGTGCTCCTCACCACAGAGCACGGCCTCTACCGAGCCGTCCAAGCGATTGCGCACCCAGCCGCTTAAATTAAATTGCCGCGCGTTGGTTACCGTCCAATTGCGGTAGTAAACACCCTGCACTTTACCGGCTATCGACAACCGCACGGATTTATTTTGATTAACCATCCACAATCAACCATTACTCGTAATATTTTTTAGTCGGAAATAATCATCTCCGCCAATAATAACGACAACACGTAGCCAAAGGTATAAGCCAATAACAGCGCGGGGAAAAAGCGCAGATAACGCATAAAGGTCATGCCTTCGAGTTTACTCATAACGATGATGCCTGCCGCTGAGCCAATAATCAGCAGCGAACCACCCACGCCGACGGCATAGGTTAACCCCAGCCAGTTACGATCGTCCAGCGATGGCGTGGCTTTGAGTAAAGCTGCCGTCAGAGGAACGTTATCCATCAGCGCCGACAAAACCCCGGCCAAATAATTGGAGTACTCCGGTGCAATTAATGTGTACCAATGAGCCAACAAGGAAAGTACGCCGATCTCCTGCAACATACCCACCACTAACAAAATACCCAAAAAAAACAACAAGGTGTCGTATTCAATATCGCGAATGTATTCCAATATTTGATTCTGTTCTTCTTCGCTGGCGGTTAAGCGACCGAGCAAAAACATAAACGATAAGCCCGTTAAAAACGTTAACACGGGAGGAATGGAAAAAAATACGTTGAACGCCATGGTACAAACGGTGGTAATTAAAAATATAATGGTAATAACCACATCCACACGATTGTAATTTAGCGGCACTGGCGTCGTGTAAACTTGCCCACTGCTGCCGATGGTAAATACAAAAGCCAACAGAGCCACACTGGCAATGGAAGGTAGCAATAAATAAGCTAAATTCAGCATGGTGGCGTGATCGGCTAAAAAGATCATTAACGTAGTGGCATCGCCGGTAATCAAGGCAACACCACCCGAATTAACCGCAAACACAACCAACGCGCCCATTTTGTATTTAACTTTGTTTTCCAATTTAAACGCTTGCACTAACGCCAAACTGACTAACGTTGCGGTCACATTGTCGCACAGTGCCGATATAACCAACGAAAACAAAGCAACTAACAACATCATGCCTTTAATGGGCAACTGGTTTGGGAAAATCTTTTGCACAAAGGCTTGTATCATGCCGCGCGCATTAAGATAAGCCACAAAGGTCATCGTCGACATTAAAAACAACCACAAGCTGGCAATTTCCAACAGGTTTTCGTTCAGAGAATCACCGATTCGACTCTGCTGATACTCGCCATCGGCCGTGATAAATAAAATAACCCACACCAAACAACCTATCACCAAGGTTGTTTTGGCTTTATTGATGCGTATTACTTCCTCAAAAACAATCGATAAAAACGCCAGTAAAGCCAGCCCTACCAATACAACATCCACTAGTGCCATTTTAATTTCCCAATAAACAATAAAGGAACTTCTGATCAACTCAGGGGTGAATTAACCAGAGTTCCTAAAAGTCCAACAGCACGAATCACCAGAGATTCGCACACTGTCGGCAAGCGGATAGACGGAGCGTAGCTCGTTAAAGTTTTTCGAGGCTCTAATCAACACTTCCGTGATGTGAGCCTCAAAACAATCATTACAATGATCTTGGATAAAAACAGTACGGATGAAAATGCAACCAAGGCTGCAATCATCAGGCATCAGTTTTTATACCGGTTAAAGCGACGAGCAAAAAGATTAAACTGACGTGCAAGCGGTTAACTCAGAAATACGTTAACCGCCGAATTCGTGCATTAAAGTAACATGGCCAGCGGGGTGCCAGAATTGTCGAAAAAACATTGTGAGACTCTGGTGAATTAATCACTACCGTTATAATCGTTACGACCTAAAGAGTTCACACAACGTTAATGATATTGAAGAAAAAAAGCCAAATACTCAGCTTCCTATACTAAAGCCCCTGCCAATACCAGGGTTAGCCCGTAACCGGCTGAATAAGCAAACAATAAAGCAGGGAAAAAACGCAGATAACGCATAAAGGTCATGCCTTCGAGCTTGCTCATAACAATGATACCCGCCGCCGAGCCAATAATCAGCAGCGAACCACCCACGCCGACGGCATAGGTTAAACCCAACCAATTGACATCGCTCAATGACGGATTGGCTTTGAGCAACGCCGCCGTTAAAGGTACGTTATCAAGCAATGCGGAAATAACACCCGCAACATAGTTGGAATACTCGGGCGCAATTAATTGATACCACTGGGCCAATTGCGAGAGCACACCAATTTGTTGCAACATGCCTACAATTAATAAAATCCCTAAAAAGAACAACAAAGTGTCGTATTCGATTTGACGAATGTATTCTAGAATTTCCGTTTGTTGTTTATCGGTATCGGCAAATCGGCCCACCAAAAACATGAGCGATAACCCGGTTAAAAAAGTAAGCACCGGCGGCACCGAGAAGGCCACATTAAAACCCATGGTGCAAATAATGGTGGTAAAGAAAATAGCCGCAATGGCGATATCCACACGAGAGATGGTAACGTCAACCGGCGTACTGACCACGCGCCCCTTAATACCCCAAGAGAAAATTATCGCCAGTAAAAACACACTGAGTAATGCCGGCAACAATAATAAAACCAGCTTAAGCATGGATACGTGACCGGCCAAGAAGATCATCAAGGTCGTTACATCGCCGGTGATCAATGCCACGCCGCCGGAATTTACGGCGAACACCACCAGCGCGCCCATTTTAAGTTTTAAGCTGCGCTCCACATTAAACGCTTCTACCAATCCCAAGCTCACCAACGTGGCCGTTACATTGTCGCAAATGGCCGATAACACCAGAGAAAACACCGCCACCAATAACAGCAAGCTTTTGGCCGATAAATTCGAAGGAAATAAACGTTGCACACAGGCTTGAATCATTCCGCGCGCGTTGAGGTAGGCCACAAACGTCATGGTGGACATTAAAAATAACCAGAGCGTGGCAATCTCCAGCAGGTTTTCGTTGAGCGCCTCGCCAATATGATGCTGCCCATCGCCCGCTACGGCATTCATAAACAACACCAGCCACGATAAACAACCAATAAACAAGGTGGTTTTGGCTTTATTGACGTGAATGACTTCTTCAAAAACGATGGATAACAAGGCTAGAACAGCGAGAACAATCAGGAAAACGTCTACCGGGCTCATACGTAACATCTCAACCAGACTATGAGGAGTAGAGCTTATGGTGCTGGCACACCAAAAACCCCATAATTAGCATGCCTACTAAAGCGCCACGGAGACTACCACACGGGCCGATGGGGGTAAATTGTCGAAAAATAACGAATCGACAGATTTTTCGTGCCGGTTAAATAACCGGCAGCCGAAGAAATGATCAAGCGCCAGTATTAACCACGCCGTTTTTGGTGGCGCTCCAGGTTATCGTGACGCTTGCGGTCGGATTTTTTCAACATGATGTAGGTAGCGCCAGTGCCGCCGTGTTGCTTTTGCGCACTGTGAAACGCCTGAACTTCGGGCATTTGCGGCAACCAGTGGGCCAAGCAGCTTTTGATAATGGGTGGCTGTTGGCGACCTTCACCTTTACCGTGGGTAATAAGCGCGCAGCGAACTTCGTGCGTTAGGCAATCCTGCACAAACTGATAAATGGCCTTACGTGCCATTTCCACGGTGTGGCGATGCAAATCAAGACGCGCCTCGATGTCGTACTTACCCAGGCGCAAATTGCGATACACGCCGTTTTGAATGCCGGGGCGCTTGTATTCGAGCACATCAAAAGTCGAAAGCATTTCGATGTGTTCTTCGCTACCAGTCAATCCGCTCTGCTCTTGCTCTTCTTCCAAAAGAGCGGCCTTGCGCCGTGCCGCATAATTTAAGCGGTCCAGGGATTTGGTCAGCGACACCTTTTCATCGGCTTTGGCGATGGGCTTAACGTCGGACATGGCCTCACGGAAAAAGTCTTGATCATCGTTTTTCATAGAGACATGCCTCCGGGCTGACAAGTTGGCCTATTGATTTTAGAGATCTACTTGGGCAATGCAAGCGGCTATAAATTCAATATTAGTTCAATCCGTATTTTCTGTGCGGCTAGGGCCCCCAGCGGGCCACAAGAAAGACTGCTCCCAGAATAACAACCTACTGGCCCACCAACTTTTACTCTCGTTTCGATAGTGCACATATCACTGGGTTGGAATTGGAGGAAAGTCCAGTAAACAGCGGTTCATGATCGCTAAACCACCAGCCGACGGTTGAATAACTCGCCTCTCTGATTACCGAAATGGAGGAAACTAACAACGTGATTACAACCTATAGAAACGACTTTAGCGTTCAATAGAATTTATCAGTGCTTGTAATCGCTTTAGATCGATTTTTTAAAATCGGCTGGAAATCAATAAAAACTTTCATCATAGTTCCAGTATTTATGCACTCTACATTTTTATCTTGGCTAACAGCTTTAAAAGTCAAAACCTGTAAACTTCTATCGGCCCCGCCTACTAAATGGCCCAATTCAGCCGGCCCACTCAAGCGGCCGCTGACTTCTACAAAATACAGTAGCCCCTCTTCCATTGCCGGGATACGGCTGATTGATTTCTCTTTGGCAGACCAATCAAAAGTCCAATGCTCAGAACTATCACACGGCATAAAGCTTCCGCCTTCAAAGTCAAAACCGTAATACCCACGGTATTTTGGCCCATCAATTCCCACATAGTGATGATCGTAAGTCTCAGGACTGAACAATGAAGCATAATAAAAGCCCAGTGCTGCCAACAACACTACCGATAACATCAGCAAAGGCGGCCACATATTTTTCGTCACTGCATCTTCCCCCCAATAGCAGGTCCGCGTAGTTCGAAGAAATAAAAACGCCTTGCATCAGACCTTTTGCAGCAGGGATGCGGCAAGAGAGCCTACACGGAAGTATTCACGGCGTGTTTGGTGCGAGGGGGTTTTATTTCACCCTCGCACCAAACGCCCTCGCTAAAAGCTGTCTGGCAGCTAGCGATTAACCCGCTCATCGATAAGCGTATCCACAACACCGGGATCGGCGAGCGTGGATGTGTCGCCCAAATTTTCCAGCTCATTGGCGGCGATTTTGCGCAAAATTCTGCGCATGATTTTACCCGAGCGCGTTTTTGGCAAACCCGGTGCCCATTGAATGATCTCCGGCTTGGCAATCGCTCCGATTTCGTGTGTCACCAGCTTGAGCAAGTCCTTTTTTAGATCGTCGCTGGGCTCGGCGCCTTTCATTAAAGTCACATAAGCGTACACCGATTGACCCTTAATTTCGTGCGGATAACCCACCACCGCCGCCTCGGCAACCTGCTCGTGCAACACCAATGCGCTTTCGATTTCTGCGGTGCCTAAGCGATGACCAGACACATTGAGCACGTCATCCACACGGCCGGTGATCCAGTAGTAACCGTCTTCGTCGCGCAGGATCTGCGAAGCGA
>CAYFFE010000027.1:0-34688 GCA_964342265.1 uncultured Cellvibrionaceae bacterium | reverse complement strand
ATTTCTCCGTGGTGGTCGCCGCTAGCGCTCGCAAGTAGTAAGTGGTTTTTAAGCAACCAGACCACGGCATGCGATAGGTGATGTCGAGCTTTTTACCGCTGGCACCGGCAATGTAGAGGTTTAAGCTCTGCGCCTGATCGATCCATTTCTGGCGACGACTGGCCGAGTCCACCAACCAGCGCGGCTCTACTTCAAAGGCGTTGCGGTACAGGGCTTTTAAATCCTCGGGAATGCGATCGATGGGCAGCACCGAACCCTCAAAGTATTTAAGGTCGTTCACCATGACCGAATCCCACAAGCCGCGTTCTTTAAGATCGCGCACCAAGTAGGGGTTAACCACGGTAAATTCACCGGAGAGGTTGGATTTAACGTAGAGGTTTTGGTACGTGGGCTCGATGGATTGCGACACGCCGGTAATGTTGGCAATGGTGGCGGTCGGTGCAATGGCCATAACGTTGGAGTTGCGCATGCCCTGGCTGATAACCCGAGCGCGCAGGGCGTCCCAATTTAGGGTGCGCGAGGTGTCCACCTCCAAATACTGTTCGCCACGCTCGGCTTTAAGCACTTCGATGGAATCGATGGGCAGTACGCCGCGACTCCACAGTGAGCCGTCGAAGCTCTGGTAGGTGCCGCGTTCGCTGGCCAGTTCGCTGGAGGCCTCGATGGCGTAGTAGCTGACTACTTCCATGCTGCGATCGGCAAATTCAACGGCGTTATCGGAGGCGTAGGGAATGCGCATACGGTACAGCGCATCCTGGAAGCCCATAACACCCAAACCCACGGGGCGGTGCTTAAAGTTACTGTTCTGAGCGCTGTCCACCGAGTAGTAGTTGATGTCGATAACGTTATCGAGCATGCGCACGGCGGTGGTGATGGTTTTTTTCAGTTTGGCGGTATCCAACTGGCCATCAACAATGTGCTGCGCCAAGTTTACCGAGCCTAAATTACACACGGCAATTTCGTCGTTGGCTTTGGTGTTGAGGGTAATCTCAGTACACAGGTTGGACGAGTGCACGACACCGGTGTGCTGTTGCGGGCTGCGCAAATTACAGGGGTCTTTAAAGGTGATCCACGGGTGGCCCGTTTCAAACAACATGCCCAGCATTTTGCGCCACAAGTCGATGGCCTTGATGGTTTTCGACAATTTAAGCTCGCCGCGAGCAGCCATTTGCTCGTAGTGGGTGTAGCGCTCTTCAAAGGCTTTGCCGTACAGATCGTGCAAATCGGGCACGTCGTTGGGCGAGAACAGCGTCCAGTTTTGATCTTCGAAAACACGCTTCATGAACAGATCGGGTATCCAGTTGGCGGTGTTCATGTCGTGGGTGCGGCGGCGATCGTCGCCGGTGTTTTTGCGAAGCTCTAGGAACTCTTCCACATCTAAGTGCCACGTTTCTAAGTAGGCACACACGGCCCCTTTGCGCTTGCCACCTTGGTTGACCGCCACAGCGGTGTCGTTGGCCACTTTCAAGAAGGGTACAACGCCCTGGGATTTGCCGTTAGTGCCTTTGATATAGGCACCCAGCGAGCGTACTGGCGTCCAGTCGTTGCCCAGTCCGCCGGCAAATTTGGAGAGCATGGCGTTGTCTTGGATGGCACCGTAAATGCCGTGTAGGTCGTCGGGTACGGTGGTGAGGTAGCACGACGACAACTGTGGGCGCAGTGTGCCAGAGTTAAACAGCGTTGGTGTTGAGCTCATGTAATCGAACGAACTCAACAGGCGATAAAATTCGATGGCGCGTTCGTTTTTGTGCTCTTCACGCAGGGCCAAGCCCATGGCCACGCGCATAAAGAATACCTGTGGCAGCTCGATGCGCACGCCATTGCTGTGAATAAAGTAACGGTCGTACAGGGTTTGCAGGCCCAGGTAGGTAAATTGTTCGTCGCGGGTGTGATCGAGCGCTTGACCCAATTTTTGCAGATCGAATTCCAAGAGCGCGGGATCGACCAACTCCAACTCCACGCCGGCTTTAATGTACGCAGGCAAGGCTTGGTGGTAGAGCTCGGCCATTTCTTGGTGGGTGGCTTGCTGGGCCACGCCTAAAAAGCTCAGCGCTTCGGCACGCAGTTTATCCAACAATAAACGCGCGGTGGCGTAGGTATAATTGGGTTCTTTTTCTACCAAGGTGCGCGCGGTGATCACCAGCGAGGTGTTGACGTCCTCTAGGGAGACGCCGTTGTAGAGATTGCGCATGGCGCTTTGCAGAATTTCTTCGGGATCTACTTCGGCCAAGCCAGCGCAGGCTTCTTCCACCAGTGTGCGCACGCGTACCATGTTTAACGCTTGCTGGGTGCCGTCGGGCATGGCCACCATAATGGTGCCGAACTCAGCGTCGGGCTCAGGATTGGCGATGGTGGCGGCTTTAGCGGCACGCAAACGGGCGTGCTCTTCGCGATACAGTACGTAATCGCGGGCTACTTTGTGCTCGCCGGCACGCATCAACACCAGTTCAACCTGGTCTTGAATGTCTTCGATGTGAATTGTACCGCCGGACGGCATACGACGTTTAAAGGTGGCGGTGATTTGCCCGGCCAGAGAATTAACCGTTTCGCGGATGCGCGACGAGGCAGCAGCAGTGCCACCTTCTACGGCTAAAAAGGCTTTGGTCATGGCGATGGCGATTTTGCTTTCGTCGTAAGGTACAACGGTGCCATTGCGCTTGATTACGCGCATCTGTCCCGGGGCCGTTGCGGCGACGTGACTGGAGCGACCGCTCTCAGTGGGGTTGATGGGGGTTTGACTACCGGGATTGACGTCCGTCTCGATTTGCATGCACGACTCCGTGGGGTCTTGGGCTGTATTGCTTTATGTTTGTTGCTAATTGTGTGTTGCTTTAAGTTCTTTGTAAGGTCTTTGTGTGGGTTGCACTTTAGTCAGTGGTCAGTGAGCCGGCACAGGTGACTGAGTTTTTTGCGCGGTTTGCGGCGCGTTGTCATCAGTATTGTTTTCGCTATTGTTGCTTACTGTCGCTAACGTTTTTTTATCGGGTTAGCCAATGTCGAGTTAGGCCAATGTCGGGTTCGGGTTATAGCCCAGCGGCGCTTTTTGATTAATGGCTTTGACCCGTGCTCCTCACCTTGGCGATTGCTGGCGCGCTAAATGGCGACGCCGCCGTCGCTGTGATCGTTCAGTGGGTGATTTTCTCCATCGCTACCCCAATATCTAGGGGTGATTTTCGATTTGGATACAAGATAGTGCGGTTTTGAGGGGAATGCAAGACGCGTTTCCTGGTGGTGGCTTGTGGATAATTTGTGGGAAAAGTTGGATGTCAGTAGCTACTAATCTGCAGGCACCGCCAATACTGGGCTGAGCATTTGGGTGACAAGCGCTAACGCGTTTATATTTTTTTACGATCAATTATCGAGCGATATATGCCATTTTATTTAAGCAACCCTGTCGCCGTGTCTTCTTGGTCAGTAAGTTTGTGGAACTAATGCGTAGAGTGGCCGTGTTGGCTACACATCAATCTTGGGAAAACCAATTAAGTGTTTCAAATTCAGGCTAATGGGCACTTGATGGCCCAGTGGGAAATCATAGTGGCTCGGTAGGCTCGCCAAAACCTGGGCTTTTGAGGGCAATTCCAATGTGTACAGTGTAGCAGTGCCCGTAAACACCTTGCCCACCACCCAAGATTGGTAAGTGCTTTGGCTATCGAATACCACGTCATCCGGGCGAATCAATAGCTCGACAGCTTTGGCTGATTGCCATTGAGGGCAGTGGCTGGCATCCACCGCGCCCAGTTCTGTGGCGATGGTAAGATCGGCTTGTACTGTACCGGTTAAAAACACTCCCTGGCCGATAAAATTGGCCACAAACGGGCTGTTGGGTTGGTGGTACAAATTGTAGGGCGTATCCCACTGATGCAACTGCCCGGCTTGCATTACGCCAATTTGATCGGCAAAGGCGAAAGCCTCTTCCTGGTCGTGGGTAACCATAATGGCGGTGGTGTGTTGTTGTTTGAGAATGGCGCGCACTTCCAGCGCCAGGGCGCGTCGCAGCTCCACATCCAAATTGGAGAAGGGCTCGTCGAGCAGCAGTAACTTGGGCTTGGTGGCCAGAGCTCGGGCCAGAGCCACGCGCTGTTGTTGCCCGCCGGAAAGCTCGTGGGGGTAGCGCTTGCCCATGGCCGATAATTGCACCAGGGTTAGCAATTGATCGCAAATGGCGTCTTGCGCGGCTTTGGATTGCTTAAACAAGCCAAAGGTAATGTTTTCGCGCACGGTTAAATGTGGGAAGAGGGCGTAATCCTGAAACACCAAGCCGATTTGCCGGTGCTCGGGTTCGACGGTGTGCTGGGCATCGGAGAGGGTTTTGTTCTCCAGATTAATGCTGCCGGCTTGCAAATGATGGAAACCGGCGATGGCTCGCAGAATCGTGGTTTTGCCGCAGCCGCTCGGGCCCAGTAAACAGGCGATATTGCCCTCAGCCAACGACAGGTTGAGGTTTTCTACCACGTTTTGCCCCTGGGCTTGGTAGCCGCAACTCACCTGGTGCAGCTTTAAAAAATCCTCGGCGTTACTGCCCATTGGCAAGTAAAAACTCCATTAAGGCCTTTTGCGCGTGCAATCGGTTCTCGGCCTCGTCCCAAACGATGGAGCAGGGACTGTCGAGCAATGTATCGCTGATTTCTTTGCCGCGATAGGCGGGCAAGCAGTGCATAAACACAGCATCTTGGGCGGCGAAGGTCATGAGCTCTTCGTTAACCTGAAAACCGGCAAATACCTTTTCACGCTCTGATTTTTCGTCGTCCTGACCCATACTCGCCCAGGTGTCGGTGACTACCAAGTTAGCTCCGGTAACCGCTTTTTGTGGGTTGCGCTCGATGGTCACTCGGTCGCGGTGCTGTTCCAGCATTTCGGCGTTGGGTTCAAAGCCTTCGGGGCAGGCGATAATCAGCTCAAAGTCCCACTGTTTGGCGGCGTTCATATACGATTGGCAAACATTATTACCATCACCAATCCAGGCCACCGTTTTGCCCTGAATACTGCCGCGATGCTCCTGATAGGCTTGCATATCGGCGAGCATCTGGCAGGGGTGGTAGGAGTCCGTTAACGCGTTAATAACTGGAACTTTAGAATTCGCCGCAAAGCGCTCAATGGTGGAGTGGCTGAAGGTGCGAATCATCACCAGATCAACCATGCGCGAGATTACTTTGGCGGTATCTTCTACCGATTCGCCGCGCCCCAATTGCGTGTCGTTGGGTGATAAAAAGATAGCGTGGCCGCCCATTTGCGCCATGCCAGACTCAAACGACACTCGCGTGCGGGTAGAGGATTTCTCGAAGATCATGCCCAAGACTTTGTTGTTCATGGTGTTGTTGATCAAACCCTGTCTCAGCTCTGCCTTGAGGGCAATAGCTCGGTCGATGACGTTGTGGAGCTCGCTTGGGGATAGATCCATTAACGTGAGAAAGTGTCGCATAGGGTTTGTCCTGAAAAGTGTTGAGTCTCTTGCTTGATCTAAGATTGCTAACAAATGCTTGTTGCAAAAGTGTGTATGTGATTTAGCTCTGCTTGTGCCCATCAAAGATTATGCCGCCAGATAGGAGGACCTACATGGCGGCATAATAGGAGGTTTTTAGCTAAAGTGCTTTAATGACATCGCTGACCGTGTCGATGACCACGTCGGCTTGCTGCTGCTCCATAATTAACGGTGGCAGTAATCTCACCACTCTACCGGCGGTTAAATTAACGATTAAGCCGCGATTTTTACAGGCCTCCACCACCGGCAGGTTGTCTTCGGTCAGTTCAATGCCGATGAGTAATCCCTTGCCGCGGATTTTGCTGACTTTGGGGCAATCGCTCAGGGCTGAACGTAGTTTGTCCAAAAAGTACTCGCCTAGTTGCGCGGCGTGTTCGATTAGTCCATCGTTCACCAAATGATTGACTACCGTTAATGCACCGTGGGTACACAATGGGTTGCCGCCAAAGGTGGAACCGTGGTTGCCAGGCTGTAAAACCTCGGCGGCACGACCTGAGGCTAGGCAGGCGCCAATGGGTAAGCCGTTGCCCAATCCTTTAGCGGTGGTGACGACATCGGGCTGAATGTTATTCCACTGATAGCAGAAAAATTTACCCGAGCGACCATTGCCCGACTGGATTTCATCCAACATGAGTAATGCTTGGTGTTGATCGCACAACTCGCGTAAACGATTTAAGTAGTCCTCTGCCGGAATATTAATACCGCCTTCGCCCTGTATTGGCTCGACTAGCACGGCGACGATATTGGCATCGCTGGCCATGAGTTTGGCGACGGTATCCACATCGTTGAAGGGTGCGTGCACAAAACCGGAGACCAGCGGCTCAAAGCCTTTCTTGACCTTGTTGTTGCCCGTGGCGGTAAGTGTTGCCATGGTACGACCGTGAAAACTGCCGTGCATGGTAATGATCACGGGATCGGCAACACCTCGATCCTGACCGTATTTACGGGCAATCTTGATGGCGGCTTCGTTGGCCTCGGCACCAGAATTGGAAAAAAACACCCGATCCATGCCAGACAGCTCGCGCAAGCGCTCGCCCAGTTTTTCCTGGGGATCGATGGCGAACAAGTTGGATGTATGCATCAGCGTACTGGCCTGTTCCGCGATGGTCTGGGCAACGCCTGGGTGGCTGTGCCCCAGGCCGCAGACGGCGATCCCACTTAAGGCATCCAGATACTGATTGCCCACGTCATCCCACAAATAACATCCCTCGCCTTTAACGAGTTTGGCGATTCTGGGGCCGTAGGTGTTCATTAGGGCATCCTGGCTCATGGCTGTGAAAGTTTACCTCTGGGTAAAAAACCGAAAAGCGGCAATAGTATCGGCAACCGGGGGGCAAGGCAAACCGCTTGTTGGGGATTTTGAAAGGGTACCCTTAAGCGAAGCGGATAAAAGAGGTGAGCTGTTCGACTTGACGTATCTGATGCTTGAATAGGGGCGGGTGTCTGTCGATGTCAGGAACTATTTAATTTGGGGAAACGGTAAAGGTGTAGCAAAGACACATGCCTCGCCTGTTAAAACTCAAATGATATGTAAAAGTTCTTTTTTAATAACACTTTGTGACTTTTAAAGTACTACAGCAATACGAGCAAGGGCAAATCAGCCAGTAATACCTGTATCGAATAACGGTTTAAACTAACGAAATATTCAGAGTAAACCGTCTATACGGAGAAACTCTAGGGAAAAGGAGAAGACGGCGAGTAGTTGCGCCTCTATGATCCCAACTTAATGCAACATAGTTTAAATTAACAACTAAGGTGTTTTTTAAGTTTTTCTTATGTGATTTCCAATAAGCCCCTATGTAAACTGCTTTAAGCCAATACAAATTGTAGTGTTATATGGCAGTTTATTGTTGACGGTTATACTATTAAGTGGGTAGATGTCCTTTAATTAACCGAATCTTTTATGAGGAGGGTAATTAGACTAATATCTAGTCATCGACAAATAAGTGAAGATATTGAAGAAGTTAAGTAGTCCGGATAAGGATTCTTTATTTCGTGCGCACATAAGCCCGGGTATTGTACCTATTGTATTAACTGTGTTTCTGCTTGTAACTATATCGATTTGATTTGGCAAAGATAATTTTTTGCTAACTTTTAGAATTAAGTTGGTGCCAAATCCAATAAACATTCGCTTACAGCGAAAATTGCTAGCAAGTTATAGGTGTTTGTTAAAAATATTTCTTGCCATCAATTAATCTTTTTTAGTTTCCTAACCAAAGGGACTTAGAGTTTCGGGTGACTTTCTTGGCGCGTGAAAGTCGGGATAAATCTTCAACTCCAATTGGTTAATTTGGTTTGGTAATTGGGTGTTGCTCTTTTAAAGGCTTTGCCGTGATCGATGTATAGGTATGTTATAACTATTGGGGCGTTTAGCAATGTATCGATTGCTAGGTAGAAATAACTTAAATAAGCGTTGGAAAAGCCTTTAATAGGAAATTAAGACAGGTTTTTACAGGAGTTTTGCATGGACGAACAAGTGAGTAATACCGATATTGCCGACCGCTTTTGGCAAAACGTTGAGCACCTTCCCGAAAATATTGCTTTAGAATCTAACAATATTGCTTTCAGTTATCAGCAATTGGGTTCGATGGTTTCGCAAATTGTCGGTGCAATTAATCAACTTGATTTAACTGATACGCCATCAACAGACGGCCAATTTGTGGCGATACTCGCTGATCACTCACACGAACTTGTGATCAGCATCCTTGCCACAGCAATGGCTGGCAAAGCTTATGTGCCTCTAGATCCAAACTTTCCCCCTGAGCGATTGCAAAAAATTCTGACTGGGTTAAAACCTGCCATTATTATTACCGATGAGAAAAACCAGCTGTTGGCAGAAACGATAAAAAGTGCCAAGTCTATTCTGTTGTGCGCTAATACACTCATTAATGATCATTCCTTTTCGCGGCTACCGTCGAAATCCGTTTGTGCTAATCGCGCTGTATATGCGTTGTCTACGTCGGGCACTACCGGTGAGCCAAAATTAATTGTGCATCGACGTGAAAGCCTTGTTCGTGCTGTCGATTTATATCGAGCAGATTTAAACATTAACTCCAACGATAAAGTTGGCTTAATATTACCTTGTGTTTATACGCCGGCATCATTCTGTATTTTTGGTGCTTTGTTAAGCGGGGCTACGTTATCTCTGTTAGACGTAAAGCTAAAACAGATAAGCACTTTAATAGACTGGTTAGAGAAATTTAACATTAGCCTTTTGTATAGCACACCGTCAATTTTTCGGAATTTAATTAACGATTGCAACGACGTGACAAAATTGCAAAGTTTGCGCGATATCCACTTGGTCGGTGAGCCTCTGTATAAATCGGACGTGGAATTGTCTCGCAATAAACTTGGCAGTCACTTCACCATTCATAACGGTTTTGGTGCATCAGAAACCAGCTGCCTGACTCGTTTTCGCATTGATGAAGATACGGTGATAAATACGACTCAGGTTCCTGTTGGTCGGCCTTACAACGATGTTGACATTACTTTGGTAAATTCGGATCAGCTCGAAGTTGACGTGGGTGAGGTTGGAGAAATCGTCGTGGGTGGTCAATTTATTGCTCACGGATATTGGGGTCAACCTTCTCTGAGCCTAGAGAAATTTAAAATTGATGAAAGTACCGGTGAGGTTTTATATCGCACTGGCGACCGAGGTATGTGGTTGGACGATGGTAACCTTTTATACCTCGGGCGGAATGACAGCCAAGTTAAAATAAACGGTCAGAGAGTAGAGCTGCCAGAAATTGAATCGGTATTGCTGTTGCATCCCGAGGTTGATGACGCCGTTGTACTTTATATAACCGATCAACAGCCAGCGTTTCTCGCAGCCTTTGTGACTCCGGATGCTAGTGTCTCGGATTTGCGAAAATTTTTAAGTAATCGTCTACCGCCATTTATGATTCCCACCAGAATTGTTGGTATGACCAGTTTTCCCGTAGGCGGTTCCGGTAAGGTTGACAGGAAAGCATTGTCAAAACACTGTTTTGTCGAAGCCAAAAATCTACAAAGTGGTACGGTTATTCCGGACTCCATGTTCGAGTTGAGAGTTTTAAACTGTTTTCGTCGTGTTTTAAAAAATGAGCAGTTAGATGCCGCAGCCGATTTTTTTATGGCCGGTGGAGATTCCTTCAAGGCCATAGAGTTAGCTATTGAGTTAGAACGTGAAGTTGCGGTACCGGTGAATATTTCTGCGCTTATCGAAGCTCCGACGGCCAAGCTCTTAGCCAAAGAAATAGAGCGGTCGATTTATCAAGATAATTCGCGGGTTGTTGTGAGTCTGCACAACAAGCAATCCGTAGGCGATGAACAGGCAGCGCCAACAAGAGCATTGCTTTGTCTGCCCGGTTTATTTGGTGATGCATTTTCCTTTCGAGCCATTGTTAATTGTTTTCGAGACGATTTGCCCATTTACGCATTGGAATATCCAGGTTTGGCTAGCATGGGAGTTAGTATCGATTCCTTGGACGATATTATCCAAGTCTGTGCAAATGCTTTCCAAGAGGTTTTTCCTAAGGGTGATATTGTGCTTGTCTGTTATTCGCTTGGCGGCGTCATAGGATTTGAGCTAGCGCGTAAACTTCAGCAGCTTGGCCGTCATGTTGAAGCCATTGTGTTATTAGATTGCTATACGCCGGATGGAATAAAACGCCGACATGTGTATAAAAGTCTCAGTCAACCTTTCAATACCATAAAAGATCGATTCTATAAAAAGAAAAGTGATTTTGATGTGGTTTTTTCGCGTCATGCTCAGCTCAACCAAATCTTAACCGCGGCAGTATATAATTATCAGCCAAGTCCCCAGAATCTGGCTAAAACTTTATTGATTAAGACAGAAAATGAAAGGTTTTTCTGGGACGATTACAAACAGTGGTGGAAAATAATTGAGGGCGAGATAAGTGTAGAGAAAATCGATTGCGATCATCTGGGTATTATTCTTGAGGAAAATGCCCAGTTGGTTAGCGATATAATCGCTGAGTTTATTCCAGATCTTCGTAAAAACAATAAAAAACAATTCGCTCGCTCTGGCCTCAATGAACTATTGGATGTTCTAGAGTTTAATCGGCTTTCACCCGTAGAGATTAGTTCGGTTGATGAATCGTTGATTCCCAGTCTGTTCTTGTCGCTTTTAAATTCTACCGATCAATTAACCTCTAGGTTACAAACTGCTGCTCAAGAAACTATTTATGTCGATATAAAAACCAGCCAACAAAAAGGGCGTCATTATTACCGTAAAGTGGCCTTGGTTGGCAATCGTTCTAAGGCGGTACTGGCGGTGGCTGCTATAAAAATTTCGATGAATTATTTTGCTCCGCAAGTGGTAGACAAAATTCTTTCCGCTCAAACTCCGTTTGGGCGAATTTTGTGCGAGCACGAAATTGCCTACACTTGCCGTTTGTTAAAACTGTGTGAGGTTGGCTGCAATCCAGAATTAAATCGCGAATTCAACTTACCTAATAATCATCGCAATCATTACGGCCGTGTGAACCAATTTATTGATGATCAGGAAAATATTCTAGCCGAAGTGTTAGAGGTACTCTCTCCGGTTTTGGAGCCGGCTGTATCGATAAGCTAGCTTGTTGATGCAGCCATTGGTTTTCTTCTAACACTGTTACTTCCCTGCAGCGTTAACCTTGAGATTATTGTCTCTAGGTTAACGGTTATCGTTGGTAACGCTTAATGTGTACTCGGCCATACACCATACACCATGCAATAGTCATCTAAGTTATTGCTAGCCCTTAAAATCTGGCGTGTTGGGCAAATCTTCCGGAATTTAAGGGGCTATGCCCGCTTTGCCGCAGCGGTGGTGGTACATCCTTGTGTCACAATCAACCCAACATTTATCATTGCCAGACTAATAAGTTCGGTGGCTGTAGGTTACTGCGGCCAATTCAAGACAGCAGTTACAATCAATGGGATTGCAATGAACGCTATCGATTTGGCTATTTTTGCCAATCGCATCAATGGCTTATGTGAAGAAGTGGGGGCTGCGCTGCGGCGTGCGGCCTTTTCGCCCAATATTAAAGATCGATTGGACTACTCCTGTGCCATCTTCGATTCGGCGGGCCGCATGGTGGCTCAGGCTGCCCACATTCCAGTGCATTTAGGCAGTATGGCCTATGCCATGGCGGATCTCGTTGACAATCAACAATGGCGGCCGGGCGATATGTTAGTAGTTAACGATCCTTATCTAGGCGGGACGCACTTGCCTGATGTTACCGTCATTGCCCCCGTTTTTTGCAACGAAACATTGGTAGGTTTTGTGGCAAATCGAGCCCACCACGTAAACATTGGCGCAAACTCCCCGGGTTCCATGCCTATTTCGAGTACCTTGGCCGAGGAAGGGATTGTAATTGCGCCCACTCGCTTAGTTTCCGCAGGAGAGATCGACGAAGATTTATTGCACGTATTGAGCGGTAATCGCGCGATTGCGCGGGGGGACTTTCTAGCCCAGATCAGCGCTAACGCTATGGGCGCGCGTCGTTTACAAGGGTTAGTCGACGCGCTGGGAGCCACCGAATATCGGCAATCCATCGAGCATCTGCACGATTACGGACGACGTTTAGCGAAAGCGGAGCTGGCTAATATTCGCCCCGGACGTTACTCGTTTAGCGACGTTATGGACGATGACGGTCAAGGGCAGGGACCCTTTACCATTGCGGTCGCTCTGGACATTAGTGCAAAAGGCATTGTGGCCGATTTCGCCGGCACCAGCGCTCAGGTTGCCGGCAATATTAATTGCCCACTATCGGTAACTGCGGCAGCGGTGTATTACTGCTTTCGGTGTTTATTGCCCGATTACACCCCGGCCTGTGCCGGAGTTTATGATCTGCTCGACATACGCGCCCCTAAAGGCTGCTTAGTTAATGCTGAAGCACCGGCCGCTGTTGCTGCGGGTAATGTAGAAACCTCCATGCGCTTGGTTGATACAGTGCTAGGGGCCCTGTCACAGGCTATGCCAAATCGAATTCCCGCCGCGAGCCAAGGCACTATGAACAATATAGCGATGGGGTCTGCTAGCGGTAACAGCCCATGGGATTATTACGAAACCATCGCCGGTGGCACGGGCGGTGGACCACAGCGCGCCGGCTTGCATGGGGTACAAAGCCATATGACCAATACCCTGAACACGCCGATTGAAAGCCTTGAGAGCCACTTTCCCGTGCGCATTACCCGTTACCAGCGTCGCACCGGCTCTGGAGGCCGGGGCCAGCAGCCCGGTGGCGACGGCCTGATTCGCGAGTTTGAATTTTTAGGTGACGCGCAGGTGACACTGCTCACCGAACGCAGAAACGCTTCGCCCTGGGGGCTGGCAGGCGGCAGCGATGGGGCTCCTGGGCGTAATTTTTGCACTCGCAAAGATAGTGGCGCTAGTAACGGCGAGCTTCTCAAACCCAAGCAAGCTCTGAGGGTGAGCGCTGGCGACAAAATTCGATTAGAAACGCCGGGCGGCGGCGGTTGGGGTGAGCCATCGCAATAATTGGTTGATTTGGCCAATTGTGGTATTGATCAAGCAAACTATTCGGCGCTTGGAGTGACTAATTGCCAGTGATATTGATACACCCGCTAGAGCCGTAAAATAACCTTGCACGGCGCAAGCTTAAATAACCCCAGCAAAAATATGTGGTTGGGGAAGTTTGGAAAGATACCAGCGTGCTGTGTAGAATGCTCAGTTTCCGCCGCGGTAATGCGGGCCCTTTTCTCCAACAGAGGAGTCGAAACAATGGATATTATGGATACCATTAAATCTCAGATCGAAGAAAACACCATCATCCTGTACATGAAAGGTTCGCCAAATGCTCCGCAATGTGGCTTTTCGCAGCGTGCCTCACAAGCGTTAATGGAATGCGGTCAGCGTTTTGCCTACGTTGATATTCTTAGCAACCCAGATATTCGCGCTAATCTCCCTAAATACGCTAACTGGCCAACTTTTCCGCAATTGTGGGTAAAAGGTGAATTGGTTGGTGGTTGTGATATCATCTCTGAGATGCACGCCAGTGGTGAATTGAAAACTTTGGTTGAAGGTGCTGCAGAGCAGAATCCTCAATAGTTTTTACTGCCGTGGTTTTGAATAAACCACGGCAGTATAAAATCTTCTCTTCCGTTCGTTTATTGTCTCTACTATTTATCTAGAAGCTGGAAGCTAAAAATTGATTTGAGACTTAGAATTTATAGGTTATCGACGAGTAAATAAAACGCGCGTCTCCCCGATTGATCGATTTTAAAAAATCACCTGCCCATAAATAGGCCCCGCCAAGGTCAATGTGTACTGTTTGAGTTTTATCATGCCAGCGCCAACGTGCTTCCCACTGATGTCCAAGTTCGGTGGACGATTCGTTAACTGATGCAGGGCTAACCCCTACTGCCGACCAATTATCGGCGCGTTCTGCCAACTGAAAGTAACGCCACGTAGTAGAAAAATTAACTGTATTTATTTGAGTTTGCCAACGAATTCCCGGTGTGATTAAGTTTGCGCGTGAGAAAGGGCCGTAAATACTGGTTGGGCCAAAATCAAATCGGCGGGCGCCAAATAATGTATCGAAGCGGTTATTTTCACCGTCATTAGGGTTTTTATCGCCGCTGGCGTAATCTATTAGCGCCGATAATTTTCCGTGTTTAAGCGGATGGCCTATATGAGCATGCGCAAAATACGCCGAGTGATCCAGTGTTTCGGAAGAAGCATTTAGCCGGGAACGTCCCCATTGATAGGCCAGTTCGATTTGCCAAAACCAAGAGTTTAAAGGTTTTTGGGATTCTAATACGGTGTTCAGTGTAAACAGCTCGCGGCCACGTGTTCTCGTTGCTAAAGTATCTTGTTCTTGCAAGCCCAACAATATCCACTCACTTTTTACAAAGTCAGTGGATTTGGGTTGATAAGCCAATCCCCAAAGTCGGGTGCTTGAAATTGCTTCATCCAATTTGGGGTTATTTTCTGATGGGCTGCCATCAACTCGTCTTTGAACGGGTGAGCTATAAAGAAATTGCCAACGACTACCAACGTTGTTTTGCCATTGACCGTGTAGGCCGGTAAAGGCGTTAATGGTGTTTCGAAAGCGGTTACGAGCCAGTAGACGTCGACTCCCCCAGTTCAATGTCATTCTGCCGGCTTTTAATTTTAATTCGCAGCCGTCGCAAAAAAAATCGATATAATTGAACGCGAGGTTAATCTGTAAAATATCCGTAGGGTTGTTTGTGCTGGTAGACAATGGTGTATTAGCGTCTGCTATATTGGCAATATCGCGTGCATCAATCAGTTCAAGAGTTGCCTCCAGTGATTGATAGTTCCCAGACAGGGCAGCTAGGGTGCGATTAAATAGGGCTTGGTCACTACTGCCAGGGTTAGTCCTGAATTGGCCGTCTAGGTGCTCGAAACGTACTCGACTTTCGACTTGCGCGGAGAACTCGGGGCTGGCTTTGCCGAGCTGCGATGTGAATATAAATACCCAGCACAATATCAACGGTAGCCGACGTATTGGTGGAAATAATAAAATATAAACCGATTTTAATGTACTTAAGCTCACCAACTTACTATTCCTTTTTAAGTTATCCAAGTTTACTACCAGGTTACGAAGTGATGCATACAGATTGAAGAGATCGATAAATATGAGTTGAGTAATTTTAGCTCTAGGAACCTCCGAGTTAATCAAAGCTTTTTATAAATCAACGTTTTTTATAGATCATAGCCATAGTCGGCTATTATTTTCTTTGCGCCATCGGTTTTTAAATATCGTAAAAACTCCTTGGCGGCGGCGTTATCTCTGCCGCGCGCTAATAACACCGCGTTCTGATTGAGCGGCGAATGATAATCTGCTGGGACCACAAGGTAGTGATTATTATCGGTATTAATTACCTGCGCCAGTGCAACAAATCCCAAGTTGGCATTTCCCGTAAAAATAAACTGGTAGGTTTGAGCAATGTTATCGCCTTGTACTAACTTGGCTTGCAGTGATTCATAAACGTCTAAACGTTGTAACACTTCCTGTGCTGCCGTGCCGTAAGGTGCGGTTTTTATATTGGCTATGGCGAGCTTTTTTATGGAATCGGTGCGTTTTAATAGGATGGCCAAGTCATCCGTTAAATTCAGTGATCGGCTGTAAAGTGCTAATCTGCCCCGCGCGTAGGTAAACTCACTGTTGGGGTCGGCATACTGTTGTGCTATTAATTGAGCGGGACGTACATCATCGGCGGCTAAAAAGGCATCAAACGGGGCACCATTAATAATCTGAGTGTACAGCTTTCCGGTTGAACCAAAGCTGAGCTTTACGGTGTGATTGCTTTGTGCCTCAAATGCATCTTGTAGGGCTTTCGCTGTGGCCGTAAAGTTTGCGGCAACAGCCAGTGTGGCGGTTTCTGCGCTGGATTTTTGTGGTATTAATAGATAGCTCCCGACAATAATCAGCATCAGCGTTAAGCCGAGACCGGATAGCAGCCTAGGGGGTACTTTGCTCATGGTCTTTGTAAATTGTGCTCGAATTAATTCAGGAAGTTTAAGGCTAACTTGGGCAAAGCTAGTATGGCAAAGTTCGTACCTGTTTAAAAAGTTTTAGGTTGCCAATTAAAAGTTGATTTTAAAAATTGTTCACCTGTGTTTTTAAACCATTCGTTCAAGCATTCGTTAAAACACTTGTTAACAGGCATTAGTATTAATCGCCGTCGTTGTCGTTAAAACCAATGGGCAGGTTTAAGGCATCGGTGGCTTTGTTTTTGAGTAGATTTTTAAGATTGATTACCGCCGATTGAAGCTCGCGCAATGCGGGGGATTTTTCGTCTAATTGAGAAAATAGCGGCGCTTTTACCTGAGCAGATTTTTGGTTAACCCGCAATAGGGCGCCGTTTAGCTCCGTTGCCAGTGATTCGTGTCCCAGGCTTTGCAAATACGATAAAAAACCGCCCTCATGAAAAAAACGGTGGGTGGCAATTAAGTTGGCGGAGATGTTTTGCCAGGAGTTTTCTGAGCGCCAGGATTCCAAAAAATAAGGGTTGGCTTTCGACTCGGAGTGCTCACCAATCACCGAGCCAATTTTTTGTTTGGATACGTTCTCTAGGGTAATTAAATAGCTATCGACGATTTTACCCAGCGCGACTTCGAATGTTGGGTAGAATTCCGATTGGTCTCCAGGGGCGAGAAATTCACTACTTTGCTGATCCCAGGATTTTTGTAAGCGTTGAGCGTTTGTGTGCAGAGCTTGGCCGATCCATTGGGTTAATTCACAAAACCGCTCGGGCTGTGCTTTTTCCTGGGCGCTTGGATCGAACAGCATAAATTCCAGGGCGCTTAACCCATGCAATACCACGCTGCTTTTTTCCAGAGTTTGCTCGTCCAGCGGTTGATCTTTTTTCAGCAGCGCCAGTGCTTTTTTGGCAACCAGGTTTTTTTTATCCGGCCAGAATTGAAACTCCCAGTCCAACCGTTGCTCGACGATGGGGCCAAAGCGAATTACCCGCGCTTCTTGCCAGGCCGCCATGGTTTGACGCCAGGATTGCTGGGCATCGGTTAAAAAACTCGCTAAGTTTTGAGGGTCACATTGCTGCGTTCTAGCTTGATTGAGTTCGGTAACACTTACCAGCTTGGCGTAAGCAGGTTGAGCCAGCTGGGTGTGAAAACTTTGCAAAAGCTCGGTATTGGGATCGGATTTTTCACAGCCGATCAGTGCAACAGCTAACATAACAACGGCGAGTAACGAACATAAACGCATAAAATTCTTCCTAACAGGCTTTAGCCAAACGGCTATATGTTGATTCGTTTGGCCAAATAGTAATGTGCCTGCATTATAAGCTCTTTAAAAAGGCTAACAATTGCGCGCGGGTGTTTGAATCCATGGTTGCGAATTGATCGCGGCTGGCTTGAGCTTCGCCGCCGTGCCACAAAATGGCTTCGGTTAAGGTTCTGGCTCGGCCGTCGTGCAGGTAGCCAAATTCTTCGTTAACCACCTCGGTTAATCCCAATCCCCACAGTGGTGGCGTGCGCCACTCATTGCCTTGTGCTTGAAACACGGGTCGATTATCCGACAAGCCCTCGCCCAAATCGTGCAGCAACATATCGGTAAACGGGTAGATGGTTTGGTTGCCAAGCCAGGGCATATCGCTCACATCGGCTAACTGCCAACGCGGTGTGTGGCAGTCACTGCAGCCGATGGTTTGAAACAGCTCTGCGCCGGCTTGAACGTTGGGGTCATCGACATTGCGCCGGGCGGGCACAGCCAAATTAGCAGTGTAGAAGGTGACTTGGTCGAGGATTTTATCGCTGACTTCTGGCGAGCCTCCGTGGGGAGCATTTCGACAAGCCGTTTGCGCTTCGGTGCAATCGTCTTTGATTGAAAGAGCGCTAGTCAGTCCCATATCACCGGCAAACGCACCGGCATTTTGCTGTTTGAGGCTCGGCTGCTCGGCTTTCCAGCCAAATCGCCCCAGGGTAATCGCTTGGCTTTCACTATCCCAAACCCAATTGGCACGACCGGAAATACCGTCGCCGTTTTTATCTTCGGGGTCTTCGTTGGCGAGAATCTGATCCTCGCTGAGCGCTTGCAAGTAGCCCAGGCCGATCATGGGCGGGGCGATGCGCAGGGAAGTGAGTGTGTTGGCGTCGATGGCTTCGTGACTGAAGTTTGAGAACTTCAGGCGCGGCTGGCGCAGTTCTACCTTGGTGCCATCTTCGAGCGTTACTGTGTGATAGTCGAAGTCCACAGTAATTTTTGCCTCGGGCGTGTGGCCGTTAATGGCGAAATCCTGCAACTGACCGCCGTAGGTGGGGTGTTCGATCACACCCGCTTTATCGCTCTCTGGTGCGCCGGGCAGGCTCACGCGAACCAGCATCGATACGGTGTTGTCGTGGTCGTTGATGGGCAAATGCCCGCGGCCATCTTTAATGTGGCAATTTTGGCAAGCGTTGGTGTTAAACAAGGGCCCCAAGCCGTCGCGCGCTGCGGTGGACGCCGGAGCAATGACCCAGGCGTTTCGGAAAAAACTGTTGCCCACGCTAAAATTCAGGCGCTGGGTGATGGGCATGTTGGCCGAGGGTAGAGAAAAAGCATTGGTTGATTCGAGCACGACCGAGTTATCGCCGCCAAGATTGGCCGGAATCTTAATCGGTGGTTTGCGGTGATCGGCTGTTTGTGGCGTTGCCGTTTGGCTGCAGCCGGCAACAAACCCAAGGACAAATACCGTGAGCGGGACGAAAGATTTTAATATCGACGGCATTGGATTTCCTCACTTGGGGCCGCAGCCAGCGGCGTATAGTGCCAGTTCGGTACTGTAGCTGCTGGCTAAACCGGGTTTGCCTGAATTGGCTTGAGTTGAATCCGGGCTGAGCTTAATTGACGCTGAGCTTAGAGATGCCCAATGTTTTGGCGACGTCTTCGATTAACTCGGTGGTTTTGGCCAGTTCGGCGATGGCGGCGTTAATTAATGTGGCTCCTTCCTCGTTGCCCTCGGCGATCATTTGATCGAATCGCATGGGCTTATCGGCATCTTCGGCGCGGGCAACGATGGCGCGCAAAGCCTTATGCGTTTGCGCAATTTGGTGTTGCATACGCTGGGCTAATGCGTTGTTGCGCTCGGCAATAAGCTCTGCCAGCGAATCGCCTTTAAAAAACGACTGCTGACTGGATTGGTACTCGCTCAAATAAACGTTGGCGATGCCCTTCCAGTTGTAAAAAGCGGTATTGTGGGTGTTGTCGCTGAAGCAGTCTTGCTCGTCCTCGGTGGAATTGGCCTCCAAAGACACCTGCAAACGTTCTCCCGCCAACTCTCCCAGCGCCAGCGAACCCATGCCAAACAGCACACGGGTGAGCGCCTCTTGTGGCGGTAAATTAATGAATTCGGCGCGGTAGTTGTCTGCAGTATCGCGGGCCCATTGCTCAACCATGTAGGTTAAATCCGCAACCAATAAATCGCTGGTTGCGCGCAAATACTGGCGACGGCGCTTACAATGGCCGTGGCTGCAGTCGTCTCCGAGCACAAAATCGGTGTACGGGCGATTGCCTGCCCCCGGGCCTGTGCCGTTTAAATCCTGACCCCACAACAAAAATTCAATGGCGTGATAGCCCGTGGCGACATTGGCCTCTGAGCCGCCCAGCTCATTTAAGCTGGCCAATAATTCGGGTGATAATTGGCTTAAATCCAGGTTATTGGCACCCAATTGCAGTTGTTGTGAGGCAATAATGTTGGCATCGGCGCCGGTATTGCCCAACTCGCCTTGGTAGTCGTCGCTGACGTAATCGATAAATCCTTCATCCAATGGCCAGGCATTAACTTGCCCTTCCCAAGCGTCGACCACCGGGTTGCCAAAACGAAAAGCCTCAGATTGGGCGTAGGGAACGCGGGCTTTAAGCCAGGCGGATTGGGCCAATTTGAGGGTTTGATCGCTGGGGTTGGCCAAAAAAACATCGATTTGAGCGTTCAGTTGTTGTGCTTGGTCTAAGCTGTCTTTGTACACGGTGTAGGCTAAATCGGCGTAAGAGACGACGACATCTTTCTGACTGATGGCGTTAGAAACACTGCTAAACAAGCTGGCTAACGCCAAAACAACAAAACCCAATTTTCTCATGAAGTCTCCAAATTCTGACCAGCATCCAGTGGTCTGCTTATCTCGTGGCTGCACGATGATAAAGTGAATAATAATTATTATCAAATAGAAAGTCGGGCAGAAATGTGTTTTAAATCAAAAGACAGGTGGTTTAAAAATAGCGGCCAATCCGCGAAGGGTAAACGATCGTAAAATGTGCTGCGCGCAATCTTTTGAATTCTGTGTAAGCACCGCACAATAGCCACACTGTAAAAAAACCGATGCCATCGCAACAGAATTTATTTGCCCAACGTACCAGCAAATAATTAAACTTTAAGCAGCGGTGTAAAATAATCGCTCGACAGAGGTCCACGAGCTTAAAAATTTATCCAATAAAAATTAATGGCTGGAGAACAACGTGAAAGTGGCTCTTCTGGAAGACGATCTTGCCCAAGCAAGACTATTAACTCAATGGTTAACCGAAGCCGGTTATGATGTTTTGCACGGTGAGACGGTAGAACAATTCAAAACCAAATTACAGCAACAACCGGTGGATATGGCGCTACTCGACTGGCAATTGCCCGATGCCAGTGGTCTCGATGCGCTGCGTTGGATTCGCTCACAGTACAACAGCAGTTTGCCGGTAATTTTTTCGACACAACGAGACAGCGAAGAAGACGTTGTGGATGCCCTAAAAGCCGGAGCCGACGATTATATGATCAAGCCGCCGCGACAAGGCGAGCTGCTGGCGCGCTTGGCTTCAGTGGGGCGCAGAGCCGGCTTGGATAAGCTTAACGGTGCCAAAATTGAGCTGGCTCACATTACAATCGATCAGGAAGCGCAAAAAGTTTTTGTCCACGATGAAGAAGTAAAATTAACGCGCAAGGATTATTTATTAACCTGCTGCGTGATAAAAAATCAAGGCAAATTGTTGTCTCGTGAGTATTTACTGCGCGAAGTGTGGGGCGTGGCAGTGGATCTTAATACGCGCACTGTAGATATGCACATCAGCCGTATGAGGCGCAATTTAAAGCTCGATCCCAGTTGTGGCTACGCCATTAAAACTGTGTATCAACACGGTTATCGACTGGAAAAAGTTGACGACTAGTGGCAAAAAACCAATAGGGGAAAACCAAGAGGGAAAAATCAATAGGCAAGGCCGTTACTGTAACAATCAGCGATAATTGATTTTTTTGCAATAACCGCGTTGTGGCTTATTTGAATACAATTTTTAATGCAGACATTCGATGCCGGTAATCACAGTATCACCATTGGACTTTGTAACACCGACATTGAACGTTGAATATTGGTTGAATATTGAAAGACACCATTGAAATTCCAGCGTTTAGCCTGGCGATGTTTTAGGTGGGCTTTACGTTAACCGTCTATATAAAACCGCAAATGGGCAGAGATATGTGCGCTTAATTTGATAAACCCTGAGCATGCACTGGCCTAAACATCGCATTAAAAAACGACAAAAGAAACAACGAACAAAAAATAACAACGCGACAAACCCAACAACAATAACAAACCTTAAATAATTTCATACCAACCTGTATTATCCCAACTCATTCCCCGTATTTGTTCGTTCCAGGGATTTAGGCTCAAGGAGAGTTATGTGATCAAGCACATCACTGCGTTTGGGGTTGCCAGTTTACTGGCGGCTAACACCGCGTTTGCCGAGCAAGATTGGCTGTACAGTGTAAGGCCCGGCGATAACCTTTGGAATTTGTGCGTTAAGTACACCACCAAGGCTGATTGCTGGCTAAAGCTCGGCGATTACAACAATGTGGATTACCCGAGACAATTGCCACCGGGGTTAATTATTCGCTTTCCCATCAGTTGGTTAAAAGAGCTGCCTAAACCCGTTACGCTCAGTTACTTTAGCGGCGAGGTGACCTACCAAAACAGTGCCGATGAGCCTCCTGCTGCAGTGAATTTTGGTCTGCAATTACCCATTGGTGCAATCGTTACAACCGGTGTCGACGGCATTGCCGGGCTGGCATTTGGTGATGGTACCGAAATGCAATTAGAGCCCGGTAGCTCGCTGGTACTCGATGCCTTGTCGGTTCCCGGAGAGGGCTCCATTGTTGATTCTCGCACGCGTCTTCAATCGGGCGCGGTGAAAACGCGTGTCCCCGAGCGGCAACCTAAAAGCCGTTTTCGAATTTCCACCCCTGCGGCCATCGCCGCTGTGCGGGGTACCGAATTTCGTGTTTCTTCTCTTAACGACGCCAACGGCACCCCGGTAATGATTGGCGAGGTGTTTGAAGGGCGTGTGGCCGTGGCTTCGGCCAACCGCGAACAAGATACCAAAGAGGTGGCCGAGGGTTACGGTATTCGGGCGAAAGAGGGTGAGTCGTTGCAAGCCCCCGAGCCTTTGCCGAGCGCCCCGGAATGGGCCAGTGCTAGAGCATCGCAACAGCCGCCCATTTCGGTCAGTTGGCAGCCGGTGCCAGGCATTATCCACTATCGAATGGAAGTTTCTCGGGTTGATCAGCAAGGTAAAATCGGCGAGCTTTTATCGGTAGAA
This sequence comes from uncultured Cellvibrionaceae bacterium, assembly GCA_964342265.1. Classification (GTDB taxonomy): domain Bacteria; phylum Pseudomonadota; class Gammaproteobacteria; order Pseudomonadales; family Cellvibrionaceae; genus Halioxenophilus. The sequence continues at coordinate 12,173 of CAYFFE010000027.1, read as the reverse complement.
ACACTCGGCGACGTTGACTATCACGATGAGCAATTACAATACACCAGCGGTTGCTATCAATTTGCGGTGCGGGCGCAGGCCCCGTCTGCCTTGTTGGGGCAAGCGGCAGAGCAAACTGTGTGTATTCGCGATCAATTGCCAACACCGGAAATCCCATCCAGCTCGCTCAACTTTCAGCCGGAAGACTCTGCCGTAACGCTAACTTGGCAGCCGGTAACCTTGGCCACTCACTATGTGGTAGAAGTGAGCGAGAGCGCGTCGTTTGACACTGTTGTCTCCACCGTGCAAAGCGACACTCAAGAATTCGCTCTGCCTATTACCGATCAAATTAAAGGCGGCTTTTATTATCGGGTAAAAGCGCAAACCAATGAGCGGGTCGACAGCGAGTTCAGCACGCCTCGGCGGGCGCAATCCAGTAATGAACCGGTGCGCGCATTGAGCCTTTGGGCCATTTTTTGGGTGATTGTTGTTGCGCTTTAATTGGGTTGTTAGCACCACCGTTGAGCGATTAATTCTGGCACTGCTGATGGCGGTGCTGGGTGGACTTATTTCGCTCAATCGCTGGGGATATTCCGTCGATCAGGCCATTTACGATACAAGTATCGCGCAATCACGCAAACCCATCGCCAACGATATTCTCATTGTTGCCATCGACGAGCGCAGTTTACTGGAATTGGGGCGCTGGCCCTGGTCGCGCGATGTGCATGCGGATTTGGTGAATAAACTCGACAGCGCCGGTGTTAAAGCCATTGCTTTCGACATTGTTTTTGCCGAACCCGATCGCACCAATCCAGAACACGATCTGCACTTTGCTCAAGCCATCGAAACAATGGGCCGAGTGGCTTTGCTGGTGCACATGGAGCAAACCCATGCTGGTGGGCAAATTTTGGAAGTACTGCCAGCCTCGCCGTTGATTGAATCGGCAGCGGCGCTGGGGCATGTTCATATTGAATACGATGTGGACGGCGTGTGCCGCGCGGTATTTTTAAAAGAAGGTTTGGGCGAAGCCTATTGGCCGCATTTAATGTATTCGCTGTGGCAAATCACCGAGCCAAACCTGCCCGAGCAACTGCCGGGCCTCACCCAAGATGCCATCGATAATGCCTCGCCATTTGTTATTCAACGCAATTATTACAACCTCATTCCTTTAGCGTCGACCACCTCGCAGGTCGCCTCGGCCAGTTACACCGACATTATTCACGGCCGCATTCCCAACCGCAGTTTGGCCAATAAAATTGTTATCGTCGGCGCCACGGCAAAAGGCCTGGGGGATATTGTCGCCACACCGGCCGGCCCCATGCCGGGGGTAGAATTTAACGCCAATGTATTTAACGCCTTGCGCAATCAAAGCACCATTGTGCCGGTTTCCGATGGTGTGCATGCGCTGGTCAGTGTGATTGCTATTTTTGCGCTGATTATGCTGGGCTTGCGTGCCACGCCACGACAATATTTATTGCTCACCGTCAGCGGTGTGGTGAGCACTCTGTTAGCGAGTGTGGCTGTATTGATTTGGGCGCAGCTTTGGTTTGCGCCCTTGGCGATTATTATTCCGGTTTTATTGTTTTATCCCTTGTGGAGCTGGCGGCGACTGGAGCAGGCGCTGCGCTTTTTGCGGCGCGAGCTGGCGCGCGTGCAACAACAGTCCAATCCAACTGCCGCCTATTCGTTGGAGGAGCTGCAACGTCGCCTGCAATTTTTGGCCACACTCATTGCCGTTGATCATTGGCAAATTACTCGGCTGGATTCGGCTGCTGCTCACACTTCGCAGGTCAATCGATCAGAAAACCCAGCCAACAACAATCCCTCAAAAGTGTGTTTTTTACGAGAACAAGGTGGATTTAAAGCTTTTAGCGTAACTTGGCAATGGCCTCAAGCCGTGACCGATGGGCAGCAACAGCTTTGGCTAAATGCTTTGGCAACTTTGGATGGTCATTCCATTCGCCCGGAAAAAGACGTGCCTACGGAGTTGGTAACGGCCACCATTGAGCGACTGCGCGATGCCAATCAGCGAGCCGATGAAGCGCGCGCTTTTTTTGATCAGTGCTTAGAAAACCTGCAAGACGCCGTGGTCGTGGCTGATTTATTTGGCGGTGTTCGCTTTGCCAATGCCCGCGCTCGTGCCACCTTTGCTATTTCTGCTGGCACCGGCGAAAGCCTTATGCATTGTTTGGATCGGCTGCAAATCGATGAGGGCTGGCCTGAGGTATTAAAAAAAATACTGCGCCAGCCCGGGGAAATGTACGCAGAAGTTCAATCCAAAAACGGAGAACAACAGTACTTTATGCAGTTAGCGGCACTGCATTGGCAGTCGGGCAATATCGACGCCTTGGTATTTAGCTTTACCGATATCTCGTTTATCAAAGAGAGTGAGCGCGCGCGCAATGAGGCACTGCACTTTTTATCGCACGATTTACGATCGCCGGTTGTGTCTATTTTGGCGTTAATTGAACATTACCGTGTAGAAAAAGGCGACTTGTCAGACAGCGGGCCGGAGCTTAACAATATGCTGAGCGAAATCGAAAGCTACGCGCGTAAAAATTTATCGTTTGCCGAAAGCTTCCTACAACTGGCGCGAGCGGAAATCGTAGGCGATACTAACTTCGACTATTGCGATATGCACTCGGTGATCGACAACGCGCTCATGTTGATTCGCCACCAAGCTGCAGCTAAACAAATTAACGTGGACGTTAAGCGCAGTCTGGACGATTTATGGGTTTGGGGCGACGGTGAATTGTTGGAGCGGGCGGTGGTGAATTTACTTTCTAACGCCGTGAAATACAGCAACGAGCAAACCCATATTAATTTAAGCGTGAAAAATTCAGACGATACGGTATTTATAGCCATTCAAGATGAGGGCATCGGCATCAGTCAGTCCGATCAAGTGGACATATTTAAACGCTTTAAACGCATTAACGGCAAATCGGGGATTAGTGGCGCTGGTTTGGGCCTGCATTTCGTGGATACAGTGTGCAAAAAGCATGGCGGGCGTATCGAATTATCCAGCGAGTTAGGGCAAGGCTCGGAATTTACGATGAAGCTGCCCTTGTGCAACGAACAGTTAGCAGAACCAGAGTAGTTTTCAATCTATTGCGGCGTAAAGAAGCGCTTTAGTTGATGCTCCAAGCGCCAGCGTTTTCGTGCTTATGCTTTCTTCTGCTCGTTACAATTAATGCTCTTTACAATTAAAAGTAACAAGGGCAGTGTGTTTTCATTTAATCATTTAATAAATCTTTTACGGGGTTTTACACATTAAACGTAATTAAGTAGTGTTAAACTCTGCGTATCCAAATTTTTCATTTTCTGGGTTTGTTTCTGGGGTTTGGGATTTGCGCATGGGGTTCTAACTCGTTTGTCGTTGTAAAGTTAGAAAATTGTTTAATGTTTATCCAATCGTTAAGCCCGGCAGTTGAATCTCGGTAGTTCAGCCCAGGTATTTCAGAAATAATGGTAATGGTTTTTTACCGTTTATTTTTAATAAAAATTTACCACAATTTCGTTATCTTTTTTATAGCCACTTTTTGCTCCAGCAGTAAGCCGCACTCGCTAAAGGCTTACGGAGCACGACTAGGAGAAATTTTATGAGAAAGTTCGTCTTGGCTGCATTAGCCTCCGCCACGAGTGCACTGGTTGCTACCAGTGCGGTTGCCGAAAAACCCGGAATAACGTTAACCCCGGGCGTTGGCTACTACTTTTTTGATGAAGATACAGGCGTAGAAGACGATCTGCTTTACTCGTTGTCGCTGGGTTATCAATTTAACAATCCTTGGAGCGTTGAATTGGTGTATTTACAAGCCAACACCGAAGCTGAAGACTTTAACATCGACGTGGATTATCAGCAGTACCGCCTAGACGGCCTTTATCATTTCGATCGCAATGGCAATTGGCAACCTTACTTGGCCGGTGGTGTGGGCCAGGGCGAATTCGAAGTGGCCTCTGAAGATCAGGACGAAACTATTCTTAATTTGGGCGGCGGCGTGCGTTACTTTTTGCATGAAGATGTGGCACTGCGCGGCGATATCCGCTCTATTTACGGCGACGAAGCAGACTCGATCGACTTTGCTGTAACCCTTGGTTTGAGTATTTTGTTCGGTGGCAGCTCCAGCCCGGCCCCGAAACCCGTGCAAACCAAACCGGCTCCTAAACCAGAACCCACGGTTGCACAACCCAAAGACAGCGACGGCGACGGTGTTATCGATACTAAAGACAACTGCCCCAATACGCCGCGCGGTGCGCCAGTTGATGCCTCAGGTTGTGCACTGGATAGCGATGCCGACGGCGTAGCCGACTACAAAGATCAGTGCCCCGATACCTCCAGCGGCGCCAAAGTGGATGCCAAGGGGTGTTACCAAGAATTATTGGAAGATAAGCAAGTTCGTTTAAATGTGCAATTTGCTAACAATTCCGATGTGGTTCGCGACGAATTCTTACCCGAGGTAGAGCAAGTGGCGCAGTTTATGCGTGAATACGTTAATACCAACGTGGTTATTGAAGGTCACACCGATGATCGCGGTGCGGCTTCATACAACCAAGCGTTGTCTGAGCGTCGTGCTAAAGCGGTTGCTGCCGTATTGGTTAATCGATTTGGTATTGCGGCTGATCGCGTATCAGCCATTGGTTACGGCGAAGAGCGTCCATTGGTGAACAACGATACCGCAGACAATCGTGCCAAAAATCGCCGAGTGGTTGCCGTGGTGACGGCCAAGGTAAATACCATTTCGCTTTAACAGTTTCGCTGAACATTTCGCTTGAATAGCAACAAGCACTCAGTTGTTTTATGGGCTTCAAAAAACGAAGCGACTGAGTGCTTGATTATTGGCGTACGATTTTTTGTTTATGGATAATCTGGCTGGTTAAGCCCGGCCAGATTATTTTTTATGGGGCATTAGTCATCAGTAAAGGTAGATTATGAGTGAAGAAAGCATTCAGGAATTGATCCAGTTTTTAACCACCAACGCGGTCAGTTATGGCATTAAGATTATTCTGGCCATTGTTATCTTCTTTGTTGGGCAATGGCTGGCAAAAATGATGACCGGTGTTGTTCGCAAAGCCATGGCCGCTCGGGCAGTTGATGCAACCCTAATCAGCTTTATCACCAACATTGTGTATTACCTAGCGATGATTGTGGTGGTTATCGCTGTGCTCAATCAGGTGGGGGTGCAAACCGCCTCGTTGATTGCCGTGGTCGGTGCCGCTGGTTTGGCTGTGGGCTTGGCGTTGCAGGGTTCGCTGTCTAACTTTGCCGCTGGCGTCATGTTGATTCTATTTCGGCCTTGTAAAGTCGGTGATTTTATCGATGCGGCGGGAACCATGGGTTCGGTAAAAGACATTGGTATTTTTGCCACCACCTTGTTAACGCCCGACAATAAAACCATTATCGTGCCTAATTCATCGATTACCGGTGGCAACATTACCAACTTCTCCACGCAGCAAGAGCGACGCATTGATTTGGTGATTGGTGTGAGCTACGGCGCTGATATTAAAGCGGTAAAAGACGTGTTGACGGCGGTTGTCGACGCAGAAGAGCGTATTTTAAAAGACAAGCCCGTTACCATTGGGGTGTTGGAGTTGGCCGATTCTAGCGTTAACTTTGCGGTTCGTCCTTGGGTGAACACCAGCGATTACTGGCCCACCTATTTTGATTTGATGGAAACCATTAAATTAAAGCTGGATGAGGCGGGTATTGAAATTCCGTTCCCACAAATGGATGTGCACTTGTCGAAAGAAGATTAACGGCGAGGTTTGGCAGGTTGGTTAGTCGTACAATCCTGCTCCAAACGTTAAAACAGCCCAAATACTAAAAACCCCCGCAAATACAGTATTTGCGGGGGTTTTTGGTTGAATGCCTAAGCGATGTTTATTGCGCCGCTTAGCTGATTTCTTCCATGGCAGTTTGCAAGTAGTTTTGTAAGCCTACTTTGTCGATCAGGGCTAAGTGGGTTTCTAGCCAGTCGACGTGTTCTTCTTCGTCTTCTAAGATTTTTTCGAACAATTCTCGTGTTACGTAATCTTGTACGGATTCGCAGTAGGCAATACCTTCGCGCAAATCGGGAATGGCCATCATTTCCAATTTAAGATCGCACTCAAGCATTTCCTTGGTGTTTTCGCCAATCATTAAACGACCAAGATCTTGCAGGTTGGGAATGCCCTCCAAAAATAAAATGCGCTCGATCAATTCGTCGGCGTGGTTCATTTCCTCAATGGATTCTTTGTATTCTTTATCGGCCAGGGCTTTTAATCCCCAGTCTTTAAACATGCGTGAGTGTAGAAAATACTGATTGATGGCAATCAGTTCGTTGTACAAAACCTTGTTTAGGTGCTCAATTACTTTTGCGTCGCCTTTCATGGGTCTGTCCTCGTGATTTATTTGATTGCCGGGCCCCTCAGTTGGGAAACTGTGGCGTACCTAATACCGCTGTATCCCAAACGGTGGTAGTGGGAGTATTGTCTTTCGCGAATACCTGAGTGTCAAGCTAAGTTATTGATTTTGCAGGTAAAAATAAATCTAAATCAGAATTCTTTCTATCCGCGCTTGCATTGAGCTTTGTAATTTTTATGCAGAATTGAATTGTTATCAGGTCAAACCTTTTAATTTCCTAATGGTTTAGTAACCGAGCAGTTTTGCGGATAGCAAATAAAGAAAATACAGCCACAGCGCGATAAGCAGTATTAATCGAATTCGTTTAAAACGATCATCCTTTTTAGTGGTGGTTTTAGGATTGGACTCCGTTGTGGCGGATATTTGAGCGCTGCCGCAATTGGGGCACAAGCCATTACGGGTAGTTTTTGTTTTGCACAAACATTCTGAGCATTGAAACATAACGACATCTGGGTATTCGGTTAAATCCCGTCAGTATAGTGGCTCAATAAACGGCGAATAAAGTCGGGCTGGCGGAATTGACATAGGGGAGTGGAAACTGGCCGAAGCTGGTGATTGGCCGTTGTCGTTTTAGTGGTCAAATCTTGTCGCGAGCTTTCTACTTGGCTTAGCTATTCGTATGGGCCAAATGAGGCTTGTATGGGCTAAATGAGGTTGGTATGCGAAAAGTTGGGCGTTGGATGGGGGTAAATAACTGGGGATTAATGTAATAGGGTTAAATAATGTAATGGGGGTTAATAAAGTAGTGCGAGAAATTGATCAGTCTAGGCTCGATAACTGCCTTATCGAGCCCGAGAAAGACTAGGCGGCGGAGTAGCAGAGGTTTTCGTCTACGATAGGGGCATCGTCGGCGAGAGCTTGACGAATAATGTCTCGGGTTTGCAAAGCACATTTGCCACACTGCGTCATTACACCCAGTTCGTTGCGCACGGCGCGCAGCGAGCCACCAGAGGCCGCCACGGTTTGGCGAATCTGGGAGTCTGTAATGCCTTTACAAATACACACGTACATAGCTTTTAAACCTACCTGTGGATAAGCACTTCCGTGCTAATACTTTTGTATCGACCCGGTGTTCATCGCGGGCGTTGATTCACTGCCTGGTCGTTTTCACGTCCGAGGGCGTTATGCGCTTGTGATTGAGTCTCATTTGGCGCGATATGAGAATTCTAGCTAAACGATAATAATTGTCAATTAGTTTTGTAAATTAATTAGATTTGTCTTCACGGCCGCGAAAAGCCTATATACATATATTTATTAAGGTTACTTTTGGCTATCGCTTTGATAGTTTTACGCTTTTGGTATAAGTTATTGTTTTTACTGGATAAATATGTTTCAGGTGGGCTATGAAAACCATATAAAAAATCTATGGGACTGGCGTGGAAGAGTGTGTATGATAGCTAGCTGCTATGGGGTGGCCCAGGTGTTATAGAAACCCTTGTGCCGAAGACCATAGCCGGTTGTTAATTTTTGAAAGTCTCACTTGCGAGGCTTTGCAGCCACAGAATTCACATATCCATTCAAGCAATTACAGACCGAGGGAGACTTCTCATGGGCGTCTTAGTTGGTAAACCCGCTCCAGATTTCACTGCTCCAGCCGTTCTAGGTTCTGGAGAAATTGTTGACGACTATAACCTAGCCGCAACTATCAAAGGCAAAAAAGCTGTTGTATTTTTCTACCCATTGGACTTCACTTTCGTATGTCCTTCTGAGTTGCTTGCTCACAACAGCCGCATGGCTGAGTTCAAAAAGCGTGGCGTTGAAGTAATCGGCGTTTCTATCGACAGCCACTGGACTCACAACGCATGGCGTAACACCCCCGTTGAAAACGGTGGTATCGGTGCTGTTGAGTACACTCTAGTAGCAGACATGACTCACGCTATCTGTAAAGCGTACGACGTAGAATCTGAAGAAGGCGTTGCTTTCCGCGGTTCTTTCCTAATCGACGAAGAAGGCACTGTTCGTCACCAAGTCGTTAACGATCTGCCACTTGGCCGTAACGTTGACGAAATGTTGCGCATGGTTGACGCTTTGGCGTTCCACCAAGAGCACGGTGAAGTATGTCCTGCTGGTTGGAAAGAAGGCGATGCCGGTATGAAAGACAGCCCAGAAGGCGTTGCTTCTTACCTATCTGCCAACGCTGACAAGCTTTAAGTTTTAATTTAAAGCCAGCGTTACCAAAAAACCCGGCATTTGCCGGGTTTTTTGCGTTTGAGAACAAGCGTTAATCAGTGTTCGAGCCAGGCTGGGGTTTAAACCCGCGATTCAGTCGTCTTGTTCTGCTTCTTGCTCGGGCAGAGGCCAACCACCCAATTGCTGCCAGCGATTGACGATGTAACAAAATAAATCCGCGGTTTTTTCCGCATCGTAAGCGGCGCTGTGCGCACTGCGATTGCAAAATTCGATATTGGCGGTAAAGCACGCTTTGGCGAGCACGGTCTGCCCCAGCGCTAAGCCGGCCAGTGTAGCGGTATCGAAACAGGAAAACGGGTGAAACGGATTGCGCTTTGCGTCCACGCGCTCGGCCACGGCATTCACAAAGCCTAAATCGAAGTGAGCATTGTGGCCCACCACCACCGCACGATTGCACTCGGCGGCTTTTACGGCCTTGCGCACGGCTTTAAACAGTTCGGGAATGGCCATCACTTCAGGCTCGGAGGGGCGATCTGGGTCGTCTAAATCGATGCCGGTAAAATCCAGCGCCGACTGCTCAACGTTGGCACCATCAAACGGTTCTATGTGATATTGAAAGGTTTCACCTCGGTGCAGTAAACCTTGCTCGTCCATGGTAACGGTCACAGCGGCGATTTCTAACAGGGCATCGGTGGCCGAATTAAAACCTCCAGTTTCTACATCCACCACCACGGGCAGAAACCCTCTGAAACGATTTTTTAAGGAGGGGAGTGGGGCGTCGAGAGAATCTGACAAAATGCTTCCTTACTGTTCCAGCCGATTTGGGCAATTTGTGCACTTACCCAAAATGTTAGCACGATCATCGCAGCCAATTTGCAACGATTTGATGATGATTTCTGATTTGAGTTTGGTGGCTAGTCGGCCAATAGCTGCCAATCGAGGGTTTGCCCGGCTGCTAGTGGGGTAATGGTGTCGTTAGCCGTTAGTTGAAAGTGCTCCTCCACCTGCCAGGGGCGCTTAACTAGGGTTACAGACTGGTGATTGCGCGGCAAGCCGTAGAAGTCTGGCCCATAAAAGCTGGCAAACGCTTCCAGTTTGTCCAGTGCACCTTGCTGATCAAACGCTTGGGCGTAGAGCTCTAGCGCGGCATAAGCAGTGTAACAACCGGCACAGCCACAGCCGGTTTCCTTGCGATCGGTGGCGTGAGGGGCGGAATCGGTGCCTAAAAAGAATCGTGAATCACCGCTGGTGGCCGCCGCCAACAAGGCTTGCTGATGGCGACTGCGCTTTAAAATGGGCAAGCAGTAATAGTGTGGGCGAATGCCGCCTACCAACATGTGGTTGCGGTTGTACAACAGGTGGTGGGCAGTGATGGTTGCTGCGCAGTGCTGTTGCTGAGATTGCACAAATTCCACGGCGTCTTCGGTGGTAATGTGCTCTAACACTGTTTTCAGTTCGGGGAAATCACGCCGAATTTGCTGTAATTTTGTGTCGATAAACACTTTTTCGCGATCAAAAATATCGATGTCGTTGTCGGTTACTTCGCCGTGCACCAACAGCAGCAACCCTTGCTCCTGCATGGCCGCGAGTGCTGGGTAGATGTGTTTTAGATCGGTAACACCAGAGTCGGAATTAGTGGTGGCGCCGGCTGGGTAGAGTTTGCAGGCCACCATTCCGGCTTGCTTAGCCGTGCGAATGTCGTCCGCTGAGGTGTTGTCGGTCAGATAAAGCACCATTAACGGTGTGAAGTTGTGTCCTTCGGGAATCTGAGCCTCTATACGGCTTTTATAGGCCAAAGCCTGCTCGGCAGTGGTTACCGGGGGCACCAGGTTGGGCATTACAATGGCACGCGCAAACTGTTTGCTGGCATCGGCAACCGTCAGGCCTAAGGCCTCGCCGTCGCGTAAATGAATGTGCCAGTCGTCGGGGCGAGTAATGGTAATGCTGGTGGTCATGGGGCCTCAGTGGAATTGGTTTGCGGTTGCCAGAGAGTGGGCGAATCAAGCGCGCCATCATAGCACGTAAGCCCCGCCAAGAGCAGATTGTGGGCACTAAAGAAAAAGCGTTTGGGGTCGACTACCATGGTTAGAGGAGCAAGTAAGCTTGCGGTCAGCTCTACAACCAACCTTAAAAACAGCAAGGCGGTGGCAAATTTCGGTGATGAACGTGTGTCGATACCAGACTTTGGGCGTTTTGTGGCTCACCCTTCTGGTGGCTTGGCCAAGTTGGGCGCTGCGCTTTTCGCCGGCCATCGATCAAAGCGCATGGGCGGTGCAGGGCAATCAGTTTGAATGTCGCATTGCTCAGTCGATTCCGGACTTTGGCCAAGCTATTTTTTACCATCAAGCCGGCGAAACCCAGCAGTTTTACTTAATGGCCGACACGCCCCGCATGAAAACCGGTCGCGCGGCGCTGCGTATTACCAACCCAGAGTGGAAGCCGGGCGGTCGCATAGAGCACGTCGGCTATGTCGACGTGGCCGAGCAACAAGAAGCCATTAACTTAACGGAGCAACAAGCTAACCAACTGCTGCATGCGTTGTTTGAAGGTCGCCAAGTGGAGTTTATCCGTCGGGCTTGGTACGACGAGCGAGAGTCCATTAATGTGGGTATTTCGAACGTTAATTTTCGCGGCGCTTACGATCAATACGTGGGCTGTTTGGCGGAGTTGCTGCCGGTTAACTACGGGCAAATTGAGCGGACCTCGCTAATGTTTTCCCCGGGTCAGGAATCGTTGGGCGAGACCGAAACCACTCAGCTCGACAACATTCTAATCTATTCCCAAGCCGATGAATCGGTGCTGTCTTATTTTGTCGATGGTCATTCCGACAGCCGCGGTTCCCGCGCGGAGAACATGGAAGTGTCCAAGCGGCGCGCCAAAATGGTCATGGATTATTTGGTCGACGGCGGCTTGAGTCCCGATGCCATTATTCTGCGCTGGCACGGCGAGCGTTACCCCATCGCCAGCAACCGCACCGCCGACGGGCGGGCTCAAAACCGCCGCGTCACCGTTCGTCTCAGTAAACAGCCACCGCCTGAGTTACCCAATTTTCAAATGGATGAACCTGGGTCGGAGTCTGGGCCAGAACTGGATTTGGAGAACTTATTCAACTCCGCCCAAGCCGACGGCAATAGCAGTCCTAATGGACCGGCAAACGGTGATCCAAACGCTCAGCAAGACACCGACAACAACTGAGTTTCATTCAGCTTCAAGGTCAATCTAGGGCGAGGACACGCATCGCCCAAAAACCTATTTTTTAAGTGCTTTTCTGCGAATACTGGGCATGGCTGCAAATAATCGCTACAATGCGCGCCGCTTTGTCCCGGGCCTTTGCCCCAATAAAGGAGTTCGCACATGTCTGTTAATAAAGTTGTTCTGGCCTATTCCGGCGGTTTAGACACCTCGGTAATTGCCCGCTGGTTGCAGGAAACCTACCAGTGCGAAGTGGTTACCTTTACGGCTGATATCGGCCAGGGTGAAGAGGTGGAACCGGCCCGCGCCAAAGCCGAAGCGCTGGGCATTAAAGAAATCTACATCGATGATTTGCGCGAAGAGTTCGTGCGCGATTTTGTGTTTCCGATGTTTCGCGCGAACACCATTTACGAAGGCGAGTACCTGTTGGGCCCCTCCATCGCTCGACCGCTCATTACTAAGCGCATGATCGAAA
>CAYFFE010000026.1:0-35409 GCA_964342265.1 uncultured Cellvibrionaceae bacterium | reverse complement strand
TCGCAAGTACGGCGAGGTGTTCCTGGCGTTGGACGACATTGTTGCTGGCCTTGGCCGGTGGTTAAGCTCAAAGTGCTGGCCGGGCCGTAGAGCACATAGCCGGCGCAGATTTGGGCGCGCCCCGGTTGCAGATAGGCTTGTTCGTCGCCGCCGTTTAGGTCCGCAGGCAGCTCAAGAATGGAGAAAATCGTACCCACCGAGACATTAACATCGATGTTGGAGGAGCCGTCGAGTGGATCAAACAACACCAAAAAACGCCCGCCGTTGTTGCCTGCCACCGGGTCGTCTTCCTCTTCGGACGCAATGCCGGCGACGCTGGGCAGTTTTAGCAGCGCTTCTTTGAGTAAATCGTTGGCGATAACATCCAATTCTTTTTGGGTTTCACCCTGGACATTAGTATCTTCGGTGGCACCCAAAATACCGATTAACGAGCCCACTTTGAGCTGGCCGGCAATGGCCTGGCAGCAATCGGTAATGGCGGCAATAAGCTCGACCAATTCGGCATCGGTGGATTGGGCGGTTAGGTAGTCGGTAACGTTTGGCATCTTGGCATCCTCTAATCCAAAAAATTCAACCTGAACAACGTCTGGGTGAACGCAATCCTGTGCTTTGACTCTGTGGCAACGATCACGTAGTGGACGCACGGATAAGCCGCGCGGCGATCAGGGTATATGGCGCAAATCACTACGGTGCTTGGCCTCAGGCGGTTCAGTTTGCAGGGTTTTATGGTCACAGTAGAGTTCAAGCGCGGCGCGCGGGCAAATCGCCGGCGCTGTGTTAAGCTTGCCGGCAATTGAACAGTGAATCGATGCGGGGCGATGATGCACGTACATATTCTCGGCATTTGCGGGACGTTTATGGGCAGTTTGGCGCAATTGGCCAAAGCTCTGGGGCACAAGGTCACCGGCAGTGATGCCAATGTCTACCCGCCCATGAGCACCCAGTTGAGCCAAGCCGGCATTGAGGTGTTTGCCGGGTTTGGCGTTGAGCAGTTTTTCCCCCAGCCAGACGTAGTGATTATCGGCAACGCCATGAGCCGAGGCAATCCGGCGGTGGAATATGTGCTCGATCAGGGACTCACTTACACCTCCGGCCCGGAATGGCTGCGCCAGGCGCTGTTGCCGGGTAAATGGGTGATTGCCGCATCCGGTACCCACGGCAAAACCACTACCGCCAGTATGATCGCCTGGATTTTAGAGCACGCGGGTTTTGAGCCGGGCTTTCTCATCGGTGGCGTACCCGCCAATTTTGGTTGTTCGGCTCGGTTGGGCGGCAGCGATTTTTTTGTGGTCGAGGCCGATGAATACGACACCGCGTTTTTTGATAAGCGCTCTAAGTTTTTGCACTACCAACCTAAAACACTGATTATCAATAATCTGGAATTCGACCACGCCGATATTTTTGCCGATCTGGCCGCGATTCAAACCCAATTTCATCATTTGATTCGCACGGTGCCCGGCATCGGTACGATTTTCTATCCAGCGCACGACAGCGCCATTGCCGAGGTCATCGAGCAGGGCTGTTGGAGCCACACCGAATTATTGGGCGAGACCTGGCGGGCCGACTGTGACGTGGCCAGTGGTGAGTCTTTCTCGGTGAGTTATTTGGGCCAGCCGCTGGGGCGTGTGCAGTGGCAGCACACCGGTCAGCACAATGTGGCCAACGGTTTAGCCGCCATTGCCGCCTGTCACAGTATCGGCGTGGATGCCGGGGATGCCTGTTTGGCGCTGTGCCAGTTTGAGGGCGTTAAGCGGCGCATGGAATTGCTGGCCGACATCAACGGCGTGCGACTGTACGACGATTTTGCCCATCATCCCACGGCGATTGCTACCACTCTGGCAGGATTGCGCGCTCAAGTCGGCGAGCAAACCATTGTTGCAGTCATTGAACTGCGCTCCAACACCATGAAAGCTGGCCATCACAATGCGGTTTTGAGTGAGGCGTGCAGCGATGCCGATGTAGTGCTTTGGTATCAGGCCGAAGCCAGCAGTGATCTGGCTGAGGCCATCCACCACAGCTCGGTCCCGGCCAAACTCTGCTCAAGCCTGGACGACATTCTGGCGCAGCTACAATCGCTAACTGCACATCCCGCCCACGTTGTTGTGATGAGTAACGGTGGCTTTGGCGGCATCCATCAAAAAATCATCGATCAACTTACTGAACAGGTGGACTTGTGACTCGTGCGATAACCGTGGCGGTAACCGGAGCTTCCGGTGCGCCCTACGCTATGCGATTGATTGAGTGTTTGTTGGCGGCGCGTTGTCGTGTGTTGTTGCTGTTGTCGTCGGCCGCCGAGGTGGTTATTCATCAGGAAACCGATATCAAACTGCCCAGTGCCGAACAGGGCATCGAGGCGCAACAACAATTTTTGCAATCGCATTTTGGTTGCGACGGCGAGCAATTAACACTCTATGGGCGCAGCGACTGGTTCTCGCCGGTGGCTTCGGGTTCCGGCGCGCCGCATTCCATGGTGATTGTGCCGGCCAGTGGCGGGACTTTATCGTCGGTGGCCACCGGTGCCAGCAACAATTTGATTGAGCGCGCTGCGGATGTGGTGCTCAAGGAGCGTCGGCAATTAATTTTGGTGCCCAGAGAAACGCCGGTATCGAGCATCCACTTACAAAACATGCTCACTTTGAGCCAAATGGGCGCGGTAATTTTGCCGGCCAGCCCCGGTTTTTATCAGCGCCCGGCGAGCATTAATGAAATGGTGGATTTTGTGGTGGCGCGCATTCTCGATCAGCTCCAGGTGGAGCAAACCCTGTTGGCGCGCTGGGGGGAATAAATTTTAAAAGCCTTTCATTGATTGGCTCAGTGGTTTTATCTAATCGTTAAAGATTGGTAACCAGATAAACAACATAAGCCAAGCACACCAAAACAATCAATGCGCTGAATACTTTCAACCAAACTGACGCCGGTTTTTCCGGTGCTTCCACGCGGTTGCCGGGCGAGGTCCATTTTTGGCCGTAACTTCTCTCGGCGTCGCTGTCGATAAACTGGGCCGATTGCCGAATCTGCGTATCGCGATCGAGGTTGGGGCCTTCGACTACAAAGCTGAAGGTATCGAAGCGGACTTTATCGCCGACTTTTAACACCGCCCTCTGAATTTTTTGCTCATTAACAAAGGTGCCGTTGGCCGAGGCCAAATCGGTTAAGTACAACTGGCTGCCTTTAATTTGCAGCTGCGCGTGTTGGCGGGATAAGTGCGTGCTGGGCAGCGTGATGTCGGCTTTGGTACTGCGACCAATGGTCATGGTGCCATCGCGCAGGGCGTAGCGTTTGCCATGCATCCAACTGCCGTCGGCGACAATCGCCCAAAGGTTTTCCGGCTCTTCTTCCAGTTGCAGTTCCTGGTCTGCCATCAGCGTTTTTCCAAGGGTTGTATTGCTTAAGCGCACACATCGCGAGGGTAAGAGCGCTTTTTTATCAATAAAAGTGGTGGAAGCCAATAAAAAGTCGGTGGCGCATCACGTTTTGCACGCTTTTGCGCAGTATTCGCTCATTAAATTGCCAAATAAGCCTAAGCTATTTAAAAGAGCCCGCCCGGCGATCAGAGATCAAGCTGGCAGTTAAGATAACCTTTTTACAGGTTTGGGTAGTCTGCCAGTTTGAGAGCGAGCGGAACATATCACTGCCGGAAGATTTTGTAAATTTCATGGCAAATTTAATCGATTTGCGCAAATTTAAGGGCAATCAAACCGTTTATCAGGATCACCACTTGGTGCTGAGCCGCGCAGTGGATATTGCCTCGGGGGCTGCCTGTTGGCTGTATCGAACGCGCCAACCTGTTAAAAATAGCACCGCCGCTATTGAACTCAACCGCAGCCAACTGGAATCGCTTAAAGCGCTCAGCGGCGACGGTATTTTAGGTACCATCGATTGCGGGCTCGACGACCACCACTTGGGTTATTTGTCGGTTCGCCACAGCGCCGGCCAGCCGTTGCCCGAATTAATACGGCAGGGGCCGCCTTCGGAAGTAATCTTGTTGCAGGTGCTGTTGGCTCTGGCTCGCATTTTGTCGCTGGCAGAAATGAGTGGCCAGGGGCACCGCAATTTACAGCCCGCATTTATTTTTGTGGCTCACACCTCAGTGGAAGCGGTAACTGCGCCTCAAATCGTGGTTCAAATCAAAACCGCGCAAAATAATGTGGTACAAAACACAGGCGTTAACGTACAAGTGGCCGGTTTTGGTTATTTGCCGGGTGTTTTGTTGGGCGCGAAAACCCAGCGTGCGCTCACCTCGAAAAGTCTAGCAGCAATTGCGGTTCAATGGCTTGGCAATCATGTCATCGAAGACACAAAAAAACTGCCCCAGGTGCTCAGCCAAAGTGCATTAAGTGGCCCCGCTCGCGAGCTTATTCGTTGGTATTTTTCCGCCGATGTGTCTTGCGATCAGCCGGCGTGGTTGCAGGTTATTCAAAAATTGTTGTTGGTGCTGGCCGCAAAGCAGCTATTGGCTGTGCACCATCCCGCGCTCGACAGTCTGCGCGAGCAGCTCAAATACCGCGCAGGCAACACTGTGTTGGATTTTGCTCCGATGGGGGATTGCCTGAGAGCAATTTGGCTTGAGGAAAAAAGCGAGCACTGGTGGCAAAACCTGCTGATTCCAAGCCAATTACGCGCTGGCCGAAATATTTTAAAAGCCTTTGCCAAACCCATGGCAGAAGGACCGATGCTCGGAATATCCGCGCTGGAATTTATCGCTGATGAATCATCGGGCTGGCTAGTGTGCCGATTTCCTCTGGGTGAGACGGTTTTTCTCAGCGATCGATTAACTGGGCCACTGTCGGTGGCCATCGCTTACCCGCTGCTGGCTGAGATTTGTGAGCAGTTACAAACACTGGAGCAGCGTGGCCTGGTGGTTAAACCATTAAGTATCGAACAAATTATGGTCGATCGGCAGTGGCGACCGATTATTTTGCCCGAGCGACCGAAGGCGTTACAGCGTCCAGTGAATGAGTCATCGCGGGCTTTAACGCATACCCCGCAAAAGGCTGCCGTCGCGGGTGATTCGGCCTCGTTGGTGCGCAGTGTGGCGGAGATCGCCTATCGGGTTTTGGTGGGACAGGCGCTGCGGCTGTCGGAGCGCGGACTGCAATTGGGGGCGGGTACGCCATTGCCGGCGGCTGTGCAGGCGATGCTTATGGATTGCTTTAGTCCGCACAGCAATCCGTGCCCTACGCTTGCGCAAATGCAGGAGTTATTTGCAAAAATTCCCAACGAGCCGGTGCCAATCGTAAAAAAAGCCCAAAAAACAACAAAAAACGCCGTAAAACAAAACGAACGTAAAAAATTATTGTTGTTGTTGCTCTTAATTTTGCTGTTCCAAGTCATGGCAAATGTGGGCATTATTGTGGCCTTTCAATAATTGCAACAGAGTTTAGGAGTAACTATTGGCGACCAGTGCCGAACCAAAGCCGCAAATTACCATCTCCTACTGCACGCAGTGTCGTTGGTTATTGCGCTCGGCATGGATGGCTCAGGAGTTGTTGCAAACGTTTGAACTGCAAGTGGCGGGCGTCAACCTAGTGCCCGCTACAGGCGGTGTGTTTAGAATTACGGTGGATGGTATTATGATCTGGGAGCGCAAGCGCGATGGGGGATTTCCAGAAATTAAAACACTCAAGCAAAAAGTGCGAGATATCGTCGACCCAGACATGGATCTGGGCCATTCCGAGCGTCAATCCTAACAGTGCCAAATTGTGCAGGTTAATTTGATCGCGCAGGATCATTGGCCGTTTTGTGAATCCAACTCGCTACAACCCACTTGTTAAATAATCCCAACCAATAAACCAGCGCTACACTGGCCCGACGCGGTGTAGCCGATTTGATTTTGAGTGAACTGTAATCACTCGGAGCCAATGAGTTATGCGACGATTTAGCACTGCGAATCATCGCGTAGCCACAAGAACGAGATCTTCATGACCAAACGTTTTTCAGAGTTTTATCAGGCCCTGGTAATCGAACGCCCCCGTTTGACGTTGTTTTTTGTGTTCGCGTTTGCCATTTTTATGGCGCTTGGGTTACCCAATTTTAAACTGGATGCCTCGGCCGACGCGCTAACACTCGAGGCCGACCGGGACCTGGATTATTTTCGAAAAATAACCCAGCGCTATCAATCTGGCGATTTACTGGTAGTTACCTACAAACCTCACGACAACCTGTTTACTGAAGAGTCGTTGGCCCACCTAAAAAGTCTGCGCAACGAATTGCGCGAAGTAAACGGCGTGGCCAATGTGTTGAGTATTCTCGATATTCCGCTGCTGTACAGCCCGCTGCAAAGCATTGGCGATGTTACCTCCGGTGTGCGTACGCTGGAAAATTCCGACGTGGCCTACGATAGCGCCAAAGAGGAATTTCAAACCAGCCCGGTCTATAAAAACCTGATTTTAGGTCCCGACGGCCAAACCACAGCCATCGCTTTGCAGTTGGCGGTGGACGAAAAATACATCGAATTGGTGCGCGCGCGCGATGCTCTGCGCTTAAAGCGCAAGCAACAAGAACTCACCGAAGCCGAACAGCAGGAATTGGATCGGCTCGCGCAAAAATTCCGCGACTATCGCACCGTCAAAGAACAAGAAGACCATCACCGCGTAGCAGAAGTGCGCGCCATCGCCGATAAATACAAAGATAACGCCGATATTTTTCTCGGCGGTGTCACCATGGTCACTGCCGATATGATTTCTTACATTCGCAATGATTTGGTGGTGTTTGGCAGTGCCATTGTGCTGTTTATAATTTTGTTGCTGAGCATTATTTTTCGGCGTGTGCGCTTTGTGGTTATTCCGCTGCTCACCTCGGTGTTGTCCATTCTCATCATGCTCGGTTTTTTAAGCTGGATTGACTGGCGATTAACCGTTATCTCCAGCAATTTTGTGGCGTTGCTGTTGATTGTAACCTTGGCGATTACCATTCATTTGGTGGTGCGCTATCGGGAGTATCACGCCCAAAACCCCGATTGGAGCCAGGCGCAGTTGGTGAGCGCCACCACTCAGTTTATGTTCAAGCCCTGTTTGTACACGGCCATGACCACCATCGTGGCCTTTGCCTCTCTGGTGGTCAGTGGCATTCGGCCGGTGATTGATTTTGGCTGGATGATGACCATTGGTTTGGTGTTGAGTTTTGTCTTGGTATTTGTGGTCTTGCCGGCGTGTTTAATGCTGATTCCGGCCGGCAAAGCTCAGCAAGATAAAACCACCGATAAGCCGTTTACGCTGTATTTTTCCAAATTCACCCAACATCACGGCAGCCTAGTATTGGCCATTAGTGTCTTATTGGCCGTGGTGGCCGGAGTGGGGGTGAGCCGCTTGCAAGTGGACAACCGCTTTATTGATTATTTCGACTCCGACACCGAAATTCACCAGGGAATGAAAGTCATCGACCAAAACATGGGTGGCACCATCGGTTTGGATATTATCGTCGATGTGGACCCGGAGCTTGTGGATTCGGGCGGGGATTTAAATTACACCGACGAGGATGATCCCTTTGCCGAGGCCGATCCGTTCGACGAGCCCGATCCGTTCGAAATGGCCGAACCTCTGTCGGAGGAAGATCCGTTTGCCTCGGCCGATCCCTTCTCCGAACACAACCCAGAAACCCAGGCCGCCACGCCCTATTGGTTTACCGTGGCGGGTTTGCGCGATTTAAAAAGTATTCAGGATTATCTCAATAGCTTGAGCGAAGTGGGCCGGGTGGATTCTCTGGCGGTTTTTTACGAAGTGGCCAAAGACATCAACGGCGGCAGTTTAAATAACTTTGAGCTGGCTCTGGCACGCAACGCGCTGCCCGATGAAATCGAAAATATTTTGGTGTCGCCTTATTTGGATGCCGAGCACAATCAGGCGCGGGTGTCGTTTCGAGTAAAAGAAACCGATCCGGATTTGGAGCGATTAAAACTCATCGACAAAATTCGCACGCACCTAGTCGACGAATTGGGCTTTAAGCCCGAGCAAATTCGCTTTACCGGTGGTTTATTGCTCTACAACAATATGCTGCAGAGCTTGTTTCGATCGCAAATTCTCACTTTAGGTGCCGTATTTATCGCCATAATGATCATGTTTTTGATCTTGTTCCGTTCCCTTAAAGTGGCGGTAATCGCTATTATTCCCAATTTGCTGGCCGCGACGGTGGTGCTCGGCGGCATGGGCCTAGCGGGGATTTCCCTGGATATGATGACCATTACCATTGCTGCCATTACCGTGGGCATTGGTGTGGACGATACCATTCATTACATCCACCGCTTCCAGCGCGAACTCAAACACGATGGCGATTATATGGCCACCATGCATCGCGCCCACGGCTCCATCGGCAGTGCCATGTACTACACGTCGGTGACCATCATCGTTGGCTTCTCGGTGTTGGCATTGTCGAATTTTATTCCCTCGGTGTACTTCGGCTTGTTAACGGGGCTGGCCATGTTGGCGGCGATTATGGGCGCGTTAACGCTGTTGCCTAAACTGATTTTGATGGTTAAGCCCTTTGCACAGGAGCCGCAGGCCTCATAGACTATTCTTTTAGCCGAGGCACCGGCGCGCTCGCTATTGCGAGAGTGCCCAACAGGGTAACAATGGGTAATAGGGGCTAGTCGATATGGATTTTCTGTGGGTTGCTGTGGCGTTTGCGTTCGGCTTTGCCGCCCGGCAATTAGGCTTGCCGCCGCTGGTGGGCTATTTAGTGGCGGGTTTTGGTCTCAATGGCATCGGCGTTCTGCCGTTCGATGGGCTCACCAACCTGGCCGACCTCGGCATCACCTTAATGCTTTTTACCATCGGCCTAAAGCTCAACCTGCGCGAATTGGCGCGTGTTGAGGTTTGGGGCGGGGCATTAAGTCACGGCATCATTTGGTGTTTGGCCGTGACTGGCATCGGCATGCTGTGGCTATTCTTTATTCCCAATCCCGTGGGCAACCTGCAGTTGGTGGCCGCCGTCGCTTTTGCCTTGAGCTTTAGCAGTACCGTGTGCGTGATGAAAATCCTGGAGGACAGCTCGGAGTTAAAAAGCCGGCACGGCGATTTAGCCATTGGCGTGCTCGTTATTCAGGATATTGTCGCCGTGGTGTTTTTGGTGTTGGCCACGGGCAAGGCGCCGAGTATCTGGGCGCTGGCTTTGCCGCTGTTGTGGTTTGTGCGCCCGGCGCTCAAATTTATTTTAAGCCGCAGCGGCCACGGCGAATTATTAGTGTTGGTGGGCTTTTTAATTGCTCTGGGCGGCTACGAATTATTCTACGCGGTTAATATCAAGGGCGATTTGGGCGCGCTGATAATCGGCATGATGGTGGCCGGTTTACCCAAAGCTAACGAGTTGTACAAATCGCTGATGAGCCTAAAGGATTTATTCCTGGTGGGTTTTTTCCTCAATATCGGTTTTAGCGCGTTGCCAACCTGGGAAATGCTCGGCTGGGTGGCGATGTTTATGGCGCTGCTGCCCATTAAGTTTGTCATGTTCTTTGGCTTGTTTGTGGCGCTCAAATTACGCGCCCGCACGGCATTTTTAAGTGCTCTGGCACTGACCAATTTCAGCGAGTTCGGTTTAATTGTGGCCAGCCAGGGTGTGGCCCAGGGCTGGATGCCCGAAAGCGAGCTGGTCATGATTGCTTTGGTGGTAGCCACATCGTTTGTGGTGTCGTCGTTTTTGTACAAGCGTGCCCACACCATCTACATGCGCTTTAAATCGTTTATTGGCCGCTTCGAACACCCCAAGGCGCAAGCCATTCACGGCTACCAACAACCCTACGGTGCCGAGGTGTTAATTTGTGGCATGGGGCGGGTAGGTATCGGCTCTTACCTAGCGTTGGAGCCCAAGCTGCACGGCAAAGTTTGGTGTGTGGAGATCGACGAGGAACGCGCACTAAAACAGCAGCAAAAAGGCTACAACGTGGTCAATGGCGATGCCGACGACATCGATTTTTGGGAGCAGCTCGATGTCTCTAAAATTCGCGTAGTCATGCTGGCGATACCCTCCACGGCAGAAATGAAAAACATCATTCTCCAACTCAAGCAAACCGACTTTAACGGCCGTATTGCCGCTGTGGCTCGTTACGAGGATGAACGCAAAGAATTAATCGCGCTGGGTGCCGATGTGGTGTTTAACTACTACGCCGAAGTGGGCGCGGGCTTTGCCGAGGAGTGCACGCATTTGCTGGCACCCGCAGATCAAGCGGAACTCAGCCCGGCTTAAATTAAACCTAGAAGCGCCAGCTTAATGGCTGATGGCCTTGTTGGGCAGTTGCACTTCCACCAGTGCGCCGCCCCATTGAGATCGATCAATAGTCAGCGCGCCGCCGTAGCTGGCTAAAATATCCACCACCACCGCTAGGCCAATACCCTGGCCGCTCTGGGCGGTATCGGCGCGGGCACCGCGCTTAAGCACTTGCGCTCGCTGTTGTTGCGGTATGCCCGGGCCATCGTCGGCAATTTGGATAACCAGCCATTGGTTGGTGTGAGCACTAACCTCAACGCGCGAGTGGCCGTATTTACAGGCGTTATCGAGCAAATTACCCAAGCATTCCATTAAATCGCCCTCGTCGCCGTAAAAGCGACATTGAGGGTCGATAGCCACCTCAAATCGAATACCTTTATCGGCATAAACTTTTTGCAGAGCACTGATCATTCGCTCGACGATGGCGCTAACTTCGCACACTTGGCCGGTGGGTGCGGACGATTGTTTAACGGCGCGTTGCAACTGATGGCGAATAATGTCGTCCATGCGACTGATCTGCTCATCGATCTCCGTTTGCTGCAATTGGCCGCTGTCGAGATGGCTGCGCAGCAGCGCCAAGGGCGTTTTTAAACTGTGCGCTAAATCCGACAGCGTATTGCGATAGCGATCGCGCTGATGACGCTCGGCGCTCACCACGGCGTTGAGGTTTTGCACCACCGGGTTAATTTCGGCGGGATAGCTCTCGCTGAGCGTGAGGTTTTCGCCGGAGTGTAAGCGGTTGAGCTCCTGAGCCAGTCGGGTGAACGGCTGCAGTCCCCAGCGCTGAATGCCCCACTGCAATGCAATCAATAGCAGCGTTAAGCCGCCCAGCCAGCGCCACAGTTGTTGGCGATAGCTGTTGCGCTCGGCAATGATGCTCCGTTGATCGTGAAAAATCTGAAATCGGTAGAGTTGTTCGGCGCTGTTGCTGACTTGCCAGGCCACATCAAAGCTGAAAACCATAGCGGGGCGCTGGCCAAGAGAAACATCTTGAAATAGCTCTTGGCCTGCCTTTAACGCGGATTTACCTGGAGCGGGGTCAGATACGAGGCTTGGTTGGAGCTTAGGCGCGGGCAATTTGGCCATCAGAGTCGAAGGCGACTGCCAGAGCACCTGTTGCGCATCGAGAATGCGCGCATACAAACCCGACTCCGGCTGATTAAAGCGCGGCTCGGGCAGTTGCTCAGGCAGCCACAATTCGCCCGATAACACCTCGGTGGCACCCAACAGTAAATACATTTGAGTGCGCAAACGCTCGCGCTCGGCGGTGGCTTGACTCTGGGCAAAGGCGCGGTCCAAAGCAATGCCGCTGGCGGCGACAAAAATCGGCAAGACAATCAGCGACGCCAGAATCAAACGGCCGCTGAGGCTGTGGGTTGCGCGCAGAATTGTCACGGGTTTAGGCGTTGGCTTCTAAAGTGAAGCGATAACCCTGACCGCGCACGGTAACGATGGGTTTGAGGCTGCCATCGGGATCGAGCTTTTTGCGCAGCCGGCCCACAAACACCTCGATGGTATTGCTGTCGCGATCGAAATCCTGATCGTAGAGGTGCTCGGTGAGTTCGGTTTTGGAAATCACCTTGCCGGCGTGGTGCACCAAATATTCCAGTGTGTTGTATTCGAAGCTGGTTAACTCCAGGGGCGTATCGTTAACGGTCACTCGTTTGGCGGCGGTGTCTAAGGTAAACGCTCCGAAATTCATCACCGGGCTGGCGTGGCCGGTGGAGCGGCGAATCAAGGCGTTAACGCGCGCCTTTAACTCTTCGTTGTGGAAGGGCTTGGTGAGGTAATCGTCGGCACCGGCCTCTAAGCCTGCGACTTTATCCTGCCAGCGATCGCGCGCGGTGAGAATCAAAATCGGGTAGGCGATCTGTTGGCCGCGCACCTGTTTGATCAGCTCAATACCGTCGATCTCTGGCAGGCCCAAATCGATAATGGCTAGGTCGTAGGGATGTTCTTCGGCCAGGTACAAACCTTCGCGGCCATCCAGGGCCGAATCCACCACGTAACCCTGTTGACGCAGGTACTGGCAGAGGTTGTCGTTGAGTTGCGCTTCGTCTTCCACTATCAATAAACGCATGATCGAATCCTGTAATGGGGTTTGTTGTTGTGATGATTTATTGACTGAGTTGACCCGCAGGCCCCACATTGACGTAAGTGACCTTGCCCGATGGCAACAACATCTTTATGCGATAGCCATCGGCCACGGCGTGCACCCGCAAAACCTTGCCAGCATAGGCTTGCTTGGCAATATTGGCCGCTTGTTTGGCGCTAATTGAGGCTTGCTGTTGGGTGGTTGAGTCTTGAGGAGGGGTTTCGTTGTCGCCCTGAGCCAGGCTCAAATTGGCCAGTGCCATGCAGGCCACCAACAAAACCACAGCACGAACCTTTTGGATGCATGGATTACGCAAAACCTGCTGGTTGGCAGCAGGTTTGTATGTGTTCACTTTGGTGTGATTGTTGGCACGATTAAAATTCATTGGGTATCAGGTTTGCTCTACTCATGGGGCGATGACATTGGCAGTGCTTGTTGGGCTTGCTGACAGGCAATGGCGTGTGATTAAAAATTGTACGCGCTGCTCTGTTCTCCCAGCAGGAATCCGTTTAAGCTAGTGATCGCCTGTGCTCGTAAACTGTACATTGTGGATAAAATAAGGTCAGGCACCTGAACAAGTGCTGAAGTAAACTAACCGAATATCATCGATAAGTCTAAACACTGTGTCTGAAACTCTGCCGTTGTTTCCCCTCAACACGTTACTGGTCCCCGAGGCCGCTCTGCCACTGCAGATTTTTGAGCAGCGCTACCTGCGTTTGGTAAAAGAATGCCTGCGCGACAATACGGGGTTTGGTGTGGTACCCATCCGCGACGGAGCCGAAGTGGGCTCGCCGGCGATGATTTTTCAGGTGGGTGTGCTGGCGCAAATCAGCGATTGGAGCCAGGGTGCCAACGGCTTATTGCACATTAAAGTGGTCGGCACGCGCAAATTTCGGGTGCTGCAAACCTCTGTGGCCGATGATCAATTAATGCACGCCGAGGTGGAGTACCTGGCCGACGAACCCGATGCCGACATCGCCGAGTATCACAATGGCCTTTTAGAATTATTGCAAGAGCTCAAAGCCCACCCGCAAGTGGCGGCGCTGTCGCTGCCCGAGGCCACCACGTCCAGCCAACTGGGTTGGTTTTTAACCCTTTTGTTGCCATTGGGGCGCTCGGAACAGGTGGATTTATTGGCGCTGGATGATCCCGAATTGCGGCTGGATAAACTTTCGGAGTTGGTCGATCGTTTGAGTGGCGAGCTGTAGAAGCGTTACCATTCAAGCAACGGTGATTAGCTTTTAACCGATTGAAGCTGAAAAGTGTGGAAAAAATCGCTACAATACGCGCCCATTTTTCAAACGGTTACTAAAACCCTGTGGTATCGCCATGTTGCCGTGTGGCAGAGCCATACCCAAAATAGTGTGAATTTATGAATATCGAAGAGTATATGACAGGCCTTGGGCAAAACGCCCGAGCTGCGGCCAGAGTCATGGCCAGCGCCACCACTGGCGTAAAAAACAATGCCCTATTGGCCATTGCCGAGGCGTTGAAAAGCAACCAAGCCCAGTTGTTGGAGGCCAACCAACTGGATTTAGAGGCCGGCCGAGACAGTGGTCTGGACGCTGCGTTGCTGGATCGATTGGAATTAAACGAAAGCCGCATCGCCGGCATGATAGAGGGCTTGCAGCAAGTAGCGGCCCTGCCCGATCCCTGCGGTGAAATCACCGACTTGTGTTACCGCCCAAGTGGCATTCAAGTGGGCAAAATGCGCGTGCCTTTGGGCGTGATTGGCATTATTTACGAATCTCGCCCCAACGTAACCATCGACGCGGCCAGTCTCTGTTTAAAATCCGGCAACGCCACCTTGTTGCGCGGCGGTAAAGAGGCGTTGCACTCCAACCAGGCCATTGCCAATTGCATCAGTCAGGGCTTAACGCAAGTGGGCTTGCCGGCCGAGGCAGTGCAAGTGGTTGCCACCACCGATCGCGAAGCCGTCGGTCGAATGATCTCCATGCCCGAATACGTCGATGTTATTGTGCCGCGCGGCGGCAAAGGTTTGATCGAACGCATCAGTAACGATGCCCGTGTCGCCGTTATCAAGCATTTAGATGGCATTTGCCACGTTTACATCGACGATCGCGCCGATCTCGAAAAAGCGTTTAACATTGCGTTCAACTCCAAAACCCACCGCTACGGTGTGTGCAATGCCATGGAAACTCTGTTGGTGAATGCCGCCGTTGCCGAGCAAATTCTGCCGCGTTTGGCCGATGCTTACGCCACCAAAGGGGTGGAATTGCGCGGCTGTGAGCGCACTCAGGCGGTAATCGACTGTGCTGGCGCAACGGAAGAAGACTGGGCTACCGAATACTTAGCGCCGGTGTTGTCCATTCGCATCGTCGACGACATGGCCGGGGCCATGGACCACATCGCCCAGTACAGCTCCCAGCACACCGAGTCCATCGTCACCGAAGACTACACCCGTGCGCGTCGCTTTATGGCGCTGGTGGATTCCAGCTCGGTGATGGTTAATGCCTCCACTCGCTTTGCCGATGGTTTTGAGTACGGATTAGGCGCGGAAATCGGTATTTCCACCGATAAAATTCACGCCCGCGGCCCGGTAGGCCTGGAAGGGCTGACCTCGCAAAAATGGATTGTCTATGGCGATGGCCATATTCGCGATTAACGCCTCAAGTGGCGTTCGGGAGGCCGTCGTTTGCAGCGACTAGGGCTGTTTGGCGGCACTTTCGACCCGGTGCACAACGCCCACTTGCGGCTGGCGCTGGAGCTAAAGCAGCACTGTCAACTTGAGCAGATGCACCTGCTGCCCGCGCACATCCCACCCCACAAGCAGACTCCCTCCGCCACGCCCGAGCAGCGCTTGCAGATGCTGCAATTGGCCCTGGCGGATTGCACTGAGTTAGGCATCGACAGCCGCGAGCTGCGGCGTCATCAACCGTCTTACACCGTCGACACTCTGGCCGAAATTCGCGCCGAGGTGGGCGACGATGTTTGCTTGTGTTGGGCCGTGGGCGGCGATTCTCTGGCCGGGTTGCATCGCTGGCATCGCTGGCGGGAGCTGTTTGACTGCGCTAACTTAATCGTTGCGGTGCGGCCCGGATACCAACAACCTAGCGCAGGCCCGGTGGCCGAATTTCTGCAAACCGCGCAGATAACCGAGCCCGAGCAACTGGCCAAGCACGCCTGTGGCAAAGTGCTGATCGCCGAGTTGTCGCAGTTGTCGATTTCCGCCACCCAAATCCGTGAGCAGATTCGGGCGGGCGGTTCGGCCCAATTTTTAATGCCCGATGCCGTTTGGCGCTTCATTCAAACGCAACAACTGTATCGAGATGTGTAAGTTGAACCGGTACCCGAGTCTTGTGTGCCGTAACCTAAAAAATACACCGCATGGCGGTGCTCATTTATGTGAGGATAAATGGCAGAACTCGAAAAGATCGTGCTAGAGGCTTTGGATGATTTAAAAGCCAAAGATATCGTGGAACTCAACGTAACCGGCCTAAGCGATGTGATGGATCATCTGATCATCGCCAGCGGCACGTCCAATCGGCACGTTAAATCCCTGGCAAGCTATGTGGCCTCCGAGGCTAAAGACGCCGGTTTTATGCCCTTGGGCTCCGAAGGCGAAAATGTTGGCGAATGGGTGCTGGTGGATTTTGGCGATTTGGTGGTGCACGTCATGACCCCGGCGACGCGCAGTTTTTACGATTTGGAAAAACTCTGGCTGGAAGCGCCGAGAAGTCGCCACGGCCAAAACGACTGAGCGCAGACACAGCACGGATAGAAAGTCATGCGCATAAAAATTATTGCCATCGGCCGCAAAATGCCGGATTGGGTGGTGCAAGGCTGGGCGGAATATTTCAAGCGCTTGCCCAAAGACGTTAAACTTGAGCTTATTGAGCTGCCGTTGGGCAGTCGCGGTAAAACCACCAACAGTCAAAAAACCAAACGCGAAGAGGGCGAGCGAATTCTGGCCGCCATCGATAGCAGCGACTGGGTGGTGGCTCTGGATGTGTTGGGGAAATCCTGGAGCACCGAGCAGCTTTCCGACACCATTGCGCGCTGGCAAATGGACGGACAAACCGTTTGCCTACTCATTGGTGGGCCCGATGGCCTGGACGACAACGTACTGGGGCGAGCCCAGCAAAAGTGGAGTTTGTCGGCGCTCACATTGCCGCATCCACTGGTGCGTGTGGTGTTAATCGAGCAAATTTATCGAGCGCTGAGTTTGCTCAACAATCACCCGTATCACAAATAAGAGCAATAACGGTGGCTATCCATTTTTTCATGCCTTTCATGTCGCTGCCGTCATATGTGGGATTTGGGCGGTGGTCGAATGCATTACCGACGCGAACACTTACAATAATGCTAAAAAATCGGCGCAAATGTTTGATTTTTGGCCAGTTTCGCTACCCGGGTGAATCTTCCCGCGGCATTGGCGTCTATGCTTGATAATGTAAGCATTAACAAGGACTTGAAGCGGTTACGAATTTTCCGGTGGCCGAGATTGTTCGATACACCACCAACCGGATTAACCCAAGAGCAGTCACACTGATTCGAGCATGAGCGAACACCACACGTTAAAAGATCATTTGCGCGAGACGAGCATATTTAGGCGTCGTGTGGTGGTGGTCGCTGCGGTTATGTTGATGCTAATCGGTGTATTAACGGCTCAGTTCTACCACTTACAAATTGTTTTGCACGGCGACTACGCTACCCAATCGGATCGCAATCGCATTCACGTGCGGCCACTGCCGCCCACGCGCGGTCTCATCTACGATCGCACCGGCCAATTACTGGCCGACAACCGCCCCAGCTATACCCTGAGCATTATCAAAGAGCGCGTCGATGATTTAGAGCAAACCCTGGCTTTGATCAACGAACTGGTGCCTCTATCAGACAGCGAAAAAGAAAAATTCTTACAGCGATTGCAGCAGCGTCGACGGCCGTTTCAGAGTGTGCCGTTGCGTTATCGACTCAGCGAAGAAGAAATCGCCCGCATTGCGGTTAATGAATATCGATTGCCGGGTGTGGAAGTGGAAGCGCAATTGGTGCGTGTTTATCCGCAGGCGGATTTATTTGCTCACACGGTAGGTTATGTGGGGCGCATCAACGATCGCGAGTTAAACCAGTTCAGCGAAGAAGAATATCAGCGCTACAGTGGCACCTACACCATTGGCAAAATTGGTCTGGAGCGGCAGTACGAAGATCGCTTGTTGGGTGAGGTGGGCTATCAAAATGTAGAAACCAATGCCCGCGGCCGAGTGTTGCGAGTGGTGGAGAAAATCGACCCCAAGCCCGGCGATAATTTGCATTTGTACATCGACAGCCAAATACAGGCGGCGGGATTGGCCGCTTTGGAAGGTCGACGCGGCGCTATCGTGGCCTTGGAAGTCGACACCGGCGGCGTGTTGGCCATGGTAAGTTCGCCGAGTTTTGATCCCAACCTGTTTGTTACCGGCATCAGCCACAAAGACTACAACGCCCTGACCGGCTCGCGCGATTTACCCTTGTTTAATCGCGCCATTCAAGGTGAATACCCGCCGGGTTCCACCATCAAGCCCATGATTGCCTTGGCGGGCCTCAATTACGGTGTGGTTGATCCCAGTTACAGCATTATCGATCACGGTTTTTACCAATTAGACGGCGAAGAGCGCAAATACCGCGACTGGAAAAAAGAAGGCCACGGTCGAGTTAATTTGCGCACCGCCATCCGCGAATCCTGCGACACCTACTATTACGAACTGGCCTACCGGCTGGGCATCGATCGCATGCACGAATTCGGTAGTTTATTTGGCATGGGCGATTACTCGGGGGTCGATATTCCCAGCGAGCGGCGCGGATTGTGGCCGTCGCGCGAATGGAAGCGAGAAAATCGCGGTCTGCCCTGGTTTCCCGGCGACAGTCTAAACGTGGGTATCGGTCAGGGCGATGTGTTGGCCACGCCGCTGCAGTTAGCGGTAATGACTGCCACTCTAGCCAATCGCGGCCAGTTAGTGGAGCCGAAGCTGGTGCGCGATCAAACCCCGCCTGCGGCGGTATCACCATTGCAAGATGTGGCCGATAAACATTGGAATCTGGTCGTCGATTCCATGCACGATGTTCTGCATCATCCACGCGGTACGGCTTATCGGGCCAGTCGCGGTATGGCCTTTGAAATGGCCGGCAAATCGGGCACCGCTCAGGTTGTGGGTATTGCTCAAGACGAAGAATACGAAAGTGAAAAACTGGCCGAGCGCCATCGCGATCACGCCCTGTTTGTGGGTTTTGCACCGCTCGAGGCACCGGAAATCGCCGTGGCGGTGATCGTTGAAAACGGCGAGGGCGGGTCTTCCGAAGGTGCGCCGGTGGTGCGCAAAGTTATGGAATCCTATTTTGAACAGCAACAGGCCCTGGCTGCTGCCAATGCATTAGCCGCCAGTGAAGGTGACCATGTCGCGCGGTGATTTTATTCGGCGCATGCCTTCGGCGGCCTGGGATTTGCGCCGACCGGAAAACCTGTGGACGCGCCTGCACATCGATGTACCTTTGCTGGTGTTGTTGTTAATCGCCACGGGATTTGGTTTGGCGGTGCTCTTTAGCGCCAGTGGCGGCGATGGCTATTACGTAAAGCGCCAGGCGATGTTTTTTATCGCCGGTTACATTGCCATGTTTACCGTGGCTCAGGTGAGCTTACCGTTTTTGGAGCGCTGGAGCTGGGCCGCTTATTTGGTGGGATTGGGCTTGCTGGTGGCGGTGTTGGTTATTGGTGTGGGTGCTAAGGGCGCGCAGCGCTGGTTATCGCTGGGTGGATTTCGTTTTCAACCCTCGGAAATTATGAAACTGGCGGTGCCGTTAATGGTGGCCGCTTATTTGTCCAAACGTATTTTACCGCCCAAATTTAAATACATTGTTGTCGCGGTATTTTTGGCCGTAGCACCGGCGGCGTTAATTCTTAAACAGCCCGATTTAGGGACCGCCATTTTAATTGCAATCTCCGGTTTAATTGTGCTGTTTTTTGCCGGTTTGCCTTGGCGGTATATCGGCACTGCGGTGGCGTTGTTACTGGCCAGCGCTTGGCCGGCTTGGCATTTTCTGCTGCACGACTACCAGCGTTCGCGCATTCTTACGTTGTTAAATCCCGAGGCCGATAAGCTCGGTGCTGGTTGGAACATTATCCAGTCCAAAACTGCCATTGGCTCAGGCGGTTGGTCGGGCAAAGGTTGGCTTGCCGGCACTCAGTCCCAGCTCGATTTTCTGCCCGAAAGCCACACCGATTTTATTATCGCCGTATTGGCCGAAGAATTTGGCCTGCGCGGTGTGTTGTGTTTGTTGGCACTGTATAGTTTGATTTTTATTCGCGGCTTAACCATTGCGCTGATGTCGCAGCAAACCTTCAGTCGCTTAATTGCTGGCAGTGTTACCTTTACACTGTTCGTTTATATTTTTGTCAATATCGGCATGGTGGCGGGATTGTTGCCCGTGGTGGGGGTGCCTTTGCCGTTGTTCAGCCACGGTGGCACCTCGCTGTTAACATTAATGATGAGTTTTGGCCTTTTAATGGCGGTATCGACTGAACGGAAACGCGTTGGCTTGGCCTAAAGGCTATTGGAAGCTCTGATTAACTCATCCCTGAGTTAATCGCCGCACGGTAATTGAAAATGTCATTTTCAATTACCTAGCAAAATCAATAGCTTACGCATATTGTTTTTGTCTGCACGTCCCTGTGCAGGAGGAACCTCTGAGTTAATCAGAGGTTCCTAAATAAATTTCCGGTAAACTCAGGAGCAGTAGTGAACATCCGCACAAACATTGCCAAGTTATCATCCAGTTTTTTCTTATCTCGTGGTTTTTTTCTCGGGCTGTTTTTATTCAGCGTCAATTCGGCTTGGGCCGGTGTCTATTCCGATCATCCCAAGGCCCAGCAATTTATTGAAGAAATGGTGCGCGATCATCAATTTGATGCCGAGCAATTGCAGCGTTGGTTCGATCAGGTTGAGCGCAAACAATCGGTACTCGACGCCATTGCCCGCCCCGCCGAAAAAGTCAAAGAATGGAAAGAGTATCGGCCCATTTTTGTAACGCCTTCGCGCATTGAGCAAGGCGTAGCATTTTGGCGCGCCAACGCCGATATTCTGGCCAAGGCTGAGCGAGATTTCGGTGTGCCTCAGTCTATTATTGTTGCTATTTTGGGGGTGGAAACGCGCTACGGCGCGCACACCGGCGGCTTTCGGGTGATGGATTCTCTGTCGACGCTGGCGTTTGATTACCCGCCGCGCTCGCCGTTTTTCCGCAAAGAATTAAAAGAGTTTTTATTGTTGGCCCGCGAGCAAGAAAAATCTCCCCTCGATTTAACCGGCTCCTACGCCGGTGCCATGGGCTTCGGTCAGTTTATGCCGTCGAGCTACCGCGCCTACGCCCACGATTACGACGGCGATGGCTTTACCGATATTTGGCAGAACCCGGTTGATGCCGTGGGCTCCATCGCCAATTATTTTGTTCGCCACGGTTGGAACAGCGGCGAGCCGGTGGTGGTGCGCGCGCGAGTGAATGAGCGCTTTGATGCCAGCTTGCTGGAGGATTCTCTAAAACCCGAGCGCTCGCTGGCCGACGTTAAACAGGCGGGTTTTAGCCCGGTTGCCGAAAATCCTCTACCGGAACCCGTGCGCGTATTTCAATTGCAAGGCGAGTTGGGTGCCGAGTTTTGGTTGGCCATGCACAATTTTTACGTGATTACTCGCTACAACCGCAGCACGATGTATGCGCTGGCCGTTTACCAATTGGCGGAGTCGGTGGAGCAGGCGTATAGCGCACAACAAGCCGAAGACAAGACAACGCAAATCGGTGAGTTATAATTCTCTTTTTATCAAACATCTTCTTTTTTACTAAGCAGCTAAATTGAGCCGAAAAATCGGCGGGCTGCAAAAAATGGTGCAGGTAGTGTATGGCAGAAGCGTTGGGGCGCGTTTTTTGGCTGGGTTTGCTGGTGGTGGTATCTGGCTGCAGTTACCACAGTGGCAAGCCCGAGGAATATTCTAGCGGTCGATACCAGCAGCGCCACGACAGTGGCCCCACGCGGCCGCAATCGGTTGATCATATTCCCGATGCCGTACCCATTCCCGAGCCGCGCACCGCCGCCGGTAACAAAAGCCCCTACCGCGTTGCCGGAAAAACCTACCGTGTGCTCGATAGTGAGCTGGGCTATAACCAGGACGGCACCGCCAGTTGGTACGGCGCTAAGTTTCACGGCCATACCACCTCCAATGGCGAAATCTACAACATGTACGGCATGACCGCCGCCCACAAAACCCTGCCGATTCCGTCTTACGTGCAGGTCACCAATTTGGCTAATAACAAGCAAGTTATCGTGCGTGTAAACGACCGAGGGCCGTTTCATGCCAATCGCATTATCGATTTAACTTACAGCGCCGCCAAAAAACTCGGCTTTGTGGACGCCGGTACGGCTCGCGTGCGGGTAACGGCCATTGATCCGGTGCAATGGCAAAAAGACAACGCCCATCGCCTGGCCGCCGAAGAAGTGCGCAGCGCTCACACTGAGGCCGGGCCGAGAGCACCAGCGCCGAAATATTCCGGCGGATTTCTCCTGCCGGATAACACCTATTTGCAAGTGGGTGCGTTCAGTGATTCCAGTGCCGCCGAAAACCTGCGCGCTCGCTTGGCAAAAATTATTAATTTCCCGGTAACGGTCAACCCTCCGGGGCGAGAGACCACCTTGTATCGCGTGCGTATTGGTCCTATCGCCGATAATTTTCAGGCCAGTTCCATACGCCAATTGCTCATTGAGCAAAATATTTCTACGCCGTATTTGGTGTACGAACAATAAATACTAAGCAGGCTTGAGGCCGCTCGCTGCCGAGCTCGCGCATTGCTGTTATAATTCGGGCCTAAAATGTTTTGCGAACTTTGCGCATCGCTGGGCTTCCAATACCACTTCTAAGGACTGTTGCGCTAAATTGGTTTTTTAATGCGCGCGGCCAATAATGTTAAAAAACTCAATGCAGCGAAAACTTTCATTGCACAGAGTTTTAATAAGCCTAACAACAGTTCCCGGTTAATTTATCTAACTACACGGTTACCTATGCCTTTGTTGACGACGAACAACACTTTTTTGCAGCGTACTTTTTTGCTGTTGATTGCTTTAATCATTACCAGCCCTATTTTTGCCGCACCGGTAATTATTCCAGCCCCGCCGCAGTTAGCGGCCAGCAGTTATTTATTGGTGGATGCCGATACGGGCGAGGTATTGGTTGAGCACAATGCGCACGAAGAATTGCCACCGGCCAGTCTTACTAAAATGATGACCAGCTACGTGGTCTCCAGCGAGATTTATCGCGATCGTTTGCAACCCACCGATTTAGTACCCATTAGCGTTAAAGCTTGGCGCATGGGCGGCTCGAAAATGTTCGTGCGCGAAAGCACCGAAGTGCCCTTGGAAGACCTGCTGCGCGGAGTAATCATTCAATCGGGCAACGATGCCTCGGTGGCATTGGCCGAATATGTGGCCGGCAGTGAGTCGGCGTTTGTCGACATCATGAATCAACAAGCGGCGCTGCTGGGCATGAACAACACTCAGTTTCGCAATTCCACCGGTTGGCCGGCCGAGGGCCACTACACCACCGCGTGGGATTTATCGCTGTTGGCGCGGGCTTTAATTAACGATTTCCCCGCGCACTACGCCATTTATTCCGAGCGCGATTTCACTTACGGCGCTCCCGGCGAGCAACCCAAAACCCAGCGCAATCGCAATACGCTGTTGTTTCGCGATAAAACCGTCGACGGCATCAAAACCGGCCACACCGAGGAAGCCGGCTATTGCTTGGTGGCCTCTGCCGTGCGCGACGATATGCGTTTGATTTCGGTGGTGATGGGCACGCGTTCGCAGTCGGCGCGCGCCGATGAATCGCAAAAATTGTTGTCCTACGGGTTTCGCTATTACGAAACGGCCCAGGTATTGGCCGCCGGCGAAAGCTTAGCCGAGCAGCGCGTTTGGTCGGGCAAGCAGGACCAAATTCAATTGGGTTTAAACAAAAATCTGCAACTCACGTTACCGCGTGGCAGCGCCGACGACGTGACACTCAGCACCGAAGTCGACGACGTGTTAAAAGCGCCCATCAAGCAATTTCAGGCCATCGGCAAATTGCGGGTAACTTTGGACGGCGAGACCCTAGCCGAAGAGCCGTTGTTAGCGTTAAGTGCTGTGGAGCGAGCGGGGTTCTTCTCACGGTTGTGGGACGGTATTAAACTGTTCTTTATTCAGTTGTTTTCCAGTTAATCAGTGATGCCCATGACCGACGACCCAGAAAAGTCCGTAAAAATCGAATTTCCCTGTGCCGATTACCCCATCAAAGTGATGGGTGATTCCGGCCAGCCTCTACACGATCTGGTCATCGAAGTATTCGAGCGCCACGCGCCCGGCTTTGATGCTCAGACCATTACCATTCGCGACAGCGCCAAAGGCACGTTTCAGTCGTTAACCGTGAGCATCGAGGCCCAAGGCGAAGATCAGTTGCGGGCCATTTTTAACGATTTAAAAGCCAGCGCCTTGGTAAAAATGGTGCTGTAATTGCCAAATACGGATGCAGCGGCAACCGAGGTTGTCGTTCGCCGGCTCGGCTTGGTGGATTATCAATCCTGTTGGCAACACATGCTGGACTTTACCAATCAGCGCGACGAGCACACGCCTGATGAGCTGTGGTTGGTGCAGCATCCGCCCGTGTTCACCCAGGGGCAATCGGGCAAAGCTGAGCATCTGATCAACCCCGGCGACATTCCAGTGATTCAAACCGATCGCGGTGGGCAGGTTACCTACCACGGGCCCGGCCAAATCATTATCTACCCCTTGGTTAACTTAAAGCGCCGACGACTGGGCGTGCGCGATCTGGTCACGGCTATCGAAACCGCGATCATTCAATGCTTGGCAGAGTTTGCGATTACCGCCTACGCCAAAAAAGAAGCGCCCGGTGTGTACGTGGCGCGCGAGCCGGGTGAATGCAAGATTGCCTCGCTTGGGCTTAGGGTGCGCAAAGGCTGCAGTTTTCACGGCTTGGCGCTCAATACCGACATGGATTTAGCACCGTTTTTGGCCATTAATCCCTGCGGTTACCAAGGCCTTGCCATGACTCAGGTAAGCGACTGCATACCGCCCGGACAAATTGTCGATTTCAAGCACGTAGAAACCAAACTCTGCCAGAGCCTGCTGCGTAATTTAGGTTACAATAGCCCGCCCAAACTCATCGGCGATGCCTAGATTTCCGCCGCAGCCAACGAGAGGTACCATGAGCAAGCAACCTGAGATTCAGCCCGTCAAGCGCACCGAGCGGCTCCGCCAGGGGGAAAAACTCCGCAACGGCAACAAGGTTGAGCGCATTCCCGTCAAGGTCATTGCCACCGATGAGCTGCAACGCAAGCCCGATTGGATTCGCGTGCGCATGCCCGCCTCGCCCGAAGTCGATCGCATCAAGCGCATACTGCGCAAAAACAACTTGGCCAGCGTGTGCGAAGAGGCCAGTTGCCCCAACCTGGGCGAATGCTTCAGCGGTGGCACCGCCACTTTTATGGTTATGGGCGAAATCTGCACCCGTCGCTGCCCGTTTTGCGATGTGGGCCACGGCAAACCCAATCCGCTGGACCCCGACGAGCCGCGCCACCTGGCCGAAGCCATCGCCGAAATGGCCCTCAAATACGTGGTGATAACCTCGGTGGATCGCGACGACTTGCGTGACGGCGGAGCCGAGCATTTTGCCGAATGCATTCGCCAAGCGCGCCGACTCTCACCACAATTACAGGTGGAAATCCTCACCCCGGATTTTCGCGGTCGCAAAGACATCGCCCTGGAAATTCTCGCCAAAGACGCCCCCGATGTATTCAACCACAACCTAGAAACCGTGCCGCGCTTGTATCGCCAATCGCGACCGGGCGCCAACTACAAATGGTCGCTGCAATTATTAAAAGAATACAAAACTCTGCGCCCCGACATAAAAACCAAATCCGGTTTAATGGTGGGACTCGGTGAAACAAAAGAAGAAATTTTTGCAGTAATGGAAGACATGCGCGAATACGACATCGACATGCTAACCATCGGTCAATACCTACAACCCTCCAAAGAACACCTACCGGTGAGCCGCTACGTAACGCCAGAAGAATTCGACGAATACACCCAGAGAGCCAACGAACTAGGCTTTACTCATGCCGCGTGCGGGCCGTTGGTGCGTTCTTCGTACCATGCAGATAAGCAGGCGCATGGGGAAGAAATTTTTCTTTCCTGATTGTTATTGGAGTACGTTATTTCACAATAAACCGGTGTTATACAAAGTAAGGCTCTAAACCGAGTTTAAGAGGCACAGCTGAAAATCTCCTAAAAAGAGTTAATTAAGCCTTTAGTTGTGCTGAATCCAGAAACTGCGTTAAAAACTATTTGTGCATTTTATTAATGCTAGTTTTAAACGCATTCTGGAAAATCTTATCTATTTTGACTTTCAATAGTTCATTTGTTAACTGTTGTTGTCTGGTATTAATTTCTTCTCTTCTGTTGCTCTTTGTCTATGTGAGCCGAGGAGGTGGCAACGCTCGGAGTGAAGCTTCGGGCGTAAGACCAAAGTGGGTACTTACTCAGGCGAAACAGTGCATTTTTATTGCGATCAGAGCTGTACTAAATTTTTTTCTGAAATAAAACATCATTTTCTTGCTCGAAAAATTTCCCCTAATCCTTTTGAGACTCTTCGGTTTTTAAGCGCACCTAATAATACGGGGCTGACCGAGTCATAAGTTGTATTAAAAGCGTTATAATTTCATTTAGATGAAATTAATTTTAATTTTTTATTTCCCCGCTGTAGAAGCTCTGTAGAAAAGACGCGTATTGCGAATTTTTTTTGCAATACAGAATAATATTACAAGCAAACATAAACACGAGGTATCGTCATGAATTGGATAAAAACGCTGCAGGGCAATGTTCTCGATTTAGACCAGGAAGTGGGCTTGCTATCCATTTTGGGAGCAATAGATTCAAATTACCTTACGCGATTTAAAAGTTTTTTCTCGGAAGACAGCAAAATTCAGGAAATCAATAACAGCTTTGAACTCTTGGCTCTGTTCGCCAGTACCCAAGACGAAGCCACAAAAAATGCCTATCTAGAACAGATTAATACGCTGCTGGCCGCCGGTGGTTCAGAAGTCCAGGTGGGGCCGGAATTATTAACCGCCATAAATAATCGTTTTAATGTGGTGCCCGAGCAGTATTTAAAATTATTGTATCCGGTCAGTCGCTATGTGGAAGACTCCGACAACAAAAACCCAGGCCTGCTGGACTGGACCTTGCTGGACGACGCAAGCGCGCGAACGCTCAGTTCCGAGCAATCGCTGGCCGTACAGTTGGCAGGAAAGGGTATGCTGCAGGTAGAAGCCGGCCACCGATCTGAACTGGCTCAGGCGGATGCCACTAAGCGTTATATCCGCGTGGGGGTGGCGGCCAACGCTGACGTGTCGGCCAGTGCCAAGATCCCCTTGCAGTACGGCTCTTTGGGGTTAAGTGCCGGGGCAGAAGGGTCTTTGGCCATTAATTACCTGCGCGAGCACCAGCCTGCCTCGGAAACCTTTGCCACCGCCGCCGCCAAGAGTGTTCAAGGGTTGGTTAATCCGGTGGAGCTGGAGCAATTGTGGCAGGCCAAACGGCAAGGCCTACAGGATTTTATTCGCCTCGATACCCAGGGTGAAACCTTTTTCAATACCACTATCAACTTGGCCAAGAGCGCCGACCTGTACTCGGTGATTGACGTAACCGCCGGGCTTAGCCTGGATGCCAGAGTCAGCGCCAAGGGTAACTATGGCGTAGTGGTGGATACTACCCAAGAAGCGTTGACGGTGTCGGTATCGAAAAAATCCTCCCGTGGTTATCAGTTCAAGGCCGATCTCAGTGTGGTGGTCAACGCGGCGCAATTTGCTGAGCGTATTAAAGATCAGCTCAGTGCCGTACAGGCCGAATGGCTGGCCAGCTATGAAACCCTGCAGGTCTATCTGCAACCGGGCACGCTTATCAAAGAAAAGCTGAACGAATCGCTACAAGCCCTTGAGCTAGACGAGACCTTGGTAAATATTTTAGCCCTGAGCTTAGGTCAAGCTGACGCCAACGCGGTGAAAACAGAAATTACCGAAATCATTAGCGGCGAGTTAAGCACGGTAGCCTCTGTGTGGAATTCCGAGCTTGAGCAGGGCACAGACGATATCCTCACCAGTGCCATTCGCAAATATCCGGTGCTGGGCCATAGCCAAATTAAAGCGCAATTAAGCCAATTAATTTCCCAGCAGTCCGGCCAGTTGCAACAGCAATTAAAAACCGAGGTCGAGCAATTTAGCGAGCAACAGTTGGCCGAGCTTATTGGCAAACTCGAGCGCTCCGGAATGCGTGTTAATCGTGGTTTGGCACAGTTGGACCAGGCGTTTGCAGGGGTTCGCAGCATGTTGCAGCGCTATGTTACCCGCGTGCAGACAATCCTGAAGAAGCTGGAAGAATTGGCCACCAACGATATTCACATTCAGGCCTATGTGCAAAACAGTGTGGAGTCGGGCTACGGCTTGGAGGCCTCTGCCAGTTTCTACAATTACTCTGAGCAAGCCGGTGAGGTATTGCAGGAGTTGTTGTTGGGCGATCTCAATAAATTGTTTGCCCGGCTCGATAACCCAGTGCCTGGGGTTACCTTGGAACTGCACAACTGGCAAACCTACAAAAAATACACGCGCACTACCGGGCATATGGTTAAATTCTTGGATTTAGCCTTTGGCGGTGAGACCATATTTTCTTCCGATGTGGTAATTTCCGGCGAAAATAATCAGATCAATGTGGAGTCGAAAGCGGAATGGGCGCGCCGTAAAAATGCGA
The DNA here is from genome assembly GCA_964342265.1 of uncultured Cellvibrionaceae bacterium. GTDB lineage: Bacteria > Pseudomonadota > Gammaproteobacteria > Pseudomonadales > Cellvibrionaceae > Halioxenophilus. The sequence goes on along the minus strand of CAYFFE010000026.1, from coordinate 7,288 downwards.
TTAATGGCGAGGTTAGAGCATTTAAATTTCTAAGCGTAGCCTCCATTCTTCAGATTCAAGCTGTGAATCGCGTAAGTTTTTCCCGAACCCATTCGGTGGGGTTAACCTTAAGCCAAACCGATGAATATACCCATATGGATGATTTGGATGGTTTTTTAGAAAAGTTAGAAGATCATGATCTAATTCCAAATGGATCAAAGTCTGCCGTTGAACAACTTCGCCATGATTGGGCTGCTAAAGCGCGAGACAATAATTTATCGACCAGTATTTCCGCTATGTTGGCCTTGGACAGTACCCACCTCCGTAAGTTGTTGTTTGTAGAATCTGAACTGCCTAACGATATTTATTTTATTCAGCAAGCCCTCGACGCTAAGTTAATTGTTGAAGATGAAATAAGTGATAATAGACTCGAATGGGGTAGGGAGGCGTTGGAAATTCTTGATCGCAGGAACAATAGAGGTGCCGCCAGTAACAAAGAGATAGGCGAACTTATTTTCTCTGTGTTTACTCATAAACGCCGTGTAGGCCAGGAATCTCTAGAAAAAAGATTAGGGAATATTGATAGAAACCGTAAACGAAATAAAGACGGGTTTAACGCTTTAAAAGCCGTTTATGAGGATGCTATCGACCTAAGGCGTCTCATTCAAAACCTGCGGGCGGTGTATTTGTCCACGCCAGACCCATTGGGCAAGAATGGTTTCGATAAAGACGACTATACGAAGATTCAAAAGATTATTGATAGCAGTCTGGGCAAATGGATAGCCATTAAGACCAAAGGTGTCTTTTGGTTGTCCGATGAAGTCAGCAATCAAATACTTGCGTTTATATTGGTTATCTTGGATATCGCAGGCTACGATCTCGACAAAAAAGCGCCAATGGTTTTGCAGTTGGCCAATACGGACACCTCCGAAGTGCACTTTATTACTGGCTAAATTAAATAGCGAAAGCCCTAAGCTCTCGCCAATTTTTTTCAGATTAAACGATTACCATGTCCTATGGAGGTGGTAATCGTTCAATTGAAGTTATGGCCATTGATGTCCTGTAGTCTGAGATAGCGAAATACATAAGCCTGATTCAGCTCAAAAAAGAAAAATAGAACATCCATAAATTAAACTTTGCTCCCGCACTAGCCTAAAATCACCAACCATGACAAAATCTCGTGCCCAACAAGTCTCTCTGGAAGATACTCTTTAATACGTGCGGTTATATCTCCAGCAAGGCAGAAAAAATAATTTCGGGTTTAGGCATTGAGCCCAGTCAGTGGTTAGAGCATGTTATGCAATTTTGCCACCACTACGGAGATTGCGCGGGCTCAGCGGTCTCTATGCAGGTGTTTTCCGCTAAGTTTAATAAAGCCTGGGCCAAAGGTCTGGCAAACTCTGGGCGAGTTTATTCGAATTCAGCCTGAATAAACCGCCGTTTATTTTCTGTTAAACCCCTTCGCTTTAAAGTTACCGTTTTAAGTACATTCTAGTATTTTTAAGTTGCCCATACGCTGTCGCCGGATTGTACTTTTTGCCGTTGCTTAAGGCGCACAAGCGTAACCAACAAACAGATTAGTACCACTAAAGACATTAGTGCAACGGTAATATTAACCTGGGCAAACCCAGGGGTGAAAAGCCCAGTTACAGATACCAATAACAATGCTAAATAGCCAATGCAGTTAACCGCGATTAAATCCAGGGCCGCGTTGGTCGGGCTGCGCCAAAAACTCCAAGCAATGCTGGCAAGAAAACCAACGTAATAAGCAAACTGCTGCCAAAAGCTGATGTTGTACTGGTCGTGGGGTAACCATTTTGCCGTTAAGCAGGCACCACTAATCCCAAGCAAGATTCCCAAACAAACACCCACGGTTAAGCGGGCCATTACCTCGGTATTTTTAGCTTGCTTGGGAGTCGATGCATTTCGCTTTTGTTTTTTACGGCGCGATTCAATCCAAAGCAGGTTACCCGTAACGAATATAAGCGCACCGGCCACCGACAGTAAAAAATAAATCCACCGCACCCATTGCCCGCCATAGTTGCCGAAGTGCAGTGCGAATAAACTCAACACCCACTGGCTGTAGTCATTGAGATGGCTGGGCAGCATACTGGTAAACGGAATGTTACCACTGTAAGGATTAATAACGACGTAGCTATATTCGGCCCCGCGGGCTAGCTCGCCGTAGGTAACCCCACCCACTAGCGCATTGGGAGCGGCGCTATCGAGCCGGTTAAAATTAATTTCACGAATTTGAAAACCCGGCTCCAATGTTTTAATGGCATTGGTAATATCGGCAACAGAGAGCAATTGATTAAATTGAAACGGGTCGCCAGGTTGCTGTCGAGTAAACATTGGCTCGCCCTGATAAACCAAAGCTCCCAATAGGCCATAGAGCTGATCATGAAACGCAAATACAAATGCGGTTAACGCAATAATCAAATGAAACGGTAAAGAACTAATCCCCAAAATATTATGAAAATCCAACCAATAGCGCTTACGGTTTGGCCCGCGTCTAAAACTCCATAAGTCTTTAAACCAGGTGGGTAAAAAAATAATCACACCCGATACCAACGCCACAAAATACAAACCCGCTGCAATACCAAGAATATAAGTGCCTATGGCGTCGTGGCCCTGGCCGCCGGGAATACCTGCCGTGCGATGCAAAACATCGATAAATTCTCCCACCGCCGATAACGACTGCTGGCGAACCATTAACTCGCCTTGCTCATCCAAACTCGCATGCCATTGGCTTACCGCATGGGTTTGAGGGTCTTCAATAACCCAGGTGACCGGCGCGCTTTGCGGAAACGCCTCCGGTAGATTAATCTTAAGTTTTTTGGCGGACTGCGGATGTTCCGCCAGAACTTGCTGAATAAGCGTATCGTACTGAGCTAGCTCAATAGCCGGTAAGTTAAGATCCGTTTGCAGGGCCCATTGGTTTAATGGGCCTTTAAACAAGGTCATGCCGCCGGCAACAAAACCGATGTACAGCAACAAACCCGAAATAATTCCCGTCCAGGTATGCACCGATTTGTAGGATTTAATGGTATTGATATTCATGGTTAAGCTCCGCTTTTTATTAGCCACAACACACCAAAGGCCACGCCGTTTAAACCGATAAAACTCAGCATTAAGGTTTTAACTCGACGAATAAAAAAGACAGCACTCAAACAAATTAACCACACCAAAGCCGTGCTCCACATAACCCACTGAGTTCGATCGCCAAGGTCTCCCTCGCCCCATTGCAACCAGGCAAACCAACCGCAAATCGCCAACGCCAAGGGCAGACCCAATAACAATCCAGTAGCGACCTGGTAATGCCAAAGAAATTGTGAGGGTGCTGCGCTAGACGATTTTTCGAGTGTTGTTTTGCGTTTTATGGCCGGTGGGCTGGGCGAAGAATGTTGGCTAACCAGTGGTATAACTCCTAAAAATAAACTGGCCAACTGCACCACAATAAAACTGGACGACAAAACAGAAAACCGCTGGCTAAATAACCAAAGGCTCAATGCCAGTAAAACCAAGCTGATTGTTAGGCCAAAATAAAAACCGAACAGTCGCGCTCGCAACCACTGCTGATTGGGGCAGCCTAAATAAAAAATTAACGCCGCTGTAAAGCAAATTACTGTGGCCAGCCAAACAATTAACTGGTCTGTCAAATCACCTAACATAATGGATCAACCTCACCACGTTTACGCTCATCTGGACGCTATCATACTGCAAATAATAACAATTACCATTTGCGAATGTGATTATTTCGCGGTAAAGTCCGATTTTTATTCATTTCGGATTTGATGTTTGCTGGTAAATCGGCAAGGGGGACTTGTGAAAATTATCTACTACAAAAAAACGGCCATATCGTTGGCGCTTTCGGTACTGAGCGTTGCCGCTATTGCGCAGGATAAACCCAAGCTCCAACCCAAGCCCCAACAAAAAGAAACCCTCGATAATATTATTGTTATCGGTGAAAAAACCGAACGCAGTTTAAAAGATACCAGCTCATCGGTATCGGTCGTTACCGCCGAGTCGCTGCAAAGCTTGCAGCACCTCAGTGTGCGCGAAGCGATTTCTAACATTCCCAATATTATTACACTCACCGGGGCAGTACCCGACGTGCGTGGCGTTAGCGGTAATGGCTCCGCCGGTGGTTTTAATTCAATTTCTGGCGGTGCCCGTGAGCGGGTCGCGACATTAATCGACGGGGTAGCCGAGCCCTTTGTGGCGGATCGTACCGGCGATTTTGGTGTTTGGGATTTGCAGCAAATCGAGGTGTATCGCGGCCCGCAATCTACCACCAATGGCCGCAACAGTATCGGCGGTTTAATTTTTATTAAAACCAACGACCCAACCTTTGAACAAAATGGCGCTGTGCGTGTGGGTTATCGCAACCAAGAGAGTTACCTCGATACCTCGGTAATGTTTAACACACCACTGGTGCAAGACCGATTGGCCTTACGCGTTACTTCTCAACGTATCGTTGGCGAAACCATTACCGATGATAACGAATTCGAAACTAACCCGGCCGATTATGATCTCAACGAAATCGAAACGCAGCGCCACCGCATTAAATTATTACTAACACCCAACGAAAATTTCTCGGCGCTGTTGAGTTACACCCATAATAACGAGCAGGGAGATAGCGGCCGCCGTTTTTACGAGGCCGATAGGATCGACGAATACCGTCGCATTTTCTTTCGCGACATAGAAACCAACTCCGACACCTTAAGTTTAAAATTAGACTACACATTCTCCGACAGTGTATCGTTGGATGTGCTGGCCTCTTACGCGGATTATCAATGGGGATTCGATTCCTATGAAGCCGATCCCGCGGCCGAACAACAACTGGAGTTTGATGAACAAAACTACTCGATTGATGGTAAATTAAATTTTGGGTCATCCGACGCGAACATTAACGGGTTTATTGGCGTTGCACTGTATCAACGTAACCAGGATTTTGTTAGCGCTAACGCCTTTGATTATAACGGTGACGATACCAGCGATTCTGAGGCCATTTACGGTGAAGTGGATTTTGCTCTTAGCGAGAAATTAACCCTTACCACCGGCGCACGCTTACAACGCGAAACACAAGAGCGTAATTTTGCTATTACGATTGGCGATGAAACACTCAGCGATCCTTTAAACGAAAGTGAAACCATCTTTTTGCCTAAACTGGTGATGCAATACGCCGCCAGCGACGCCACAAGCTTATCGCTCAGTGCCCGCAAAGGTTATAACGCTCCCGGTGGAGCTTTCGCATTTAATAACGAGGCGTTTTACAGCTACGATGAAGAAACCGTAAATACCTATGAATTCGGTGTGCGCTCGCATATCAGTGGCGTAAACATCAGCGGTAACGTTTTTTATAATAGCTACGACGGTTATCAGGCATTAAGCTCCAGCCGAATTATCGTTAATATGGATAAAGCAACCACCTATGGCGCCGAATTGGAAGCCGATATTTTCTTAACAGCCAATGTGCAACTGTCTTCGTCGTTGGGATTATTGCAAACCAAAATTGACGACGCCGGTGAACAGTTTGCCGATGCCACAGGCAATGAATTAAATTCCGCACCGGAAATCTCCGCCAGCTTAGGCCTCGATTATTTTATCAGTAGTGAATTTTCATTCGGCGCATCCGTTAATTACGTTGGTGAATACTTCGGCGATATCAATAATAGCGAAGAGCGTATCGCCGGAGACTACACACTGGCCAATATTAAAGCCAGCTACGAGTCGGAACGTTGGACGATTACCGGTTTTGTAAATAACCTGTTTGACGAATTGGCGATCACTACACGCGAGCCAGCCTTGCGCGGGACTCCTGCCTACGTTGGTATAGTTGAACCACGGAGTGTGGGTCTTTCCACCACCTATAAATTTTAATTACCACATACGGTAGTTAATTAAAAAGAACAACAGGGACGTATACCGCTCCAGCGAAACCCTCGCAGAAGCAACCTTGGCAATAAAGCCAAGTGAGCATTAACCCGTTACGGACAACAGGTTACTGTCTCGCAATAACAATAACGACCAAGCTGCGGATAGTTACCCATGCCTGCAGTTTTTGTAGAGCCCAACATTTGACCGGCACAGGGACGAGCCAATTTTTACAGAACGGATTCCGTTTTGGTTAACGGTAAAAGGTAAAAGGTAACAAAGTATTCATACAATAGGCTCCGTTATTGAGTTTATTTTATAATGGCTTGTATCAAACCTAAGGTCTGTTCTAGATTATCGTATGGCCGCGATTCAGTTACTAAAAAAGGTGTATGGCAACAGGGGCTAGAGCTTTAAAACTACTAGGCATGGTTTTAATCAATTATTAAAAGGAATTTAATTTTGCAGGCCAGTATATATTCTCGAGCAGGTAACTGCGCTAAGTCGATCGCTGTATGTTACACCCGCTTGTCTCGGTATTTGAGCGGACGTGTACTTTGGCCTTTGGCCGGGCGATCGTGGCAGTACTTGAACCGATTTTTTTTGATGGTAGTCGGTGTTTTTTCGATAGTTTTAACCTTGCCAACCTTAGCCGAAGAAAATTCACAGCGCCCGGGGCAACCTATTTTAGACAGCTTGCGTGCTGGTGGTTTGGTGCTCTACATGCGCCACGCTCACGCTACTGTTGGTAGTGATGAGCTCTCGGATAATAATTATTGGAAAAATTGCAGCCAACAGAGGCGCTTGAGTCAGCGTGGCGAAATTGAAGCGAATACGGTGGGTGCTTTTATAAAGGCTCATTCCATACCTGTGTCTCAGGTTATCTCCAGCCCCCTTTGCCGTTCGAAAAACACGGCGCAGCTATTAAAACTAGGTAAAGTAGAGATTTCAAATAATCTAAGTGATGTAAAAACTTGGAAGGCAATGGGCAAAGCGAAAGCCGATATAGTACCCGCCTATCGCCAAATGTTATCCACCGCACCCATGGCCGGGACAAATGTTGTGCTGGTATCCCATGCTCAGCGGGGTATTTTTGTAGCTCACCCGATTTTGGATCTTATTGGGATGGGAACGATTGCGGTGTTTCGTCCCGGTGATCATGGCCAATTTGAGCTGATTGCTATTATTCGCCCTGACGACTGGCAATACCTTGGTGTCGCGCCTATTCCTTCATAACTCAACGCAAAATAGTTCTGCACAATCATTGTTGGATGAAAAAAGTTAGGGCATATTTATTTCTGTTCGGCAACGATTTTTGTCAACCGGTTTTGTGCAAAGCGTTGCCTATAACATGGAAGACAATTCTCTGTTGAAATCTTCGCGGTCGTTTTTTGGCCTAGAATTAACTATTACATTAAAAGCTATGTTT
>CAYFFE010000025.1:0-35832 GCA_964342265.1 uncultured Cellvibrionaceae bacterium | reverse complement strand
GGAACCTCTGATTAACCCAGAGGTTCCTCCTGCACAAGGATGTGCAGGCAAAATCAACAAACGTAAGTGGTTGATTTTGGGAGGTAATTGGAAATGACATTTTCAATTACCGCACGGCGATTAACTCAGGGATGAGTTAATCAGAGTATCCAATACGTTTAGATAAATAATTTGTTTAACGTCAATTCGCCCGAACAGTTCGCACAATTGCAATATTACCCAGGGGGCAGCCGCGTTATCATGCGGCATTGACGGGCTGCCCCAACAGCGACCCAGCCTTCTTTGATATAAAAACTTGGATTTAGCAACTCGATTTCGCACATAAACTTCGCATTCTGACTAAACACTATGATTGAGCCAACCAATACCGCCGAAGCCATCAACACAGCCGCCACCTTCGAGCCTTCCAGCCAGAGTCTGCTGGCCGGTCGAACCAGCGCCGACCTAGTCATGGAGCCGTATCCGCACATTGTGGTAAAAAACGCCTTGCCGAGCGATTACTACGCGCTGCTGGAATCGAGCTTTCCCTCTGTGGATGCCCTCAAACAGTTGATGCGCTCCGCCAAAGCGGATAATCCCAACAACAAAAGCTATCAACGCACGTTACGGCATTTAGGGCGGCGCAATAAGCGGGTGAATATTCCCTCGGCACTGGCCATCCGCAGCCCGTTTTTAACCGATCCATGGCGGGCATTTATTGATTATCACAGCTCGAACGGTTTCTTTCAGGAAATGATTAACGTGTTCCGTCCCGCCATTGAAGAGTACTTCCCCGATGCCAATCTCAACGATGTATACGCGGCTCGCCGGGGCGCAAGCGAATCGAAAGACCTCAGTGTGGATGCCATGGTCGCCGTGAATACGCCCTCTTGGTTTAAAGGCGAAATCACCGGGCCACATACGGATCATCCCAAAAAATTGTTTGTGGGCCTGTATTACATGCAAGACGAACGCGACACCGCCGGCGGCGATCTGTTGATTTACAAGCGCAAGGAGCCGGTTACCGCCAAAAACCTTAAATGGCAAAAGCCCCACACCGTGGAGGTGACCAACACCGTTCACTACCAACCCAATACCTTTGTACTGTTGCTAAACAGTCCTCAGTCGGTGCACGGGGTTACCACCCGCAAAGGCTCCAAGTATCCGCGGCGTTTCGTTAACATCATCGCCGAGCGCTCCAAGCCATTTTTTAGCGTATAAATCAGTATGCCCACCTCCTCTTTGCAAGCCGTCGTTCGCGCCGCTCGCCCGCCGTTTTTACTGTTAACGCCCGCCTGCGTTTTGCTGGGTGTGGCCACAGCGCTGAGTTCAGGCGCAGAAATCGCCACCACCCGCTTAATTTTGGCTTTAATTGGGGCGATTTGTGCGCACATTAGCGTCAATACGTTTAACGAATACTTCGACGACAAAAGCGGATTGGACGCCACCACCCACAAAACACCGTTCAGTGGTGGCAGCGGCGCTTTGTTAGAGGCGCCACACGCCGCCTTTTGGGTGCTCGGCACGGCCATTGTTACCCTGGCCATCACAATGTTGGTGGGCGCTTACTTTTTAGTAACCATTGGCGCAGCCATTGTGCCTTTGGGGCTGGTGGGCGTTGCCATTATTGTTACCTACACCCAATGGATAAATAAATCGCCTTGGCTGTGTTTAATCGCACCGGGCTTGGGTTTTGGCTCGCTAATGGTAGTGGGCACTCACTTCGTGCTAACCGCGCAAGTCACCAGCCTGCCGTTGATTGCCTCGCTGGTACCCTTCTTTTTGGTTAACAACCTGCTTTTACTCAATCAATACCCCGACATCCGCGCCGACCAAAGCGTGGGTCGCAACCATTTCCCCATCGCCTACGGTGTAAACACCAGCAATGGGGTGTTTGGATTATTCACCCTGGCCGCTACGCTCACCATTATTGTGGCCGTTGTGATCAGTTGGTTTCCGCTGCTCAGTCTTCTTGCTTTACTGCCACTCATAGGCAGTTGGGCCGCTTTTCTGGCGGCGCGACAGCATTCGCAAAACATCGACAAACTGCTACCGGCGATGAGCCTAAACGTGGCCGCTACTTTGTTAACACCCACCGTTTTGGCGTTAACGTTAATTTTTAGCGGGTTGATTTAACCCACTGCAGTACCAACATTTGTGCGGACTCCAATAAAGCGCCAACTCCGTTGGTTGCTTCATCCCCTACCCAAGGAATCCGCCCATGCCCCAACCCATTATTCGAATCAATCCAGAAACATTGCCCAACAGCACCGAGATGGGCTACTCGCAAATTTCCATCGTCGAGCCCGGGCGCATGGCGTATGTGTCGGGCCAAGTGGCCTGGCAGCCCAACGGCGATCCGGTGCCCAGGGATTTACCCGGGCAAATGAAGCTTGTCGCCGCCAATATTCGCTCTGCCTTAGAATCCATTGGCGCCAAACCCGAGCACGTCGTTGTCGCCCGAGTGTACGTGGTCGATCTCACGCCTGCGCGTATGGAACAGTTGATGCCCGAATTTTTAGCCATTTTTGACGGCCAGCAACCCTGTGTTACGGGCATAGGCGTGGCCGCATTGGCCGATCCTGACTTGCAAGTGGAAATGGAACTGGTGGTGCGCCTGCCGGATTAACTGTGTTCGGACCTTTCTTTCGGCCAACAAAGGTACATACTGTAATAATCAGTTTTTGTTGAAACGGGAGGTCCGATGTCTGCTTTTCGCGCACTGTTACTGGATTTGAGCGGTGTTATTTACGATGGGGATCAGTTGATCGACGGCGCTTTAGAGGCCCTTGCTGAGGCTCGCGATCGCGGTATTACCGTGCGATTCGTTACCAATACCGCCACCAAATCGTTCCAGCAGGTTCTGCAAAAGCTCCGAGGCTTGGGCGTTGCCGTGGAAGACGACGAACTTTACACCGCGCCACGGGCCGCCCATCAACTAATAGCCGAACAGAATCTGCGTCCTTTTTGTTTGGTTCATCGAGCCTTGGAAGCGGAGCTGTCCACACTCGACCAGAACGATCCCAACTGCGTTTTGTTGGGCGATGCGCGCGACGCCTTGGATTACGAGCATTTAAATAATGCCTTTCAACTCTGCAAAGCCGGCGCGCCTCTAATCGGTATTGGCATGAATAAATACTTTAAAGGCGAGCAGGGTTTGCAATTGGATGCCGGCGGCTTTATTCGCCTTATCGAATGGGCCGCCGATACTCAAGCCACCATTATGGGCAAACCCAGCGCATCGTTTTTTGAGCAGGTGGTCGCCTCCACCGGCGTTGAGGCCGGCAACTGCCTGATGGTGGGCGACGATGTAACCAGTGATGTACTCGGTGCCATCGATGCCGGCCTGCAAGGATGTTTGGTCAAAACCGGCAAATACCAACCCGGCGATGAACAACAACTGCCCACAGCAGCGCGCGTAATCGGTTCCATCGCCGAGCTTTTTTAAAAAACGGCAAAGCGGTGATTTTGAAGTTTTAGGCCGTAATTAGGCGATGTTAGCGTTGCCAACAGCCCGTTTTTTATTGACCAACGTTTAAGACAACAATGGCAGAGCAATGGACTAATTTGTCATCCGATCAGCGCTTTGCGGGAAATTGTTGCCACTAGCACGAGCTGCTAAACTTGCCGACAAACGATAAACCGCACAAAAAGAGCATTTTGGCGATTCGCAATCACAGAGCACACAACCTACCTGGCAAGCACCACTTATTGCCGACCACCCCTGCACTTTTGCGCGCCGATAACGCTTGCTCGTATACCAAACCGTCCCATAAGCTTGGTCGCTTGTTTTCCTGGAGTTAACGATGTTTCTGCGTGCCCCCCATCTCGTTGCCTCGCCTGCCGGTATTATGTGCTTGCTATTTGCAATCACTTTAATCAGTGCCTGCAGCCCTAAAACCGAATCTGTCGAGCCCCCACCGCGATTGGTTAAAACTCTGTTGGTGGCTCCGCAAAGCCGCGAAGGTTGGCGCGAGTTTCCCGGCGTGGTGGAGGCCGCCCGCGACGCCGATCTGGGTTTTCGCGTCTCCGGTACCCTTAACCAACTGCGTGTGGAGGAAGGCGTTGAGGTGAAATCCGGCCAAGTGTTGGCCCGTTTGGACGACACCGATTTTAAAATTCAATTAAGCAGCCGCCAGGGTGAATTCGAGCAAGCCAAAGCCGACTACGAACGAGCCAAGCGCTTAAAAGACCAGCAATTAATTGCCCAGGCCGACGTGGATCGACTCAAAGCGCAATACACCGCCGCCAGCGCTGCATTGGATGCAGCGCAACAAAACATCGAGTACACCGTACTGAAAGCGCCCTTTGCCGGGCTAATCGCCCGTCGGCACGTCAATAACTTTGAGGATGTGTCCACCTTTCAGCCCATTTACACACTGCAAGATTTAAGTTCGCTGCACATCGAAGTTAACATCCCCGAAACCGTAATGGTGCACCTCACTAACCAGGAATCCACCCAGGTTTACGCCATGTTCGATGCCATTAAAGATCGCCGTTTCCCGCTGGCATTGCAGGCTATGTCGACGGCAGCAGAGCCCGGCTCGCGCACCTTTACCGTAACCTTCGATATGCCGCCGGTGGAAGAGCTGAACATTTTGCCGGGCATGTCGGTGACCGTGCGCGGTTCCATGGAGGCCGATCCCTCCATTATTGTGCCGCCCCAATCGGTGCTGGCCGACAGCAACGGCCAACATGTGTTTGTGGTTGAAAACATCAACAACGACACAGGTACGGTGGCCAAACGCTCGGTAACCATCGAATCGGTCAATGAGCGCGGTGTGGTTATCGCCTCGGGTTTGAACTCCGGCGAACGTTTGGTAACGGCGGGTATGAGCAAAATGTACGATGGTCTTCAGGTGCGCTTGAGTGAGGAGTGGTCGCAGTGAATATCACACGGCTTGCTATCGACTACAACCGGGTTACTTGGCTGCTGTTTATTTTTACCCTAATTGCGGGTGTGCAAACCTTTAACAGCATGCCGCGCGCCTACGATCCCGGCTTTATTGTACGCAACGCCCAAGTGGTGACTTATTTTCCTGGTGCCAGCCCGGAGCGGGTTGAACTGTTGGTTTCGGCGGAAATAGAAGAAGCCATTAAGGAAATTCCCGAGCTGGAGTTTGTGCAGAGCGAATCCCGCACCGGGGTTTCTATTGTTATTCTCAAAATTCGCGAAAGCTACAAGAATATGCGCCCCATTTGGGACGATTTGCGGCGCAAAATCGACGACATCACCCAAGAGCTGCCCGATGGCGTAATCGGCCCATTTGTCGACGACGAATTCGGTGATGTGTACGGCATTGTGCTCACCGTGCGCGGCGAAGGCTTGAGTTACGCCGAATTAGATCGCGTCGCCGACGAAGTAAAAGACGAATTGCAGTACATTGCCGATGTGGCCAAGGTGGATATTCTCGGCGAGCAAGAAGAGCGTATTTTTGTGGAATACAACAACTCCCGCTTGGCGGAGTTGGGCATCTCGCCGTATCAATTGTCGCAAATGCTGTCGGCGCGCAACATTGTCACCTCCGGCGGCGCGTTTAATCTCGGCACCGAGCGCATCAGCCTAGAGCCGAGCGGCAATTTCGAGTCCATCGACGATATTGGCAAAACCGTTATCCCCATTCCCGGCACCGACCGTTTGGTGTTTTTGCGCGATATCGCCACCATTAAACGCAGTTTTGTCGATCCACCCAGCTCACTGGTTCACACCAGCGGCGAGCGCGCCCTGGCGCTGGCCATTTCCATGCGCGAGGGCGGCAACAACATAGTGCTGGGCAAACACGTTAAAAAAGCCATCGAGCGCTTCCAGCAACATTATCCGCACGGAGTGGAATTTGAACTGGTGAGCTTTTCGCCGGCGGAAGTCGATCGCAAAGTGGATGAGTTTGTCCGCAATTTGGCACAAGCCGTGACGGTGGTAACGGTAGTGATGTTACTCACGCTCGGGCTGCGCACCGGCTTGGTGGTGGCGGTGTTAATTCCCTCCACCATGATGCTGGCGCTGGTGGTGATGGATGGCTTTAAAATTGGCTTGGATCAGATTTCGCTCGCCGCGTTGATGATTTCACTGGGCATGCTGGTGGATAACGGCATTGTTATCTCCGAGAACTTTTTAGTAAGGCGCAACAACGGCGAAAGCCCCATGGCCGCCGCGCTCGGCTCGGCCACAGAGTTGCGCCTGCCACTGCTCACCGCCTCGCTTACCACCGGAGCTGCCTTTTTGCCCATTTATTTGGCGGAGTCGGCGGTGGGCGAATTTACCGCCGCGCTGTTTAAAGTGGTTACCATCACATTGCTGTGCTCCTGGCTTATCGCCATGACCATCATACCCATGCTGTGCGCCAGCTTTTTGCGTGTAAAGCAACGCCAAAGCGCTTGGTTTGATCGATTTTTGGTTTACTACCGCGCCTTTCTGGAGAAACTACTGCGCCATCGCTTGCTGACCTTAGCGGTTACCGTCCTTATGTTTTTTGGAGCCATTTCCCTGAGTGGCCATATTCCCAAGTTGTTTTTCCCCAAATCGGATCGCAATTACTTTTTAATGGAGTTGGAACTGCCCACAGGATTCGCGCTGGAAAGCACCGAGCAAACGGTTGCGGAGCTGGAAAATTATCTGCATACCCTAAAAATTGGCCCCGATCGCCCCGAGGGACTGACCAATTGGGTGTCGTACATCGGCAATGCCGGGCCTCGGTTTATTTTGTCGCACGTTCCTAAACCCGCCACCGACAACTACGCGTTAATTGTGGCCAACGTGAACGATCACGAAATCATCCCAGAACTGATGGACGAAGTGCGCGCCTTCACCGAGCAACACTTTCTGGACATGACCTTGCGACTCAAAACCGTCGCCACCGGGCCGCCCGTCTCCAACCCGGTGGAGGTGCGTATTTTTGGGCGCAATTCCGAGCGATTGTTTGCCGCGGTGGAAAAAACACGCTTAAAAATGCGTCAGCATCCCGGGTTGCGCAACATTTCGGATGACTGGGGCAGTCGCATCAAAAAACTGCGTATCGAAATCGATCAAGTGCGTGCCCAGCGCGCCGGTATTACCAGCCAGGATATTGCCGTTTCTCTGCAAACGGGTCTTACGGGATTGGAATTAACGGAATATCGCGAGCAGGAAGACAACATCCCCATTTTATTGCGCACCAACACCGCCGCCAGCCAATCCATCGAGAAAATTCAGTCGCTATCGGTGTATTCGCAATCCACGGGTAACTCGGTGCCGTTGAGTCAAGTGGCCGATGTAAACGTGGTGTGGGATATCGCTCGCATCCATCGCCGTAACGGTTTGCGCACGGTAACGCTGGGCGCGCAACTGGTGGGCGACGCCAATGCGGCGGCAATTTCTGAACAGTTAAACGAATGGCTAACCGAGCAGTCCGACTTTACCAGTGGCGATTTGCGTTACGAGTTTGGTGGCGACCAGGAGGAATCCGGTAAATCCAACGCTTCTATTCGAGAGAAAGTGGGCTTATCGGCTATGATTATTCTGTTTATTCTGGTGGTGCAATTTAACAGCATTCGCAAACCCATAATCATTTTAACCACCATACCACTGGGGCTCATTGGCGTATTCACTGGCCTCTATGTAGCTAAGTCTTACATTGGCTTTATGACGATCTTGGGCATTATTTCTCTGGCTGGTATTGTCATCAACAATGCCATCGTCTTGCTAGAGAAAATTCAGCTCGAATTGGCCGAAGGCAACGCGCCCATGACGGCCATCTTAAACGCCGCCGAGCGCAGAGCGAGACCTATCTTGCTGACCACCGCCACCACAGTGCTGGGTCTTTTACCCCTCTATCTGGGCGGTGGCGCACTCTGGGAGCCCATGTCTTTAACGATTATTTCTGGGTTATTGTTCTCAACGCTGCTTACCCTGGGTGTGGTGCCCGTGCTCTATGCTCTGTTGTTTCGAGTGCCGCAAAACCCCGAACCCACACCGCTCAGTTTGCCGCATTTAGACTAATTCAATCTTGAACATTGATTCTTTATAAAGCCACTGTTGATAAGCAGTGGCTTTTTTACAAGGATTGCTAAATATTACAATGACTTAGCCAACACCACTGGTCATAATAGTGCAACTTTGCGGCAAGCCAAATCGTACAGGCCCCCGAGCGCTTTTTTCCTAACTATACTAGGGCCTGTTAACTTTTATTTGGCAGTCGTGCGCTGTTTACAACACAGCATCGGCTGCAACGCCGACTTTAAACAAACACTTTATCAATAACGCTGGATTCAATGTTAACAACGCAATCGCAACCCTCTATCGCCGATCTCATAAAGCATCGACAGTTATCGGTTGTTTTTCAGCCGATCTACAATCTCGCCACCAGCGCGGTTTTAGGTTACGAAGCGTTAATACGTGGTCCAGAAGATACTGAGCTGCATTCACCTCTAGCACTTTTTGCCGCTGCGGAAAAAAACAATCAATTGCCAGAATTGGAACTGCTGTGTCGCGAAAAAGCCATCGCAGCTTTTGCCGCCACCGAAAGCGAAGAGTTATTGTTTCTGAATATCAATTCGCAGGTGTTACGAGACCACGACGTACCCCAACTGAAAACACTGCAATGGCTCAATCAATTTCGCGTAAAACCCAGCCAAGTCGTGTTTGAAATCAGCGAGCTTTACCCCATACCCGAATCCAGCCAAATTCATCAAGTCTTATCGAGCTACCGTCAGGCCGGAGTTAAAATCGCGTTGGACGATGTCGGCACCGGGTACTCAGGCCCCCGAGCCTGGGCCGAAATTGAACCGGAATTTATCAAGATCGATCGCTTTTTTAACAGCGGAATTCACACCGATAAAAACAAGCGCAAATTTTTGCGCGCTGCTGCAAGGCTCGCCTCCGAGCTAGGTACACACATTATTTGCGAAGGCATTGAACACATAAAAGAACTGGAGCAAATTACCTCATCGGAGGTGAGCTTCGGCCAGGGATTTTTATTAAATAAGCCTAATAAAGTACTACTCAATAAACCCTCCATAGAAATTAAATCCTTGGGCGCTTACGAAAAAGCGCATTTAGAAAACGTAAAAGTGGGTATTTTGTTAAAGGAATACCGTACGGTAGACAACCAAACTACGGCGGGCCAGTTGGCAGAGATTTTTTATCAAAACTCTGAATTGTTGTCTATGCCAGTGGTGGTAGATGAAAAACCGGTCGGCTTGGTTTGGCGGTCCAACTTGTTAGAAAAGTTTTCCACCCCTTTTGGCAGAGCACTGCACGAGGCCAAACCCGTTACCCGGCACTTGGCCGACGGAACAGTGATTGTTGATGTGGATACTCCCCTGAACCAAGTATCCAACGAAATTCTTGCTAATCAAGACGAGCGACTGCCCTGGCACTTTATCATCACTAAAAACGAGCGCTATTTGGGCATTGGCTCGGTGCGCGATTTGCTAGGCGAAATTACCAAACGGCAAATACTCTACGCCAGTTACGCTAATCCGCTATCGATGCTGCCGGGCAATGTACCCATCGATCAACAAATTGAAAACCTATTAGCCAATAACGTTAATTTTTACTTAGCGTATTTTGACTTAAATAATTTCAAGCCCTACAACGATGTGTATGGCTACGCTAAAGGCGATAAGGTCATACAGTTTGTAGCGGATATTTTAAAAACCAACGTACACAAGCCCAACTTTATTGGCCATATCGGCGGCGATGATTTTGTTGCTTTGTTTTTAGGTGACGATTGGTTACAAATTTGCAACCAAATTACCGAACAATTCGACCAAGATATCGCCGAATACTACGACAGTGAACACATCGCACAAGGTGGTATAAACGCCAAAGATCGAGAAGGCAATGCCCGATTTTATCCACTATTAGGCTTAGCGGTGGGAGTGGTCAACCCAGCAGTAAACGCAAACCTCAGTCACCACAAGGTAGCTGAGCTTGCCACCGAGGCGAGATGCAAGGCTAAGCAATTTCAGCATTCGTTTACGTATTTGTTAAATAAACACTGTTGAATAGCTATCAGCCAACATCAACTCTCTAACGTTAACCCTCTTCTAAAAAATATTGCCACAATTCAGTAGCTACAGGCCCTTTTAGCTTTTCAGCCAAACTGGCGATCACGATATTCAACTGATGACTCTTAATTTTTTTGCCTGTTAAATTAATCAATCGACCAGCCTGCAAATCGTCATCTATTAAATACAGCGGCATATGCCCCCAACCGAGCCCCTGCAATATTACTTGTTTTTTAGTAAATTGATCACCTACGGTGACTTTTTGAGAGTGACTAAGCACGTGATAGCTTGGAGAGTCTTTAGCACTGGACGTATCCCGAATTACGCATTGAGTGTATTGCTGTAAAAATTCGTAAGAGAGTTCTGACAAGTTATCCGTGGCTAAATAGCCGGGTGCAGCAACGGGAATAATCTCAACTTCGGTAAAATCAATGTACTCATAGCGCTTATCGTTTTGGTCGATATGGTGAACGATAAAATCCACTTCGCCGCTGAGTAGTCGTTCATTGGGGCCATATATGTTGTCGAAATGAAGATTTAATTGCGTTGTTTTATGTTGATTAAAAAACATTTTAAGATGGGGTAATACCAATTCGACCGGTGTTATATCACCAACCACCACATTTATTTCCGGTTCAACGCCGGTGGCAATATTATTTGCCACATTGGTGAGCTTATTCATCTCCTCCAGGACTCTATCGGTTCGCTGAAAAAACTCCAGACCTTGTGCAGTTAGAGTCGCACGGTATTGCGTGCGATCGAACAGAGGAAAGCCAATTTCTTCTTCGAGGCTTTTAATTATTGCAATAACACTTGGATGCGTTTTGTGCAGTTGCTTTGCACCTGCTTGAAAACTGCCACATTCAACGACAGCTTGCAGTGTTTTTAGCTGCAGTAACGTCATAACTGAGCTCTCTATGTAATATTTTCCTACCAAGAATGTAGAAATATAGTACTTTTTTTGAACAAAAATTAATAGCACTATTTCAAGAACAAGTAATGGAGGGTTCTTGATGAGAGCTGTAGAAATTTCAAAATACGGTGGACCGAGCAATCTTACGGTTGTCGAAGTTCCCAAACCAACACCTAACAATGATCAAGTCTTAATCAAAATAATGGCATTTGGTCTTAATCGGGCCGAAACCTACATGCGACAAGGCCTATGGGGCGATGTTGCAAAAATTAGCGGTATCGAATGCGCAGGAATTGTTGCAGAAGATCCGAGCGGCAGGCTTAAGACTGGTCAAACCGTGGTTGCTTTAATGGGTGGCATGGGCCGTTCCATTAATGGCAGCTATGCCGAGTATACGGTGGTGCCCAACACCAATGTAATACCTGTACATACGACCTTAAGTTGGCCCGAACTCGCCGCCATTCCTGAATCCTACGCAACTGCGTGGCAGTGTTTAACACAAAATTTAAAAATCGCCAAAGGACAAACCCTTTTGATTCGTGGAGGTACCTCCGCATTGGGACAAGCGGCCATTAACATCGCGAAAAATATCGAAGGCGTAAAAATTATTGCAACGACACGCAATAGCGCCAAGGCTCAAATACTCGATAATTTAGGCGTTAATCAGGTCGTAATCGATAACGGAAATATTTCTGACCATCTAATAGACACACACCCAAAAGGAATAGACGCTGTACTAGAGTTAACCGGTAATAACACTCTATTGGACTCGTTAAAAACAGTGCGAACGCAGGGTTATCTGTGCAATGCCGGATTTTTGGGAGGCGGGAATCCCATTAATTTTAACCCACTCTCCGATTTACCGTCCGGCGTAAACCTTAATTTCTTTGCCAGCTTTATGTTTGGCACCCATGGTTTCTTGCTTGACCATCTACCGTTCAATCAAATTATTAAAAATGTGGAAGACCAAAATTACAAGGTAAAACCAGTAAGAGTACTCAGCCTAGAACAATTACCTTACGCGCACACATTAATGGAAGAGAACAACGTAAATGGCAAGATTGTTATGACAACTCAGTAATTAGAAACGATAGACCGACAAACTACCACTTTTGTACAACCATAATTTTCGAATAGGACACAAACATGTTTAACCGATTTAGAAAAATCAATAATGTTAATTTGTTTTACCGAGAAGCGGGAAACCGTAAAAACCCAACGATTGTACTTTTACATGGTTACCCTTCATCCTCATCGATGTTTAGAACAATAATTCCTACACTAGCGGAACATTTTCATGTACTGGCCCCGGATTTTCCAGGGTTTGGCTTTACTGAATCGCCCGCGCTAGAGAGCTTTGAATACAGTTTCGATTCCATAGCCAATACCGTTAACCTTTGGCTAGAAAAACTTGAAATAGAAACCTACTTCCTCTGCATGCAAGATTACGGCGCACCGATAGGATTTCGAATAGCACAAGGAGCACCTGAAAAAGTGCTCGGACTTATCGTTCAAAATGGCAACGCCTATCAAGAAGGCCTAACGGAAGCTTGGGCAGGAATACAAAAATACTGGCAAGACAAAAGTACCGATAATGCTAATGCTTTGCTTGAGCTTTGTTCGCCAGATTTTATACAACACATGTACATTAATGGCACGAGCAATCCAGAAGCAATTGCCCCTGAGAGCTGGACATTGGACAGCCATTTTTTAGCTTCTGAGGTGCGCCAGGCAATCCAAATCGAGCTATTTCATAACTACCAAACTAATGTAGAAAACTACCCACTATGGCAGGATTATTTTAGAACCCATCAACCGGCAACTTTAGTCGTTTGGGGGCTAAACGATATGTTTTTCTCTAAAGTGGGAGCCGAAAGTTTTAAAAAGGATTTAGACAATATCGAATACCATTATTACAATACCGGCCATTTTGCTTTAGAGGAGTTTGGTCAGGAAATTAGCCAAGAAATTGTTAACTTCTGTAAAAATCAATAAACGTTGTAACGAGAAACACTGATTATATACAAGCTCACAATTAGCTCCCCTTTCGCTATATAGCTCCACAGTTTAATTTGTGGAGCTGTTTTTTTAGCTGTTCTTGTTTTTAAACACTCTGTACAAAATTATCAACACCACCGTAACGGCTAAACCCAACCAAAGCATATGCTCCAGGTCGTGCCCGATTGCATTCACCCCATGCCCTTCATGGCTAAGAACGCTCGGCGAGATAAAAACGGTTAGAAGTGTTAAAACTGCGGCAACAACAGAGGCTGTAATTTTTTTAATTTTAAACATGAGCAATTCCTTTAAACAACGGCCTGGGCGGGTGGGATGTTTTTCTCGGGCAGCATTCCGGCGGTAATAACAAATTGAATAATGTCATCCAAACCTTGGCCAGATTTTAGGTTGGCAAACACAAAGGGTAAATCACCGCGCTGTGCTTTTGCATCGCAATCCATAATCTCTAACGATGCCCCCACAAACGGAGCCAAGTCAATTTTATTAATAATCAATAAATCCGATTTGGTGATGCCCGGTCCACCCTTACGGGGAATCTTATCGCCTGCGGAAACATCAATCACATAAATGGTTAGATCGGACAACTCCGGGCTAAAAGTCGCACTTAAATTATCGCCACCGCTCTCCACGAACACCACATCCAAATCACCGTGACGCTCGATCAAATCGTCGATGGCGGCGAGATTCATTGAGGCATCTTCACGAATAGCGGTGTGTGGACAACCTCCGGTCTCCACGCCAATGATTCTATCCGCCGACAGCGCCTCGTGTTTGGTTAAGAATTTGGCGTCTTCCATGGTATAGATATCATTGGTTACTACAGCGATATCGTAGTAATCGCGCATGGCACTGCACAGCGAACGCAGCAGTGCGGTTTTACCAGAACCAACCGGCCCACCGACACCAACGCGCAGCGTTTGTTTGGGTTTAGGCGAAGAATTAGCCATTGAATTACTCCAATCTTTTTTGTTAGTTTTTCGCTCAACGTTTATTGAATAATCAAGAACGAAATAATCGACTGTATTGATGTTCGTGCAAACTGCTGGCAATGGATAATGCCGGCAAGCTTGCACCGATCTGATCTTCCGGTAAATTTTTGGCGGTCTCAATTGCTTTGGGAATTAACGGTTGCAACACGCCCATCAATTGCTGTGCTTGTGTTTGACCCAGTGGCACCAACTTTGTAGCCGCCGCAATTTGGTTGTCTAACCAAGACCAGCAAAACCCTAACGCCGCGACATCTTGCTTTATTTGCCAATAATGAGCAACGATTGCAAACATAGCCACAAAGCTACAGGGATTTTTTAATAAACAGGGTACCTCTAGCGACAATAATAATCGCCTAAGCGCCTGGCCCATAGCCACATCGGATAAATACAGCTCGTGGGTTTCTCGATGAGCCAACAAAATTACGTTCCAATCTAACAAACTTAGATTATCTTGCTCATCCAGTGCGCGATAAATTTTAAATAAGATGGGTACATCTAGGCAGGCCAGAGATTGCTCTATTTGTAACGCCAGCCATTGCTCGATGGCTGCTTGGTTTTTTACCCAGCCCAACTCACAGGCGCTTTCCAACCCTTGCGAAAAAGAAAACCCACCGACGGGCAAATTGGTACTCACCAATTGCATTAGTCTGAGCAAGCTGGTATCAGTGATGTTGATGGCCATGCCCACCGTAAGCTCCGCTTTCGGGAATGAAAACGGCCTGCTCGTGTTGCAAGGTTAACCCGAGAAGTTGCATTAATTCCTCCAACACGTGATCGGGAGTGATGCGCAACCATCGCTCGCCCACCTGCAGTTTTACGTGGCGGTTACCCAAATGATAGCAGGCGCGTGAAAAAGTCAGCCAATCGTCGCAAGTACCGGTAACCACAGGCTCTTTGGCGCCGCACACTTGCAGGGTTTTGCCACAGTGGGTACGCAGAAATTCACCGACTTGTAATGGCTTGCCGCGCTCTAAAAAAATTCTAACTTCTAAGCCATCGGCGGTTAGTGTACGCAGTCGGCCTTTATCTCGCTGTTCGTGATTTAAAACCAATTGCGCATCGATGGATTCATGACAATGGGTACCCAAGCGTTCGTAGACTTCTAACATAAAGAAAGTGGCCTCATGTTTAGAATAAATTGTATAAGCGAGCCAAAGGTAATTCTTTAGCCGGCTCGCAGGTAAGTAATTGTCCGTCGGCCCGCACCTCGTAAGTTTGCGGATCAACTTCGATTTTGGGTTGCCAATTGTTGTGCACCATATCGTTTTTACTGATCGAGCGCGTGTTGCGGCAAGCAACCAATTGCCGCGTAAGCCCGAGTTGTTCGCCAATGGCATTTTCGCTGGCCGCTTTACTAACGAAGGTCACCGAGGTGTTGGCCGCGGCCAATGGCGCAGCGCCAAACATTGGCCGGTAGTGAACTGGCTGAGGTGTGGGAATAGATGCGTTGGGATCGCCCATAGGCGCGGCGGCAATAAATCCGGATTTTAAAATTGTGGCCGGTTTTACACCAAAAAAAGCGGGTTTCCACAATACGAGATCCGCAATTTTTCCCACCTCAATGCTGCCCACGTAATCGGCCACACCATGGGTAATAGCAGGATTGATCGTATATTTAGCAATATAGCGCTTCGCCCTTAAATTATCGGCGAATTCTTCGTCTTCGGGTAAAGGGCCCCGTTGGGTTTTCATTTTGTGCGCGGTCTGCCAAGTACGACAAATAACTTCGCCCACTCGCCCCATGGCTTGTGAATCGGAAGATATCATACTGAATGCGCCCAGGTCGTGGAAAATATCTTCGGCGGCAATGGTTTCCTTGCGAATTCGTGAATCGGCAAAGGCAACATCTTCGGGAATGCTGGGATCTAAATGGTGGCAAACCATTAACATATCTAAGTGTTCGTCCACGGTGTTAACGGTGTACGGGCGAGTGGGATTGGTGGAAGATGGCAAAACATTTAACGACGCACACGCTTTAATAATATCCGGCGCGTGACCACCGCCTGCGCCTTCGGTGTGGTAGGTATGAATAACGCGATTTTTAAACGCGCCCAGAGTGTCATCGACAAAGCCCGACTCGTTTAATGTATCGGTGTGGATAGCCACCTGAACATCGTATTCTTCAGCCACCGACAAGCAGCAGTCGATGGCTGCCGGTGTTGTACCCCAATCTTCGTGCAATTTTAACCCACAAGCACCGGCCTCAAGTTGTTCGCGCAGCGCTTCGGGTTGACTGGCGTTACCTTTTCCCAAAAAACCAAAATTCATCGGCAAACCATCAGTGGCCTGCAGCATTTTACCGATATTCCATGGACCGGGAGTGCAGGTTGTGGCATTCGTGCCCGTTGCCGGGCCGGTACCACCGCCAATCATGGTGGTAACGCCTGACATCAAGGCTTCTTCCACTTGTTGTGGGCAAATAAAATGAATGTGCGCATCAATAGCACCGGCCGTTAAAATAGAACCTTCGCCCGCTAACACTTCAGTACCCGGACCAATATTAATAGTTACTTGGTCTTGCACATCGGGGTTGCCCGCCTTACCAATGCCGGCAATTTTTCCGTCTTTTATGCCCACATCGGCTTTTACAATACCCCAATGGTCTAAAATTAACGCGTTGGTAATGACCAAGTCCATACACTGCGCCGAGGACATTTGCCCTTGACCCATGCCATCGCGAATAACTTTACCACCACCGAATTTTACTTCGTCACCGTACACCGTAAAATCTTGTTCCACTTTTATCCACAATTCGGTATCGCCCAGTCGAACGCTATCGCCAACGGTGGGACCGAACATTTGCGCGTAACTGGTTTTGTCCATCGTCGCCATTAGCTATTACCTTGCTGAGTTGAATCCAAAGGCCCCATGACCTCACCGCGAAAACCGTATACCTCGCGTTTACCCGCGTAAGCCACGAGTTCCACC
The DNA here is from genome assembly GCA_964342265.1 of uncultured Cellvibrionaceae bacterium. Lineage (GTDB taxonomy): Bacteria > Pseudomonadota > Gammaproteobacteria > Pseudomonadales > Cellvibrionaceae > Halioxenophilus. Next base: position 19,017 of record CAYFFE010000025.1, on the reverse strand, counting down.
GTACGTTCCTGGCCCGGCTCAAACCGAACCGCCGTACCGGAAGCAATGTTTAAGTGGAATCCTCTTGCGTGTTCTCGTTCAAATAGTAGAGCGGGATTAACTTCGTAAAAGTGATAGTGGGATCCAATTTGTATCGGCCGATCACCACTGTTGGCAACGGTTATCGTGCGAATTTCGCGCCCTTCGTTTAACGCGATAGTACCAGGGGCCACTTTGTATTCACCGGGAATCATGCGGTTATTCCAATTAAGTGTATTGAAAAGACTTGTCGCTATGTATTCATAAGCAACTTCGATTAAATCGTTAGGAACCTCCGATTAACCCAGAGGTTCCTCCTGCACAAGGATGTGCAGGCAAAATCAACAAACGTAAGTTGTTGATTTTGGGAGGTCATTGGAAATGACATTTTCAATGACCGTACGGCGATTAACTCAGGGATGAGTTAATCAGAGTTTCCGTTAATTTATGGGATCGTGTACAGTCACCAGTTTTGTGCCGTCTGGAAAAGTGGCTTCCACCTGCACCTCATGCACTAACTCTGCAACGCCCTCTAACACTTGATCAATCGATAACACCTGTTTGCCGTAGGCCATTAGTTCTGCGACTGTTCGACCATCTCGAGCGCCTTCCATAATTTCCATGGTAATGTAGGCAACGGCTTCGGGATAATTCAATTTTAAACCCCGATTTAAACGACGCTCAGCCAAAAGTGCCGCGGTAAAAATTAACAATTTGTCTTTTTCTTTAGGCAATAATTCCATAATTTTCTCTCAGCACGAACTTAACAGGCCCATATGCGTGGCAGAGTAGCCGGAACTCCCAACAATTCGGGGCGTAAAATTTGCCAAATCTTGGTTAATTTTTGGCGCGCTTGCTCCGCACTGCTCTCTAACAATCGAACGATGATAAACTGATGTTTATGGGTTATTCCAAGGCCAGGTATTTGTTCTGTGGCTTCTCGCAACTGTTGTAAAACCTTTAAAACTTGTTCATTTTCTGTGTCGACTGCGTTAAATGGGCCAGCCAGCATAAACGCCGACACAGTAAAACCCTGCAAACCACAAACCCCTTGAGTCAACCGAGTATCCTCGGCGTTTATTCTTAGTGTTTCTAACAACAGTGGTCGGTTATTTTGCCAGAGTTGAAACTGCTGCAGTAATTGTCCGCTGCTAAATGGAAACCGACTGGCCGGCAATCCCAATGCCGTTATTTCCCAGCCTATAAATCGACCGCTGTTGTCCTCGGGTAAGGAAACCACAGTTTTTAATACACCGTTACTGGCAGGATAAACAATGGTCTCTAGAGGAAACCATTCCAAGCTGGACTGTTGCGCAATATTTAATGTAACCGTCTGTACCTGTGGCGATAAGTCCGCTCTGGCTTTATAAACGCGACCCGCGCCGGGAGTCGTTAATAATGCCTGAGCCTGGTTTTTTAATTCGACGTCTATTTTTAAATCGTCCCCAGAGACGATGCCTCCAGGCGGGTGCAACCAATAGACATGAGCAATATCGCCACCTTCCGGATAAAAAGGCTTTTGTACGTACAATGGTCCCGTGTGGGATTTTTCAACAAGCCTCGTGCCGCGAGAAGTTTTAGCCAATGTGAGCGATAAATCAGCTTGCCATTTAGAATGACTATTGGCTGTACCTAACGTTAAATTGGGCGGACCGTGTGGTTCCAACGAGCCCATTAAACCGCCAGATGCTGTTTAATGAGCTCATCACTTAACTCACTCATTTTGTTTGCCGCCACTACACGCCCCTTTTCCATTAACCGAAATTCCTGTCCCACTTTTCTGGCAAAGCCCAATTTTTGCTCAACCAAAATAACCGTTAAATTGTCTTCCCTGTTCAGTTTAGTAACAACATCGCCAATTTGCCGAACAATATTTGGCTGAATGCCTTCGTTGGGCTCGTCTAATATTAACACTTTGGGTTCGATAACCAATGCTCGACCAATGGCCAACTGTTGCTGTTGGCCGCCGGATAAATCGCCACCACGGCGGTTGAGCATTTCTTTCAATACTGGAAACAATTCGAATATTTTGTCCGGTATTTGTTTAGTCTTGTTTTTACGACAGGGCAAACCGACGCGCAAATTTTCTTCTACGGTTAAAAGAGGAAAAATATCGCGCCCCTGAGGCACATATCCAATACCGTTGTGTGCTCGCCATTCGGCCGAGCGCCCGTGAATGGGTTGACCGTCGTATAATATTTCACCATTTTTAACGGGCAACAATCCCATCAGGCATTTAAGCAAGGTGGTTTTACCAACACCGTTTCGGCCCATAATACAGGTACAAGAACCGGGTTCGATATCCAAATTTAAATCCCACAGTATTTGCGTACCGCCGTAGAGTTGATCGATATTCTTAAACCGAATCATTCATCACTCCCCAGGTAAACCTCGATAACTTCGGGATTGTTTTGTACTTCGTCCATGGTGCCTTCTGCTAAAACCGATCCTTGATGCAATACCGTAACCGTGCGGGCAATACTGCGCACAAACTCCATATCGTGTTCAACCACAATTACCGTGTGATCGCCGGCAAGGCTGGTGAGTAGCTCGGCGGTGCGCTCAGTTTCTTGCGGCGTCATGCCCGCAACAGGCTCGTCGACTAACAATAATTTGGGCTCTGCGACCAGCAACATGCCAATTTCTAACCATTGCTTTTGCCCGTGAGACAGCGCTCCTGCCATTTGCTGGTGTTGCTGTTTTAAGCCGATCAAATTTAACACGTAATCGATGCGATCACGCTGTTCACTACTCAATGAAGCCGTTAAGGTGTACCAAATTCCTTTATTGGCTTTTATGGATAATTCCAGATTGGCAAATACCGACTGAGCCTCGAATACCGTGGGTTTTTGAAATTTTCGGCCAATCCCCAACTGGGCAATTTCCGGCTCAGAGCGTTGCAGTAAGTTAATGGTTTGACCAAAATACACCGAACCCTTATCGCATTGGGTTTTACCGGTAATCACATCCATTAGTGTAGTTTTACCCGCACCATTGGCACCAATTAAGCAGCGTAGCTCACCGTCGTCGATGTAGAGATTTAAATCATTTAAGGCTTTGAATCCGTCAAAAGCTACTGTTAACCCTTCAACATACAAAATCACATTGTGTGATACATCCAGTTTTGAGGGTACCGAGGGGGCCAAAAACGGCCAAACTCGATCTGGGGCCATGGTTTCCCGTGTTTTATCCAACCACTCCATCTAAACGGCCTCCTTTTTTGATTGCAGTCGCTGAATACGCTCACCCAACCAACCCATCAACCCTTGCGGCATAAAAATTGTTACGTAAACAAATAATGCACCCAATGCGAATAACCAAGCTTCGGGGAAGATTGCCGTAAAGCGTGTTTTTGCGTAGTTCACCAATATGGCTCCTACAATTGCGCCGTACAAGGTACCGCGACCGCCCACGGCCACCCACACCACAACCTCGATGGAATTGAGCGGAGAAAATTCGCCGGGGTTAATAATGCCAACTTGCGGAACATAAAGCGCACCGGCTATACCGGCTAGAACAGCCGAGTACACAAAAATACAGACTTTAAAATACTCCGTTTTGTAGCCAATAAAACGGGTTCGCGACTCACCATCGCGCACACACAACAAAATGCGACCAAAGCGAGAGGCCATAACGTAGCGGCTCGCAAAATAAGCACCCGCCAGAATTAACGCCGTAATCACAAATAACGACACACGGGTTTGATCGGACTGGAGATCAAACCCCAAAATATCTTTAAAATCTGTTAATCCGTTATTACCGCCAAAACCCATTTCATTGCGGAAAAAAGCCAGCATGAGTGCGTAGGTTAACGCTTGAGTCATAATGGAAAGGTACACGCCGGTAACGCGTGAACGGAATGCCAAAAACCCGAACACAAACGCTAATAACCCGGGTACAAACAAAGCCATTAACATGGCGACACCAAAAATATCGAACCCCTGCCAGAACCAAGGCAACTCCTGCCAATCGAGGAAAACCATAAAATCCGGCAATACTGGATGACCGTAAACACCACGATCGCCGATTTGCCGCATCAAGTACATCCCCATGCCGTAGCCACCCAGGGCAAAAAATGCACCGTGCCCCAAACTCAGTATTCCGCAGTAGCCCCAAATAACATCCACCGACAACGCCAGCAATGCAAAACATAAATACTTACCCAACAATGAAATCGTGTAGGTACTTACGTGCAGCGCAGAGCCCTCGGGAATTAACAGATTGCCAATCGAAGCCAACAGTGTGACTGCAAATAAAATAACCACAAAGTAACTGGAGGCGTTGCTCGTTAAACGGCGGTCAGACCACCACGACAGTAAAGATTGTTTAGTCATTTGCAGCCCTCCCTTTTTGTGGGAATAATCCTTTCGGGCGTTTTTGAATAAATAGAATAATAAACACGAGAATTATAATATTGGCCAACACGGCACCTGTTGCTGGCTCTAAAAACTTATTAGCAATACCCAGGCTAAACCCACCAACCAGAGTACCTAATAGATTGCCTACACCGCCGAAGACCACCACCATAAATGAATCGATAATGTAAGACTGGCCCAGGTTAGGCCCGACATTGGTGAGCTGACTCAAAGCAACACCGGCGACTCCGGCGATACCGGAACCGAGACCAAAAGTAAGGGCATCAACACGATCTGTTTTAATACCAATAGCTTTAGCCATACTACGATTTTGCGACACCGCGCGCACATTCAGCCCCAGCGAAGTTTTCTTTAATATAAGCTGCAATACAAAAAATAACATCAAGGCAAAAATTAGAATATACAAACGGTTATAGGTTATGGAAAAAACGGAATTAAACTCTAAAGAACCACTCATCCAATCTGGCGTAATTACCTGTCGATTTAAGGGTGTAAAAATCGTTCTCACTGCTTGCTGCAATATTAAACTAATACCAAACGTTGCCAGTAGTGTCTCTAACGGCCTACCGTGTAAAAATCGAATAACCGTGCGCTCAATTACCACGCCCACACTACCCGACACCAAAAACGCCGCAGGAACAGCCAGTATTAACGAATATTCGATAGCATTAGGCATTAACTGTTGAATAACGAACGTAGTGTACGCACCCAGCATCATCATTTCGCCGTGAGCCATATTAATGACCCCCATAACACCAAAGGTAATCGCCAAACCAATAGCCGCTAACAAAAGCACGGATCCCGCACTTAGGCCAAAAAACAATTGCTCTAAAAATCCGTAAAATTTAATTTTACCGTCAATTGAGTCTAATGCCGTTTGTGCAGCGTTGATAACGGGCTTGGATTGCTCGATATACTGACCTTCGCTATCGGTTTTTACGATATTGGACAGTACCGAGCGTACCTCTGGGTCTAAATTACCCGATAAGGTTTGAATGGCGGACACTCTTTCTTCTGATGATTGACTGGTTTTAGCCAAATACAGGGCTTGTGCTTGTAACAACGCTTTTTTTGCTTTGCCGTTTGATTCCACAGTTAAACGATCAAGCACTAATTGATAAGAATTATCGTCTAATTCCCCCAACATTGTTTGCACAGCCTGAAGGCGAATCTGTTCGTCTTTCGCGCTTAAATTAATACGGGCTATGACTTCACGTAACTGAGTTCGCAATGAGTTATTAACCCGAATTTTCTTAACGTCGCGTCGACCGAACTCACCCAGTGACTGTTCGGTAAACACGTCGATACCGGCATAGCCCTCGTCGGTTCGAGTCGCCGAAAAGATTTGTTTATTTTCTTTTATGTAATATAAATCGCCGGCGAGAAGCGTTTTAAACAGTGGCAACATAGACTCGCCGCCGACTTTTTCTAGTTCACTAACAATCGCACCGGTTTCTCGTAGATTGGCTTCAGTTAGATTTTGCAATAATTGGTTTATATTTTCTTGTTCGGCATGAGAAGTGACTGGCAAAACCAGCAATCCCAACAGTAAATAGAAATACCACTTTAGGTAGGGCTGCACAGCCACCTCCAAATTTGCAGAAACAAAGCGCCCGAGTAAACTCGGGCGAACGCTTAGGAGAAGTTTCGCCACGACCCTGGCGAATCATTAACGAGTGGTTACAAACCATCCTGGCTTACACCACTCACTGAGTCACAGGAGCACACATTCCTACTATCAGTCTCTCTGGGCTTACGCCTCTTTTTGGCATCCTTGCTCAATTCCTTTATTGAGTCTTAACTTTAAGTGTTTTGCTTATTCGTAATTCTGGCCAGAACACGTTTTTGTTTTGGTGTTGTAGTTACCGCACTTAATGGGCGGTGTCCAATTAGCAATAATGTCTTTTGAGCCCGGTAAAAAATCCGACCAAGCGTCACCCGGCACCAGGCCGTCGGTTTCCCATACCACTTCAAACTGACCGTTATCTTGAATCTCGCCAATTAAAACCGGCTTGGTTAAGTGATGGTTTTCCAACATTTTAGCCGTACCGCCTGTTAAATTAGGCACTTCGATACCAATTAGCGCCTCAGAAACCGTATCAACATCGGTTGTTCCGGCTTTTTCCACGGCTTTGGCCCACATATTAAAACCAATATAGGTAGCTTCCATTGGGTCATTGGTAACACGCTCTTTATTGGTAAACGATTTCCACTGATCAATAAAATCATAGTTATCATCGGCATCCACGCTTTGGAAGTAATTCCAAGCTGCCAAATGGCCAACCAAAGGTTTCGTATCAATACCAGAAAGCTCTTCTTCACCTACAGAGAAAGCAATAACTGGTATATCTTCGGCAGAAATACCTTGGTTACCTAACTCTTTGTAAAAAGGTACATTGGCATCACCATTGATAGTCGAAACTACTGCGGTCTTTTTGCCTGCCGAGCCGAATTTTTTAATATCGGAAACTATACTTTGCCAGTCGGAGTGGCCAAACGGTGTGTAGTTGATAAGAATATCTTCATCGGCAAAGCCTTGAGATTTTAGGTAAGCTTCCAATATTTTATTGGTAGTACGTGGATACACATAATCGGTTCCGGCCAAAACCCAGCGCTCTACGCCCAACTCATCTTTTAAATAATTTACCGCCGGTATAGCCTGCTGATTAGGAGCCGCACCAGTGTAAAAAATATTTTTAGAAGACTCTTCACCTTCGTATTGAACAGGATAAAACATCAAACCGTTTAATTCTTCGATAACGGGCAATACTGATTTACGAGAAACCGACGTCCAGCATCCAAAGATCACATCAACCTTTTCTTGCTCAAGCAGCTCACGGGTTTTTTCTGCAAACAATGGCCAGTTTGATGCAGGATCGACTACGACGGCTTCTAGTTTCTTGCCCAGTAATCCACCTTTTTTGTTTTGCTCTTCGACGAGCATAACAACGGTATCTTTTAAGGTCGTTTCACTGATTGCCATAGTTCCCGATAGGGAGTGAAGAACACCAACTTTTATCGTATCAGCCGCTTGCACCAAAGTACCGGCTACCAGGGAGATAGCGGCAACCGTAGCGGCGACTAGCTGTTTAAATTTCATGATAATTACCTTAATTAAATATGCGTTAGTCTTAAAAGAATATTTCTAACTGTATTACGAACCTGCTAATGGATAACTTGTATTAAAAAGTAACCAGAGCTTCGACAGCGAGAGAGAACTGATCTTCTTCCTCGCCATTGAATTCAAAGGTGTCTGTTCGGGCTTCAAAGACCAGTAAAAGATTATTGGAGACCGTTATACTGGGCGATACCGTAAAGCCTGTGGATTCATATTCGTCTTCAATACCGTCCAACTCGTAACCGTGGTAACGCAAGGTAAGAGCTACTTTGTCCCAAGCATAATTACCCATTAAAAGATAACCGGTGGCATCAGTGTCGATACCGGTAAAACCAATGGCTGCGGGCGCATTTTCTGAACTGTTAATCTCAGCCGCGAGGGTTACCGGCCCTGCTACGTAACTTGCCCATACGTTGATTAACGTAATGGTTTCGTCGGTGCCGTCTAAGCCATCCTGTGAGTAGAAGCCTTTAATGGTAACTTCTTCGGTGGGATTAAAGGCGGCCATAAATTCATAACCCGGTTCTTCCGAATCGCGTGCTTCGCCTTCCAAATCGCCAAGATCATTTACAATCGAAAGGGCAAAAGCGTAACCTTTACCTTTGTATAAACCGGAAACACCCTGCTGGTAACCGCCATAGAAGAACGCCGCATAGCCTGTACCGGAGAACTGGTATAAACCGGTAGGTTCCTCTGTTTCCCAACCGGTATAACTTAAGAATCGACCGGCGGTAATGCTAAATTCATCACTCAGTGCGTAACTAACAAATGCTTGCTCGATGTCGGTTTCTTCGCCAGTGCCGTTATCTTGGTATTCCAAATCCACTTGCGCAGATAATTTGTCGTCAAAGGTATAAATAAAATCAATTTCGAATTGATCGAGACCAAACGATTGGTCAGACCCATCACCGTCGAAATCGGTGTAGGACCACGACATATCGATAAATCCGGTAACGCTGAGCTTTTCACTCAATTGAAAGGGATCTTCTTGAGCGCTGGCCAGAGGAGTACTGAGAGCACCCGCCAAGGCTAGTACAGCTACAGAAGATTGGATTAAAGAATTGGTTTTGCTAGATCTGGTAGAATGTTGCGCGTCTGAAAGACTGGCGGTGGTGTTCCTATTCATAACTCTCCCCACAGTGTGTTTTATAGGCAAACACACTATGGGGAAAACTAATAACTTTAGCTATTAGTAGGTTTCCCCAGCATTATACGTAAAAATACGTAGGCTTATTATTAATGTATTTCGAGAAAGTAAAGTCGCAATATTACATACGATAAGTAGTTAGTTTAATCAAACTTAGGGACTCGAGGATCTATAGCATTAATTCCTGAAACAATTTTTCGAGTGAGCAACTTAAACCCTGCGGTGGTAGGATGCATTTCGTCTGCCCAATATTCATGATTACCGACTGGCAAAGAACCATGAGTATTAATGACAAAAAAGTTTTTGAATTCTTCTTGCAATTTAAGCATATCTTTTTTAAAAGCATTTAAAAGCTCAATAACAATTAACTCTCTGAGTTCAGACTGTTGATCATCTCCGTATCCTTTTTCTTCTAAATAACGATATACCCATGGCCCTAATATTGTGTAAGAAAACAATTTAAAGCCTCTATCTTCTGGTTTCAAATAATCGTATACCTGCACAAACAACTTAGCCTTGGGCGCATAGATACTGGATAATTCAGCTAGCTTTTTATAAAAACTCTTAATTTCCTTTAACTTTTCTCTATATGTAGCCCAATTAATACAGTCGTAGGCTTGAAAGTTCTCTTGATAATAGTTGATAAAATTATCAAGAGGTTTACCAACTATATCATTACCTCCTGCCGACAACAGTAAGACATCCAATTTTTTACCGTGTCTTTTGATAATTCGATTTAATTTAATACAACCCGGCGGGTTGAAAATCTGTACAGCGGTATCGCCTACACTTGCCAAACACAAACAATAAGCGTACCTCTTTTTCGATATGTGATCTTCAACCCAATCTGAAATATTTCTTGGGCGCCCCGCTACAATATATTTTTTGGGGTAGGAAAACCAAGAATCGCCTTCCATTACAATCGCAAGCTTTCTACGATTACTAATCAAGCTAACAAAATCGGATTCCTCATGACAAAAACCCGTCCTAATTGCGTCTCTTCGGTTTCTTCGTAAACGTTGGTGCGATGACGTTGGCATAGAAGATTCTCCAGCAGTAATGCAACTCTATTCTCTATAGGCTATTTTCAGAGCCTGATTTAATCGCCACTCCGAATCGCTTTAAATTCAAGAAATAAATCCCTCAATTTCTTTTAACAAATCATTTAAAGACATAAGCTTTGCTGCAAGTTCATTTTCTAAAACCTGTGCCATAGCAACATCAGATTTAAACTTGACGACTCCCGGGGAACCATCAGATAATTTAATTCGATTTTCCAACTCCTGCTTTTGCGCAACCAAATCAAATCTAGTCATTTTAACCTGCACCTTTAACTTCATGACATCGGTATTCGCTGAGGTAATTCCAGCTTCGATCTTCATTTTTAGAGTTCCCTTAGGGGAACCATCAGACGGAGTAGAGTCATTGACGGCCATACTATGCCCCTGAATTTTAGTATTAACTTTTTCTAATGCAGCTAACAGACCTTCAAGATTCAGCTGGTTATATTTCTCAACAGACTCTACTAGGTCTTCTGGTGGGCTATTTCTCAAACCTAAGGTTTGCTCTCTCACTCTAGCCAATGAAACCAACCCAACGTCCTCGCCGCGTTGAATCGTTAATTTTTTCTCTGCCAATGCATTTGCCGCAGCCTGCAGGCCTACGATGACATTACAAGCGTTATGATAAGCTATAGCATCTGCTACCGCCGCTTCTACAGTATATTGTTCAATTGATTTATTATTTTTTTGCTCGATCTCTTTTTTGATAGTTTCTCTCGCAGTATCAATGCCTTCTGATATTACTTCGATAGTAATATTCCTAAAATAACTCGAGTTAAACTCCGACCTTGCTCCACTCGCAACTCCAGCTACAGCAGCAAATTCCTTAGCCGTTTGCTCATGCGCCAACACTGCACCAGCTCCTGCAAAAACAGTTGTAGCCAAACCCAGTAAAAAGTTACTGTCACTTTCATTTCTATAAAGTGCTCTTTTAAAGTTTGTACATACTTGATTTGACGTTGCAATTATTCTGTATTGCACTCTATTTCTATCTCTATAAAGAACGCTATCAGTTTTACTAGTTGTTCCGTCACTATAATAGAAAAGATTAAATGCTTTTTCTATACTGCCGGCTGAATCTTCATTACTTGTTAACAAGGAAGGCAAATCAATTTTTTCAAACTCTCTATTTTCTTTGAATATTATTGCAGAACCCGTTGGGTTCCGGTTCTTATCCCATAAAACACAGCCATTTAGAAAAAAAGTAAACAATACGAGCAAACACATTCCTTTATTCATGATAAATTATCCATTAAGTTATCTATAATAATAGGCTGACGCAGAAATCATGCCCCTGTGGGTTTAAAAAGAGGGCTAGAAAGAATAAACAGTAAGAACTAGGGCCAGAGAAGAAAAAACTGCCAATATTTTCCTTGACGACAGTGCATCCAGTATATGAAAATTTCCTAATGAGTACGATAGCACCAGCTCTTTTATTTGTAAATTTATGTAAACACGGATATTTAAAAGACATGGACTATTTTACAGATAGGCTCAGCACTATACCTAAATCACCGAGCTCTAACGATCTAACACTTGTAGCCTGACAAAAATACCAGGATAGCTCCGGGGACTGTTGATACCTAACTTGGCTTTTAGGGTTATTTAAAGAGTATCTCAGAGGAATTGATAGTCATTATTATTTACTTTGACATACTTTTCTGGAAAGTTAACAGTTTTGTTAGTTAGAAGCAGCGCATGTTGCACGTCAATATTTCCTAGCGTATTTACTTTTAGGTTCAGCGAGAGCCCTCTGAAGAGAACAAAAGTTTTCTATTAAACTCGATAACAATTTGTTGGTTTAATATCAACTAACGGTATGAAGACTGACCGCAATCAGAGCCATACATTAACCTGCCAAACGTTCTTTAACCGTTCTTACCACTTCTGGATCTGGATCGTCCTCCAGTTCTTTTAACGATTTGATTGGCGCTCGCTCTGCCGCAGCTAACCGCACCATCCAGTCTTCGTCTTTCAAAAGTACTTTTAGCTCATCTTCTTGTGCGCGTGATGCGACCACGCGGCGCACTTCGGCTTCTGGGTCGTAGAGCATCATACCCAAACTGGCTTCGGGCAGCCTTTTGGCTACTAATTTTCTTACTTGCCGATCGGGGTCGCGAATTAAACGAAAAAGTCTGCCGGCGGGTAAACGCTGAGCTACATAGGCGCGCACCAAATAATCTGGGTCGTTAGCCAGTAGCTCTAAATGATGAATAGGTAGGCGGTCGGCAATGGTTATTCTAACTTCGCGATCGCTGTCGTGGATCATATCGACTAATTGATCCGGGGGGAGACGGTAAGCCACGGCACGGCGCACGGCTTCGTCGGGGTCGTTGATGAGCTTGGGTAATTCCGATTGGGGCGAGTAACGCACGGCAATCGCGCGACGCTCCCAAAACGGATCGTGCAGATATTCTTTTGCATAGTGAGGATTGTTGCGAAAAAAGCGGTCGATTTGTCGACCACTTTCAACCAACACGCAAGCATCACCCGGTGTACAACGCCCGCTTAATAATACTCGCGTTTGGTATTTACAAAAACGACAATCGGCAATTGGTGTTAAATCAAAGGGCGAATCCTCTGAGTCACTCATCGTCGATAACCTCGGCTAAAACAAACCCCGATGCATTGCTTGGATCAGTCGTTAATTTAGAACAATGATCTTTGGAGTTCACGTAATAAACGTTAAAACCCTCCAGCTCTATCGCTGGAGTATAAGCTTCCATATCGTCATCAATGCAGTAGGTAAAGTGATAATCTTCATACTGCGCACGCAATTTAGAAATTACCGCCTCATCTAAACCGTTGCTTTTAACGAAATCGATTACACCGTTTATATCCGCTTCGCTGATCATGCTCTGGCCTCCTCACGATATCGAACACGCTCTTCGGGATCTTGTCCCATAGCCTTGGCTAACCACGGTGGAGGAGAACTCGCAATGGTTGCCTGTAGCCGTTGCAACTCTTCTGGCGCGACACCGCCTTGTGGTAATTTAATCGGATGCAATCCAGCTCTTACTACCTTAGCAGCGGCTGGCCCTCCGATTGAAACCGTGTACAACACTTGGCAATCGTCAATTAATTGCGCACGGATCACGTTTTTATCTTCGTCGTCATCAACGGTTTCTGGTTCGCGAATATCAATTAACCGTAATTCATCACCCGATAATTGATAAATTAAAAAGCGTTTACACGAACCAAAATGGCCATCGACTTTGTCGCCGGAGTTGGACGCAACGGCCACGCGAACCGACTGCGGCATGTCGCCGCCTTCAAAATCAACCACATCAGGTAGAGGTTCAGGTTCACGTTTAATATTGCGACCTTTGAGGAAATTAAGCGCTTCTTTGAGGTAGGCTTCTTCGACTTGCGCGAGACATTCAACGCGCTTTAATCGTCCAAGGCGCATTTTATTGAGTTTAGCACTGGTGATGGGTTCGCCGACGGCTTCTAGAATTCCCAAGACGAGGTCTCGAGTTTCTATTTCTTCAGGAAGCGCACGCGCGGCTAAAGCTAAACGGACTGCGACATCTTCGTTAAGTGCAGGCATGGCTCTAACCCCCTGCGCGTTTGGCTCGCAAAGTGATTGGAAGTTTAGGCTCGGACTCTAGAGGTGGAATATAATATGAAGATCCATCTGCGAGTTCGATTGTACCGCCCCAACCATCTTCGCCTTCTTTTTCGATAGAGACCACAATATCTTCTTGGTCTCGCTTGGCCACGTATAAAGTCAGCTGACCCTTTTCATTTTTTCTAAGCATTACATTGGGCATGACGCCACTCCTATTACAACAGGCCGTTAATTCGTACTTATCGCTGCTATAAACCTACGACAAATAACGTATCAAAAACTGTGATTTTTTCTTTTGAGTTAAAGCAATTTTTAATCTCAAAAAATTTTTAAATACGATTTAGCGAGAGATTAAAAGGAAAATCGGGGTGGTTAGCCACCCCGTTAACCCAAAGTTAATAGCTACGATTAACGAACAAGGTCATAGTTGTAATCGGTAGTTTGCATACCGCGAGTTTCGTCGTCCAAGCGCTCAAGTACAGTGTTAACCAAGGTGGTTAGAATTTGCATAGCGCCTTCGTAACCCATGGTGGTTTGACGATGTAAGTGATGACGATCGAAAATTGGGAAGCCGATACGAATTAGAGGTACTTCGTGCTCTTCACCTTTGTACAAAGTATCACGTTGGATGAACTTGCCGTATGAGTTACCGATCATGAAGTCAGGTTTGTTGGTGAACATCAATGAACGGAAGTGCCACAAGTCTTTACCAATGTGTACTTCACAGGTGTCGTCACGCTTGTACTCAACAAGCATAGCGTCCATGGCTTTTTTCCACTTCTTGTTAGCATTGTTACAAAGAATGTGGATAGGTTCGGCACCAAGCTCAAGCAAGAATTTGGTCATACCCATTACGTAATCAGGATCACCGTATAAGCCGTATTTAACACCGTGCAACCAAGTGTGGGAGTCAGTCATCATGTCAACTAAACGACCGCGCTCTTTTTCAAGGCTTGCAGGAATTGGCTTACCAGTTACTTTGCTCACTTCCATCAAGAATTCGTCGGTCCAAGCTAGGCCCATTGGAATGTTGATGTTTGGAGCTTTGTGCTTCCAAGTATTCTTAACGAATTTTTGGGTTTTAACCAATTGCCAGCGCTGCAGAAGGAAAGTTTCCTTGCCGTTGGGCGCATCTTTAACTTCGTCTTGCGTAGTACCACCGGCGTACATACGGAATTCACCGTCTGCAGGCGTATCCAAAATTTCTTCTGGGTCAGACAATAGAGTGTACTCTACGTCCATTTCTTCCATCATACGCTTGATAACGCGGAAGTTACCTAGGTAGGTTTCGAAGCCAGGAACAAGGTTAATTTTACCGTTGCTGCCAACTTCTTTATCTTCCATATGATTAAGAGTGAAGTAACGGATAATGCCTTCGAACATATTGTCCCAACCGGTTGTGTGGCTGCCCACAAAACTTGGGGTATGCGCGAATGGAGTGGCAAACTCCTGAGGTACGTGACCATCTTTTTTGGAGTTATTGATGAATGCGTTTAAGTCATCACCAATGACTTCGGCCATACAAGTGGTTGATACCGCAATCATGTCGGGTTTGTAAATCGCTTTACAGTTTTCCAAACCATCTTTCATGTTTTGCTGACCACCAAATACCGCTGCGTCTTCAGTCATTGAATCAGAAACACAAGAAATTGGTTCTTTAAAATGACGATTGAAGTAAGTACGGAAGTACGCAGTACAACCTTGTGACCCGTGAACGTAAGGCATGGTTTTTTCAAAACCTAGAGCACATAAAACAGCGCCTAGAGGTTGACATGCTTTAGCAGGGTTTACAGTTAAGGCTTCACGTTGGAAGTTCAACTCTTTGTATTCTTCTGTAGTGGTCCACATGAATACTTCGTCGATTTTCTCTTGTGAATGCGGCTCTTCGAAGTTCTCGCGTTTGTTTTTAAGAACGTCTTTGTACTCCTCTTCACGGAAGAGCGGGTAACTTGGTTTGATATTTTCTACATCTTGGCTCATCTCGGTTCTCCTTCTAGGCCACCAATCTGTGGACCCAGCTTAAGGTTTATGCTGTTGGCTTATTGCAGAAATAATTCGTCCTGAATTATTTCTGCGCGCGCTCCGCATCGCAGGCGGCTGGCCTATCCCTATGCCAGTGAGTTAGCACAATTTAAAAAGCCTCAGAGTTACATGAAAGAATTAGGCAGAAGCTGCGGTAGCAGTTTGCTCAGCGTCTTCTTTTTTCCATGGTGCGGTTAAAACATTCCAACAAGGGTTGTTTAGCGTCATGTCCATATCTTTAGCGAAAATGGCAAAGCCATCAAAGCCGTGATAAGGACCTGAGTAATCCCACGAGTGCATTTGTCGGAACGGCACACCCATTTTTTGGAAGATGTACTTTTCTTTAATGCCCGAACCGATCAAGTCTGGTTTGACTTTTTTCACAAACTCTTCAAATTCGTAACCGGTTACATCATCGTAAAGTAACGTGGCATCGCCCATTTCCTTAAGAGTACGGTCGTAGTCATCGTTGTGGCCGAATTCATAACCGGTACCAACAACTTCCATACCTAAATCTTCGTAAGAGCCAATTACGTGACGTGGGCGTAGACCACCAACGTACAACATAACTTTTTTGCCTTCTAAGCGAGGACGGTATTTAGCGATAACGGCATCCCACTCTGGCTTGTATTTGGCAATAACTTCTTCACATTTTTGCTGAATAGACTCATCAAAGTGTGAAGCAATTTTGCGCAAAGACTCAACCGTTTTGGTTGGGCCAAAGAAGTTGTACTCAATCCAAGGAATGTTGTACTTCTCTTCCATGTGACGAGAGATGTAGTTCATTGAACGGTAGCAGTGAACGAGATTCAGTTTAACTTTAGGTGTTAGCTCGATTTCAGACAAAGAACCATCACCAGACCATTGTGCAACAACACGCAGGCCCATTTCTTCGAGAAGAATACGCGAAGACCAAGCATCACCACCGATGTTGTAGTCACCGATAATGGCTACGTCGTAGGGAGTGGTCTCGAAGCTGTCGTCTTCATCGCGAGCACTTAACGCCCAGTCACGTACGGCGTCGTTCGCAATGTGGTGACCCAGCGATTGAGAAACACCGCGGAACCCTTCACAGCGAACGGGCACTACGGTTTTACCGGTTTCCGCATTTTTCTTTTTGGCCACGGCTTCGATGTCGTCACCGATCAAACCGATTGGACACTCAGACTGAATGGTAATACCTTTGTTCAGCGGGAATAGAGTTTCGATTTCATCAATGGTTTTATCGAGTTTTTTATCGCCACCAAAAACGATGTCTTTTTCTTGGAAGTCTGTCGTAAAATTCATGGTTACGAAGGTGTTAACACCAGTGGTACCAATGTAGTAGTTACGACGACCCGCTCGAGAGTACTGACCACAGCCAACAGGTCCGTGAGAGATATGAATCATATCTTTAATTGGGCCCCAAACCACACCTTTAGAACCGGCATAAGCACAACCACGAATGGTCATTACACCGGGCAGTGATTTTTTATTGGAGGTGATGCATTTTTTAGATTGCTCCAACGAAGTATCGTTTGGAGTTAAGTGCTTGGTACGGTCTTTTTTCGCTTTCTCAGGGTAAACTTCCAACACCTCAGAGATGAGGGCTTCAGTTTCTTCACGTGTCATGACAGTCATTGTCTGTCTCCTCTTGTTTGAGTTGCAGGTAAAAGCTAATCTGCTTCATACCCGGCCGAGCCAGAAATGCCATTAATAGGAATTGTTATTCGAATTAATAGCGCGGCGTTTTTTCAAACCGCCATTAACCCAAAGGGTTAACCCAGGAGGTTAATGTTTGCCCAAAAAATTCGCACAAATGCAGGCCGAATTTTTTGGGCGAAATTAAATAACTCTCGAGAATTATTTAATGCAAATCATCAATTACTCTGCAGAAGCAGTTTGACCGATGATGCTTTCGTCTTCTTCTTCCATGATGCCGAAGTCCATTAGAAGCTGTTCTAGCTCGTCCATGGTGCATGGCTCTGGAATAACAAGATTTTTGTTGTCGATGATTTTACGAGCAAGAGCGCGATACTCATCAGACTGCTTGGCAGCAGGATCGTACTCGATACAGGTCATACGACGAATTTCTGCGCGCTGTACAACATTGTCACGTGGGATGAAGTGAATCATGTGGGTACCAATTTTGGCAGCCAACGCTTCAATAAGCTCATCTTCACGGTCAGTGTTACGGCTGTTACAAATCAAACCAGCCAAACGCACACCACCAGAATTGGCGTATTTAACAATACCTTTAGAGATGTTGTTGGCCGCGTACATAGCCATCATCTCGCCAGATACAACGATGTAAATTTCTTGTGCTTTGTTTTCGCGGATAGGCATAGCGAAACCACCACAAACAACATCACCCAATACGTCGTAGAACACGAAGTCTAGGTCGTCGTCGTAGGCACCTTCTTCTTCCAAGAAGTTGATCGCAGTAATTACACCGCGGCCAGCACAACCAACACCGGGCTCTGGACCACCAGACTCAACACACTTGATGTCGCCGTAGCCAGTTTTAAGAACATCTTCAAGCTCAAGATCTTCAACGGTGCCCGCTTCGGCAGCCATTTCCATAATGGTGTTTTGAGCTTTTGAGTGAAGGATTAAACGAGTAGAGTCAGCTTTTGGGTCACAGCCAACAATCATTACTTTTTTACCAGCTTCTGCTAGAGCAGCAACTAGGTTTTGGGTGGTAGTAGATTTACCAATACCACCTTTACCGTAAATCGCACATTGACGCATGATAATTTCTCCTGTTTTAGTCATTCCACAGCAGGTATAAGCCGTGGCTGTGTACTAGAGGCGTTGAATAGCGACAGGGTTATTGCGAAGCTCGTACCAAAATCAGGACAAATTTATAAGATATTGTTTTATATAGAAAATTATAGAATACTTGAGTCGAATTCTTTGGTTTTAACACAACAAACACGCGTATTTGGCTGTTATAACACCAACATATCGGTTCTTTTTGTAGGGTTTATTTAGGCCACCGAACAACGCTTCTTACAAAGCTTGCGCAGGCTCGCCAGATTAAATAAGGCTGTACATCTCCCTTCTTTAATTACATTTATTTTGAAAGCATTCATTAATTCATCTAACTCGTTTTTGAACTAATCGCAGCAAAAAAATTCTACAATAAAAATTAAACACTTAGCGCAAAAAGAGTTTTGTCGCATTTGCGACCATGATTTTTCTTAGAGGAATTTTTGCGCTTGTCGTGTTTTCTACAATCTATGCTTTCTGCCGTAGATATTCCTCCGTAACAGCTATCGTTGTAAATTTAAAATATCGCTAAATCAATAGCTTAGTCGAACCGGTGGATAAACAACGCGCTGGATTAGAAATTGCACTTATCTGAGTAAGATCTCAATTGAGAACCGGAATCGCAATCAACAAGACTCGATTCCACAAACCTCAAAAGCCAACTTATATTTATCTGCGGAGAGCCCAATGGACAACTCAGACCTGGCGCAAGAAATAATTTCAGGCCTAAAAAACGGTAGCGTGGTACCTTATATTGGGCCCGGGGCTCTTTCCGATGTGATTAACACGGTCGATAAATCACCAATTCCCGCCGATAGCGATAGTTTAATTTTGGCCATGAACAACGGCCAACCCATGGCACCTCGATTGATGTACGAATTTCCTCGCGCGGCCATGAACTTGGAACTTAAAAAAGGCCGCAGCTTTGTCGAACGTTTTCTTAACGAAACCTA